>CANRMD010000004.1 GCA_947631645.1 Candidatus Gastranaerophilales bacterium
ATATTTATTTTCAACGGTAGTGTTAATAGTCCCATCTCCATTCAAATTAAACACAATACTATAATAATTCTTATAAAGATTTTTGTCATGAGATTTTTACTAATTATTAAGACTTTTTGTCAAATATTTTACAAAATGATATCATTATAGAATGCTATTATCAAAAACATTAAATAGACCTACAATTGAATATTTGGAAATACATCTTTCAGACAGTTGTAACCTAAAATGCAATAATTGTTCGCACTTTTGTTTTCTGGTAGATAAATTAATTTTAACAGATATAAATGATTTTAAAAAAGATTTGGAAGAACTTTCTAAAAAAATAGATATTAAAACAATAAGGCTTATGGGCGGAGAACCTCTCCTTCATCCGCAAATCAATGATTTCTTGTATTATACACGATATTTTTTCCCAAAATCTATAATAAAACTCGTAACAAACGGTTTACTAATTCATACAAAAAATTCAGATTTTTGGAATTGCATTAGAACAAATAATATTTTTATAGATTTAACATATTACCCCAGATACAAAAATTACCTGAATGAGGTAAAGGATATAATAAAAGTAAACAATTTAGAAGATAGATTATGGGTCGCAATTAAAGAGATTTTCTATGATGTATTTAATGAATACGGAAGTTCTGATATAAAAAAATCTTACGCAAATTGTACAAGAAGAAAATGGCCTAATTTATGGAATCATAAAATATATATATGTCCTGATTGCTTTAGATATTACTATAATGAAAAGTATAATAAAAATATAGAATTACCTCCATATGTTGATATATATAAATATTCTGGAGAAAAGATATATAAAGAATTAACAAAATATAAACCGTCTAAAGCTTGCCGTTATTGTAAAGAGGTACCCATTCCGATTCTTTGGGAAAAATTTGAAGATAAAAACAAATAAAAAATTTTTAGTTTATAATAAATTTATGTTTAAGTACGATGTGATAGTAGTAGGTGCGGGACACGCGGGCTGTGAAGCGGCAACAGCTTGTGCAAAGCTTGGTGCAAAAACATTATTGGCAACATTAAATCTTGATAATATTGCACTAATGCCTTGTAATCCGGCGATAGGAGGTCCGGCAAAATCTTGTTTGGTCAGAGAAATTGATGCTCTTGGCGGAATAATGGGTATAGCAGCCGATGCCACATATATGCAGTTAAAAGTGCTGAATGCATCAAAAGGTCCTGCGGTTAGAGCACTTAGAGCACAATCGGATAAAAAAGAATATATGCGGTTTATAAGAGGACTGCTTGAAAGTGAAGAAAATCTTTCTCTTAAACAATGTACGATGACTGAACTCCTCGTTGAAAACGGACAAGTAAGAGGCTTAAAAGATGAATTCGGTCAAGAATATATTTCGCCTTGTGTTATTTTAACAACAGGAACATCACTTGAAGCCAGAATTTGGGTAGGGCTTCAATATTTAGAATTCGGCAGACTGGGTGAAGCAAGTGCAAAAGGACTTTCACCCTCATTACAAAAATTGGGCTTCAAAACAGGAAGATTAAAAACGGGCACACCCGCAAGAGTTGACGCAAGAACAATTGATTTTGACAAAATGGTTATTCAACCCGGTGATGAAATACCTCATTTCTTCTCATTTTTACCCGATAGACCCGTTTTAAAACAATATCCGTGCTATCTTACAAGAACGACAAGCAAAACACATGAAATAATAAAAAATAACCTTGATAAATCTCCTATGTATTCGGGTTTAATACACGGAATAGGTCCAAGATACTGCCCTTCTATTGAAGATAAAGTTATTCGTTTTGCTCATAATCCGTCACATCATATTTTCATTGAACCCGAAGGTAAAAACACTTATGAAATGTATGTTCAAGGGTTTTCAACAAGTCTGCCCGCAGATGTTCAAATACAAATGCTGCAATCACTTCCCGGGTTAGAAAATGTTCATGTTATGAAACCTGCATATGCCGTTGAATACGATTACATGCCCGCAGTTCAGCTTACACATACTCTTATGACAAAACTTGTCAAAGGTTTATTTTGTGCGGGGCAAATAAACGGAACTTCAGGCTACGAAGAAGCCGCAGCTCAAGGATTATTAGCCGGAATTAACGCCATTAAGTATCTTCAAAATAAAGAAATGATTACTCTTTCAAGAGATTCTTCATACTTAGGCACTCTTGTTGACGATTTGGTTACAAAAGATATAGATGAACCTTACAGAATGCTGACTTCACGTTCAGAATACAGATTATTATTAAGACAGGATAACGCTGATGAAAGACTGACTAAAATAGGTTATGATGCGGGCTTAATATCTCAGGAACGATATAATGCCTTTTTAAATAAACAAAAGACAATTGAAGATGAAATTATAAGGCTTCAAAATGATAAAATTTCAGCGACAGAGGAAGTAAATAAAATTTTAGCAAAATACGATGAAAATATTGACAGAGGTATGAAACTTTCTGAACTCTTAAAAAGACCAAATATAACCTATGAAACATTAAAAGAAATTGATGAAAAAACTAAAAATTTAGGTTACTCAAGCGATATTTATGAACAGGTTGAAGTAAAAATAAAATATGAAGGCTATATAAAACGGCAAATACAACAGGTAAATATGTCGGATAAACTTGAAAAAATAAGGATACCGTCAGATATAGACTACTCTAAAATCAAACACATATCTATAGAAACCCGTGACAAATTAAATAAAATCCGTCCCGTAACATTAGGTCAAGCATCAAGAATAGGCGGAGTTAAACCCGCTGATATCTCCGTATTGACTGTTCTTATCGAATCTCATCAATTACATTGATTATCAACGGGTCTACCGAATAACAATCTCCCCAGTCCCATTTTTTTCTGCAACGTTCTTTTTATTCCGCCCGAGATTATATTTATATTTTTTGTGGTTTCTTTTACATTACACATTGCTGAATTTACCATCGGTATTGTTGTTTTATCTATCTGCCCAGTTATTTCTTTTATATTTTCGGTGGTTTTTTCAATATTATCAACTGAACTTTTAAGTTGATCTTCTGATATTGAAGCATTTAAAGATGCTGACATCTTTTCTAAATTTGAAGAAGTTTTAGCTAAATTTGAAGCTGTTAAAAGAATATCTTTCCTCATATCTGAAATAATTTCGTTTACTTGAACAAATATAGCATTTAAACTTTGTGTTGCCTGAGTAGCTGACTCCATCAAACTTGCGGCATCAGAAATAATTTCTCCTACCCCGTCTTCATTTAAAAGGCTGTCTAAGTCTTTTACAACACTGCCATGTATTACATCATCATTTTTTATTCTGGTTAATGAGGGTGAATCAGGATACAATATATTAATATATCTTGTTGTTTTATTACTTTTAATTCTTGCTGTAATATTATCAGGCAGTTTTATATCATGCGGGTGTATTTTTAAATTAATATATGTATTTTTATAATCGGTATCAGGATAAATTTTTGTGGTTTTACCAATCTTAAACCCTTTATAATATACATTCATTTTTTTATCAAAAGGCTCTAAATCATCAAATTTTACAACAATATTTAAATAAGACATTTTGTTATAAACGAAAAAGCCCAATATAATTACTATTAAAGTTACTATTATAATATAAATTTTGTTCATAACTTTAATAAATAAAAAAATTAAATTTTCATCAATCAGCCGACTGGCTATATTTTAAGTCTGCCTTTAATAAGTCTGTTGGATAATTCTATCGGAAATTTTGAAACCCATTGAGCCAAAGTTGCATCAAAACCGACATTATAAGAAGCTTTAGGGTTTTTAGCATTTATTGCTTTTACAACAGTATCAACAACAGTATAAACTTCAAGCCCTTTTGTGTTATTTTCCAAAGCGTTTTTTTCCAAGATTAACAAGTCTTTTTCATATTTTTGCCTTACTGCTTCATTAATTCCGTCAAAATAATCTCTTGCCCTTTTTGCTGATTTATTCCATATCGGGGTTTTAATTGAAGCAGGTTTTATTGATATGACTTTTATATTGTCTTTATTTTCAATAAAAAATGAATTAAAAAGGATATCTAAAGCTCTTTTTGAGGCACAATAAGCAGAAATGTAAGGGAATAACCCCGTTGAAGCATCAGAGCTCATGTTAATAATTCTTGAACCTGATAAAAGCGGTAAGAATTTCTGTGTAACAGCCAAAGCACCAAATGTATTAACTTCAAATTGTTCTCTGAGCCTTTTAATATTTAAACATTCAACCGGAGATGCCTCAACTATGCCCGCATTATTTATTAAAACATCAATTTTATCCGTATTTTTTATAACGTACCAAAAAGCTTTTTCAATACTGCCTTGATTTGTAACATCAAGATAAACACCTTTTATATTTTTATCAAGGCTTTCAATTTCTTCCTTATCAACTTTTTTTCTTATACCCGCAAAAACTCTATATCCTTCTTTTGCAAGTCTTATGGCAATAGCCCTGCCTATCCCCGTTGATGCTCCCGTTATTAATATTGTTTTTTTATTTTCTTTCATACTGTAATTATTATCACAAAATTTTGTTATAATCAAATTATGAGTTTAAAATTTAATGCACAAAAAGGTAAGCTTGGCGAAAATATAGCAAAAGAATACCTTGAAAACCTAGGTTATAAAATCATTGAGCAGAATTGGCATTATTCAAAAAATGCCGAAATTGATATTATCGCAGAAGATAATTCTGCTTTAGTTTTTATAGAAGTTAAGACAAGAACCAATTTAAATTACGGACATCCGTTTGAAGCAATTACAAAAAGGAAAATTGAAAAAATATATACGGCGATATCGGGCTACTTAAAAGAACACGAAAAAAAATATAAGTCTTTCCGCTTTGACGGTATAGCAATAATAGGGGTTGAAAACCCCAAAATAGAACATTTAAAAAATCTCGGGCAATATTGAGTTTTTATGTCCAATCTATTATATTTTCTTTGCAAAGAGCTTTCTCGAGCTCGGGTATTACGATTGAATGAGTCATTTCAAATGTAATAGGAGTAATAGAAACTTTATTCCATCTCATTGCATTTATATCAGAGTCATCATTTTCGCAAGCTTTAATAAGTTCGCCCGCCATCCAGTAGTAGACTTTACCTCTTGGATCAACTCTTTTATCATATTCATCAGTAAACATTTTTCCGCCGAGTCTTGTTATGGCGACTCCCGCTAAGTCTTCAGGCATAATTCCCGGAACATTTATATTTAAAATTGTTTTTGGAGGGAAATTAAACTCTTTGATTTTATGCAAAAACTTTGCAACAAATTTAGCTACATTCTGGAACAGTTCAGGTTCAGAGGACATACTTGCCAAAGATACGGCAACACTCGGATATCCCATCATAGCCCCTTCCATAGCACAACTTACGGTTCCCGAATACAAAATATCAGTACCCAAATTAGGTCCATGGTTAATTCCGGATATAATTATATCGGGTTTTTCTTCATCGGCTAAAATAGCATTAATACCGATTTTAACACAATCTCCGGGGGTTCCGCTTGTTATCCATATTCTTTTTGCACCAAATTTAGATTCCAATTCTTCAACTCTTATCGGGGTATGAAGTGTAAGAGAATGACCTGCCGCACTGCGTTCTCTATCCGGTGCAACAACATATACATCGTGTTCTTTACTCAACTCACTGACTAAAGCTTTAATACCTTCAGCCATTACTCCGTCATCATTTGAAATTAATATCTTCATATAAACCCCTTTATAAACTCTTTTTATATTATAACATTTTTACAATTATAAAATACCCTCTAAACAGAGTTTTTTATCAATTCCGCTTTCAGTAATTACTTCTTTTTCACCGGCGGGAAGTATAAAACGAACAGATGAATTATAAACTTTTTTATCCGAAGTCATAGCTTGATAAAATACTTGTTCATCAGGTTTAAAGTCTAATTCGGAAATAAGTCCGTAATTTTTTATGAGAGAAATTGCTCTGTTATAATATTCTTGTGAAATTTTTCCCAATTTTAAAGACAAATCAAACACCATTCTCATCCCTATAGATACTGCTTCCCCGTGGGTATATTTCTCGTAAGCTGTAATTTTTTCTATAGCATGAGCATACGTATGACCGAAATTTAAAATTGCCCTTAACCCTTTTTCCTTTTCATCTTGGTTAACAACAGCACTTTTTAACTCACAGCATATTTTTATTAATTGTTTAAGTATATTTTTATCTTTTGCCAAAATTTTATCTTTATTAAGCTCTAAAAATTCAAGAAAATCATAATTTTTATCGGCATTGCAAGTTTTCTCAATAAATGCATATTTAATAACCTCGCTAAGCCCCGTTTTAAATTGACGTTCATCAAGTGTATCAAGCGTTAATGTATCGGAGAGAACAAGTTTTGGCTGGTAAAAAGCCCCAATCATATTTTTGCCGAAAACATGATTAACCGCAACTTTACCGCCCACTGATGAATCGACTTGAGCTAACAGTGTAGTTGGTATTTGAATAAAATCAATACCTCTAAGATATATTGAAGCTGCAAAACCCGCCATATCTCCGATAACTCCACCTCCGAGGGCAATTATCGCATCTTTACGTTCAAGCTTTAATTCCAGTGCTTTATCCAATATTTTATTTAAAGTTTCCATTGTTTTATAAACTTCGCCATCAGGCAGAATTAAAAATTCAACTCTGTCTGATTTAAGTTTTTCGCCATATATAGGCATAACGGTTTCATTTGTAACAACCAAAAATTTATTTGCACTCGTATATTTTTTTATAAAATTAAAAGCATCATCCAAGAGCCCCTCACCTATATATATCGGGTAAGAGCTTTCTTTTTGAGCCTTAATTTTAACCTCAATTTTTTCCATCAAGCAACCTTAAAATTTCATTTACTATTATATCAGGAGTTTTATTATCCGTGTCAATAATATAATGTGCCGTTTCATATCTTTTTGAGCGTTCCTTAAAAAGTTTTGCCAATTTGTTTTGCAAATCATCCGTATTTAACAAGGGACGTTCTTTATTATTTTTAACCCTGTCAAACAAGATATTCAAAGAAGTTTTTAAATATATAACAATTGATTTTTCCTTCAATATTGAAATATTTTTATCTGATAAAATAATGCCTCCGCCTGTAGAAATAATCAGATTATCATTTGAAAGAACCTGTTCTAAGATTTTAGTTTCAATTTCTCTGAAATATTTTTCGCCATTATTTTTAAAAATATCACTAATCGAGGAATTTTCTTCTTTAACAACTAATTCATCGGTATCAATAAAGGAATATGAGGGCAAAGCTTTTTTTAATACAAGAGCTACAGTAGTTTTACCCGAGCCCGGCATCCCAATCAGAGATATATTCATAAACTACCTTTCCGATATTCTTTTTAGATAGTTGTCATAATTAGTTTTCATTTCTGAAATACTGTCATGAGAAAATTTCTCCATCATAGCATCAGCCAAAATTATAGCAACCATAGCTTCCGCCACAACACTGCAAGCAGAAACGGCACAAGTATCCGAGCGTTCAAAATGAGAATGAACCGCCTCTTTTTTATCAAGAGCGATGGAGTTTAAAGTTTTTTTCATCGTAGGAATAGCTTTCATAACAGCACTAACAACAATATCTTCTCCGTTAGATATACCTGATTCTATACCTCCGGCATTATTTGTTTTTCGAACATATTTGCCGTTTTCGACAAAAATTTCATCATGAGTTTTAGAACCTAAAGTTTGAGCAGCTTTTGAACCTATACCGATTTCAACCGATTTAACAGCCGGAATACTCATAACAGCTTGAGCTATTAACCCGTCTAATTTTCTGTCCCAGTGAACATGAGAACCTAAACCCACAGGCACGTTTTTAAAAACAACCATGAATTTCCCGCCCAAAGTATCTCCGTCATTTTTGGCTCTGTCTATTTGAAATTTCATTTTTTCATAAGCATCATCATCAATAACTCTTAAATCGGAATTTTCGATTTTTTCTTTGTAATCAAACAAATTACCGTTAATCGAATAACATACTTCACCGATTTGGCTTACACAAGACAACCCATCTATATTAAATTCTTTAAGAATTAATTTAGCGACGGCACCAACAGCGACTCTTGAAGCGGTTTCTCTGGCACTTGAGCGTTCTAAAATATTTCTGACATCCGAGTGGTTATATTTTAAAGCTCCGGCAAAATCAGCATGCCCCGGGCGGACATTAATAATTTTTTTAGCTTCAATTAATTGCATATTTTCGTTAGTATTATCAACAGGCTCAATACTCATAGGTATTTGCCAATTTTCCCAGTCTTTATTCTCAATCATTAAAGATATAGGGGCTCCCGTAGAAAAACCGAGCCTGACCCCTGAAAGAATTTTAACGCAATCTTTTTCTATTTGCATTCTTCCGCCGCGTCCATAGCCGACTTGTCTTCTTGCAAGTTCTTTATTTATAAAATCAATATCAATATTAACTCCCGCCGGAACTCCCTCAATAATTGCATTCAAGCACTTTCCATGCGACTCTCCGGATGTTAAAAATTTAAACAGCATAATTACTTGTCCTCAATAACAAGTTAATTATATCAGATTTATTAAACATTACAAAAAGACGGTTTAAAAGCCGTCTTTTTAAATAAAATAATTAGCTAAATTAGAGTTTTTCGAATTTAAAAACCGGCGTATCTCCGCCGCCTTCTTCACCTAAGGCCATTGTTGTCGCAACGTCACCCATGCCGCCGCCTTTCAATTTACCTTTGCCGAAGATTGATTCATCCGGATTTGGCTTTACTTCTTTTGGAGCAGGTTCGTTTGGAACATTTTCTCTTTGAATTTTTTTAAAATTAATAAACGTATTTTTTTCAATCGCCATACATTACCCTTTCTTTTGTTTATTTTTTATCTATCGGAATATTTGTTTATAACTTTAGAAATAATTATTATTTTTTACAAATATTAATATTGTCAAAATACAAAGCATATGTTTTCATAAAATTAATCGGAGATAAATTATGATTATAATATTAGGCGGCAGAAATGATGAACACTGTATACATGTAGCTAATCATCTTGATAAATTAAAAGAAGAATACTATTTTTTAGATACAAGAAATTACCCGATATTTAATTGGGAAGCAACATCACAAAATTGCGGTTCTATTATAGCTGAGGGGAAGAGGATTTCGTTTTGTGATATAAAAAGTGTTTATTGGCGAAATTATTATTCTGTTCCTTTTGAAAAAATTTCTGACGATGAATTTGTATCAAAGATGGTGCAAAGAGAAAAAGAATCAGCACTCAGCAGTTTATTTTATTCCTTAAAAACAAACTGGGTAAACTCAATAAAAGCCTTTGAGCTCCATAAGAAAAAAGCATATTTAATAAACCTGATGAAAGAAAACAATATCAGAGTTCCAAACACACTTATAACAAATGATAAAGACAGAATTGAAGATTTTTTTGATAAAAATAATAATAAAATAATAGTAAAACCCATACTCGGCGGTGCATATACAGAGAAGTTATCAAAAAATGATTTAACAAAAGAAAGACTTGATTCTTTAATAACTTCACCCGTTCAATTTCAAGAGTTAATAGACGGAGTTGATATTAGAGTATATGCATTTAAAGATGAAATATATGCAATAAGAATAGAAGCCGATACAATTGACTTCAGAGAAGATTTAAACGCAAAACTCATTAAAACCGAGTTACCGAAAAATATATGCGAAGATTGCAAAAAAGTCATGCAGATATCAGCTTTAAAATACTCGGGAATAGATATCCGATTAAGTAATCAGGGAGAATATGTGTTTATTGAAGCAAATCCCGCTCCAATGTTTATTTATGCCGAAAAGCAAACAAAATATCCTTTAACTCAATCGCTCATAAATCTTTTAACAAGTTAAATTTACATGCCCTTAACATTAAAAAAACTGCTATTTTTATAGTAAAAAGAGAAAAATTAAGCAACTATTGCACATGACAATGTCAAGGGGAAAAAATAGAAAAAAGTTAAAAATATCATTATTACTAATTGTAAAACTTTTTTTAGTTAAATAGTTCTAGGGGCATGGTCATTTGTAAATAATAATTAAAAATATTTAGCTTGTAGAGCTTTCTTTGAAGTTTTAATATTTAATACACAGAGAGAAAACAAATCTACGGAAGGAGTGGTGGCTTAATACTTGAGAGAAGATAAGGGAATGTATTTCAGTTAGACTTTTAATAAAAAAAGAAATAAATTGAGAGTGAGATTAGGGATTAGTTAAAAAGTTCTGAATAACAACAGAACTTTTTTCATTATGTAAGGTATAATTAACTAAACAGGAGTTAACAATGAAAAGAGCAATAGTTATAGTAATTGATTCAATGGGTATTGGTGCGATGCCTGACTGCAAAGAGTACGGTGATACCCCTGAATGTAATACCGTATGTAATGTAGCAAATTATGTAAACGGACTTAATTGTCCAAACTTATATAAACTCGGACTGGGCAATCTTGCAAATATAAAAGGGATATCAAATAATCCTCACGCCATAGGTCAATACGGAATTATGAAAGAAACCTCAAAAGGCAAAGATACAACTACAGGACACTGGGAAATGATGGGATTAATATTGGACAATCCTTTTAAGGTATATCCTGACGGGTTTCCAAAAGAAATAATTGATAAATTTATAAAAGAAACTAATTGCGGCGGAATACTGGCAAATTATCCCGCATCAGGTACTAAAGTTATAGAAGATTTACACACGGAACACGAAAAAACCAAATTCCCGATTATTTACACAAGTGCGGACAGTGTATTCCAAATTGCGGTTGATATAGATATTATTCCTGTTGAAAAATTATATGAATACTGCAAAATTGCAAGAAATATACTGACTGATGAATACAATGTATCAAGAGTAATAGCAAGGCCATACCGTATTATAGACGGTAAACCCGTAAGAATAGGAGCCTTACGCCGTGATTATTCCGTTGAACCTTTTAAAGATTCTACTTGTGATATAATCTTGAAAAATAACGGAATAGTTCTCGGAATAGGCAAAATTGAAGATATATTTGTAGGTAAAGGCATCTCTCACGCCATTCATACCGGAGGAAACACTCAAGGGCTTGAAATTACATTAAAAGCCGTAAAAAATGAGTTAAATCTCGATGAATTAAAAACTTCAAATTACAATATAAAGACTTATGATAAAGAATTTATATTTACCAATTTAGTTGATACTGATATGCTATACGGACACAGAAACGACCCTGTCGGATACGCAAAAGCTATTGAAGAAATAGATACATACCTGCCTAAAATAATTGATGCTATGAGTGAAGATGATTTGCTTATAATTACTGCAGACCATGGCTGTGATCCGACGGTAAAAGGCACTGACCACACAAGAGAACAAGTCCCTCTTTTAATTTATTCCAAAAATATTGAACCTAAACAACTTGAGAATATAAATTCATTTGAATACATTTCATCAAGAATTAAAGAATGGTTTAATATATAGCAAACTTTACTTTTGCTATAAGCAATTGAAATGTTGCGGCAACGGATTAAATAATCGGCTTGACTTGAATTTTTAATTGTATTTTAATGTCTTTAATAAAAGGGCAAATATGAATTTAGTCGAAAAAATAAACAAATTAAAAAAAGAAAAAAATGCAATAATATTAACCCACTGCTACCAAAATATAGAAATAGATGAAGTTTCTGATTTTGTTGGTGATTCACTGTATTTAAGCAAAATGGCATCAACAACAGATGCTGATATAATAATATTTGCGGGGGTTTATTTTATGGCCCAGAGTGCAAAAATACTTTCGCCCGAAAAAAGAGTATTTTTGCCGAATATGAACTCGGGATGCTTAATGGCGAATATGATTGATGTTGAAAAATTACGCGAATTTAAAGCAAAAAATCCCAACTTACCCGTTGTCTGCTACATCAATTCAACAGCAGAAGTCAAAGCAGAATGCGATATTTGCTGTACAAGTTCCAACGCCGTTGATATAGTTAAAAGCCTTAATACGGATAAAGTACTTTTTGCACCCGATACATACCTTGGGAAATGGGTTGAAACAAAACTAAGCGGAGTTGAAGTAATTACATTTAACGGTTTCTGTCCTACTCATTTAAGGATACGCCCCGAAGATATTGAAAATGCAAGAAAAAATCACCCCGATGCCCTTATTCTTGCACATCCCGAATGCCACTGCGAAGTTTCAAAGCTCGCTGATTTCGTAGGTTCAACAAAAGAAATAATGGAATTTGCAAAGAAAAGTAACAATAAAAAATTTGTTATAGCAACGGAAAAAGGTGTTGTTGACAGATTAAACCGCGACAGCAAAATGTACAATTGGGGTAAAGAGTTTATTTTAATTAATGAAAATATTATTTGCCCGAATATGAAACATAATACACTTGAAGATATATTAAATACTCTTGAAAATGAAGTAAACGAAATAACGCTTGATAAAGATACTATTCTAAAAGCGAAAAAAAGTATTGATAAAATGCTTCTTGCCAATAGTTTAAAATAGAATGGTTTAAAATTTTTATTTTAATGATATAATATTTTTGTACTTTGAAAAAAGTCAGACAGAACAAAGGAGAAAATAATGAAAGTTACAGTTAATGACAGTTGTATAGCATGCGGTGCATGTGAATCAGTATGTGATGCGGTTTTTTCAGTTGATGATAAAGCACAAGTTAATGCAGGTGCTGTAGCAGGCAACGAAGATTGTGTTAAAGAAGCTGCTGATTGCTGCCCTGTTAACGCTATTGAACTTGAATAATTTAAACTATTTAATCAAAAAAAGAGAGATGAAATTCATCTCTCTTTTTTTTAATATATCTGCTACAATAAAGGAATGGATAAAGCATTAATAATTATTTCCGATAACAATAAAGGTAAATATATTTCGAAAGGGTTTGCAAACAGTTTTCGAGAACTTTCATATTTTGTAATTGAGAAAAAAATTTACGATTTAAATATTGAAGAAATAAAAAAAATTAAGCCGGATATTGTAATGATTTTTTGGACGGATATGAACCAAAAAGATATTCTTATTGATTTTTTTAAGGATTATCAATCAAAAATCATCAGTTTAGCGGAACTGAAAAATGATATTCCAAAAGAGTTTCAACGCAAAGAAAACAATTATATATTTACGTCTGATGCCAAAACAAAAAAACATTTGTTAATTCCGTCAATAGATGTAAAGATGTATAAAACAAAATTTAACGGGTTCAATTACAATATAACATTTTCGGGCAACCCTGCTTATAAAAACAGAGAAATAATACTATCAAGACTTATCCAAAACTTCGGAGTTATAAATCTGTTTTGCCGTTCATTTGATTTTTATAAAAGTCTTGATGATATATATAAAAATAAATATTTAGACGAATATTTTTTAGAACTTTATAAAAGTTCTTACAAAGGTTATGTTGAAAATCAAAAAGAGCTTTCGCAAATTTATTGTTCATCAAAAATAAATATTGATATGGAAAACGAAAATAAAAAAAACATAAACTATAGAGTTCTTGAAATAACGGCATCAGGCGGTTTTTTAATAGCACCCGAGAACAGCGTCATAAAAGAAAACTTTGAATCGGGCTATGAACTTGAAACTTATAAATCAACAGATGATTTAACCGACAAAATAAACTTTTACTTAAAAAACGTAAATATAGCACAAATGATAGCCTCAAAAGGAAGAATAGCAACAATAGGCAATCATAATAATTATGACAGATTAAAAACAATATTAAAGGCGGTATATGGCAAAGATATTAGTAGTAGATGATGATACGGCAATAAATGAACTTATAAAAGTAAATTTAGAGCTGGCATATTACAAAGTAATAACAGCACCGGACGGAAACAAGGGTTATGCACTTGCGAAACAGGAACTGCCCAACCTGATAATTCTTGATGTTATGATGCCCGAAGTTGACGGATACACCGTTGCAAAACGCATCAGAGAAAATGAAACCACAAAAGACATTCCTATTATTATGCTTACGGCTCTTAACATGCTTCAAAACAAGGTACAAGGTTTTAATATTGGAGTTGACGACTATTTAGTAAAACCTTTTGAAATGGAAGAACTCTTAATGAGGGTAAAAGCATTGTTAAAGAGAACGAATAATATTCCCAAATCAGTCGCGGTAAAAGAAGTATTAACTCAAGGTGATATTACATTAATACCCGAATCTTATACCGTTGAAATAAAAGGTAAACAAGCAAAAGTTACACCGATTGAATTTGATATAGTAAATTTACTTATGCAAAATTACGGCAATATGGTGTCAAGTGCCAAGATTTTAAAAGATGTTTGGGGTTATGAAGCAGATGATGCCGTTGAAACAATAAGAGTTCACATGCGTCATATCAGAACAAAACTTGATAAAATTTCAGACGGAACAAAATATATTGAAACCATATACGGAGGCGGATACAGACTTATTCCGGAAGGAGTAAAAAAATAAAAGAAATCATATTTTATTTTTTATAAAATTAAATTTTGTTTAAAAGTAGTTAAATATTAAATAATATTATATAATTACAAGGTTGTATCGACAGATAAAAGGAGAATATAATGCCGTTTTTAAACAAAATGACAAACTCCGTTAAATATTTATTTTTAGCGTTTTTATCGCTATTTTTAACGGTGGTGCCTGCGTTGGCGGGAGAGGCAAACTTAATAGTTCCTAAAATTCAGGGCGATAACTTTAGCTTACTTTTAACAGGTATAGTTGTTTCCTTGTTAGGACTAATTTGGGGGTTAATTGCCTATGCTCAAATTAAAGGAATTAAAGCCCATAAATGTATGATAGAAATAGGCAACACAATTTTTGAAACCTGTAAAACATATCTTGTTCAACAGGGTAAATTCTTAATAGTTTTAGAAATATTGATTGCCATATGTATTGCATTCTATTTTGGTTTTTTACAGGAAATGAGCGTTAAAAATGTACTTATAATCCTTGCCGCATCAGTAATAGGCATTTTAGGTTCATACGGAGTAGCCTGGTTTGGTATAAGAATGAATACTTTAGCTAATGCGAGAACATCTTTTACCGCCCTAAGAAACAAACCGTTAGACATATTAAATATTCCGTTAAAAGCGGGAATGAGTATCGGCGTATTACTTGTAAGTGTTGAATTAATAGTAATGCTTGCCATATTATTATTTGTTCCGGGGAATTTAGCCGGTGCTTGCTTTATAGGTTTCGCTATAGGTGAATCTTTAGGAGCATCCGCACTGCGTGTTGCGGGAGGTATTTTTACAAAGATTGCCGATATCGGTTCGGATTTGATGAAAATTCAATTCGGAATTAAAGAAGATGACCCGAGAAACCCCGGAGTTATTGCTGATTGCACGGGAGATAATGCGGGTGATTCAATAGGACCTACTGCCGATGGTTTTGAAACATACGGCGTAACGGGGGTTGCCCTTGTAAGCTTTATTTTATTGGGGGTATTTCCCGAATATCAAATTCAACTCTTAACATGGATATTTGTTATGAGATACCTTATGATTATTACATCAGTCGTTGCTTACGGGGTTAACGGTATTTTAAACAAAATATTATACTCAGATAAAGAAGATTTGGATTTTGAAGCACCTTTAACAAATTTAGTTTGGTTAACTTCAATTTTATCAATCGCAATGACCTTTACCATAAGCCGCTATTTATTAGGCAATATGCCGAATAACTTATGGCTTACTTTATCAATAATAATAAGCTGCGGTACTTTAGGTGCAGCTTTAATACCCGAATTTACAAAGGTATTTACAAGCCCAAAAGCAAAACACACATCGGAAGTTGTAACCGCTTCAAAAGAAGGCGGTGCTTCTTTAACAATTTTATCAGGTATAGTTTCGGGTAATTTCTCGGGCTTTTGGATAGGACTTGTTATAGTTGCATTAATGACAATGTCATATTTTGCAAGTTTACATATCCCGAGTGATATAATGATATATTCATCCGTATTTGCATTCGGTTTGGTTGCATTCGGCTTTTTGGGAATGGGCCCGGTTACAATCGCAGTTGACAGTTACGGTCCCGTTACCGATAACGCACAATCAGTTTATGAATTATCTTTAATCGAAGAAATTCCAAACGTAAAAGAAGAAATCAAAAATGAATTTGGCTTTGAACCCAACTTTGAAACCGCTAAGAAATTTTTAGAGCAAAATGACGGAGCCGGTAATACTTTTAAAGCAACTTCAAAACCTGTTTTAATAGGTACTGCCGTTGTAGGTGCCACTACAATGATATTTTCATTAATTCTTGTTATTAAAGAAACACTAAACATTGAACCTGAAGCCATTTTAAACCTTTTAAACCCTTATACAATCTTAGGCTTGTTAATGGGCGGAGCGGTTATTTATTGGTTCTCCGGTGCTTCAATGCAAGCTGTTACTACAGGTGCATACAGAGCAGTTAAATATATTGCTCAAAATATTAAACTCGGTGAATCTGACGATAAAAAGGCTAACGTTGACAACTCAAAAGAAGTCGTTAAAATTTGTACTGAATATGCCCAAAAAGGTATGTTTAACATATTTATAGCATTATTTGCGTTTGCTCTTGCTTTTGCATGCCTGTCAGCACCGATGAGTAATAATTTAAACCCCGTATCTTTCTTTGTAAGCTACTTAATCGGTATAGCAATATTCGGGTTATTCCAAGCGGTATTTATGGCAAATGCCGGCGGCTGCTGGGATAATGCTAAAAAAATAGTAGAAGTTGATTTGGCGGAAAAAGGAACACCATTGCACGATGCAACAGTTGTCGGTGATACCGTCGGCGACCCGTTTAAAGATACTTCCTCCGTTGCTATGAATCCTATTATTAAATTTACAACCTTATTCGGGCTTCTTGCAATGGAAATAGCAATAGCTCCCGCGTTTAAAAATATAGCTCCCGTTGCGGGAATAATATTATTTGTTATCGCGGTAATTTTTGTAATCCGATCATTCTACGGCATGAGAATTCCGACGGATAAATAATTAAAACAAAAACAGCCCCAAATATAAGGGGCTGTTTTTTTATATCAATAAAATATTAATAATCAGAAATAGTGTTTTCTTCTTCTCCCTCTTCATCTTCTTTTGAGTAATTACTGTCAAAATCATCAGGGAGTAAATCGTTATCAGGCCAGATAGTAGTATCATCGGCACGTGTTGCGGAAAGATTAGAGCTTGCAGAAAAATCGGAATCAGATAAATCAGCTTCTTTAACAATACAACCTGCCATATCCGCATCAGTAAAGTTGCAATAATTAACCGTAGCATAACTAAAATCAGTACCGTTAAGAACGCTTTCCGAAAAATCACATTCAATTAAATTTGCTCTTGTAAAATCCGCCGCATTTAAATCGCTTGCCGTAAAATTACAATTTGATATATGAGAGTCAACAAAAGAAGTACCGGCAAGTTCAGTATTTGTAAAATCAACTTCTTCCAACGAAATATTTGAAAAATCAAGTTCTGTCAAATCGAGTTCTTCATCCAAAGTTTTTTTGTAAGAATTATACTCTTCAGGATTTTTAATAATTAATTCTGCGAGTTCTTCTTTTGAATACATTAACTATCTCCTTTTTATACTAACTTTTATGTTATTCCACGAACATATACATTTATAACATTACCTATATTTTCTTATTTTTTTACATATTGTCAAGAAATTTTTACAAAAAAGGCAATTTTTATTTTGAAAATGTTTTTATATTAACATAAGGTAGGTAGGTTAATAAGGTATTTTATTTTGCAGGTAAGTAATAACTATATAAACAATGTAAATGTTTCAAGGACAACAAATACATCGGGAATAAAACCATTTATTCCGTCGACACCTTTTAAACAAGCATTATATACCAGTGCACCAAAAAAGACACCGGAACCATCTAAATATATAAACTTATCAAATTTTTATTCTCCAAAATTACTTTTATCAACATATGCACAAAAAGATTTTATAGAACAATTTATAAAAAATAACCCTAATATAGAAAATATTCTTGCATCAAAAGGAGTTCAACTGGAAATATCTCCCGAAAATGTATTAAATATGAGAAATACACATCTGCAAACAACTGATATTATTGCAAAACAGCTTGCAACAGAAATGGGATTATCTCAAGCAGATAAAAAAATATTAGAACAAGCGGCTATTTTCCATGATTTTGGCAAAACATTAATACCGAAAGATATTTTGAATAAACCGGGAAAATTAACAAAAGAAGAAAAAGAAATAGTAGACCTTCACGCAGAACTCGGATACGAATTGTTATCTTCTGCCGGTTTCAATAAACGAACATTAAATATTATCAAATATCATCATCAACCGCAAAAATCTGGCGATATATTATGTCAAATACTGTCTGTTGCCGATATATATTCGGCACTAAGAGAAAACAGATGCTATAAACAAGCACTTTCTAACGCAGAAGCAATCTCAATCTTAGACCAAAAAGCTCAAAACGGCGAAGTAAGTACAGAAGTTGTAGAAGCTCTGAAATCATTAACCAGCAGAGCGGCATAAAAAGAACCTGAAACAGGTTCTTTTTTTTATTTTAACTTTTGTAAATATTTTTATAAAATATGAAATTTTCCGTAAAAAAATACCTTTTTTATAATATCGGGATATCTTATGGTTTCAGTAAATTTTCTAAACGGAATAAATCAAATATATTCGCCTAATATTACGTCCGCTCAAAGATTAGGCAATCATTATAATAATTCATTTGTTGATAACGGAATTCAAAAAACAACTGATGAATTTCAAAAAAGTGCGGTTAACACAAATGTATCTAACCCGATAAGTACGACTGCAACACAAAACCAATACGCACCTAATCAATTACTAAAAACATATACTGATAAATCATATTTAAATTTTTTGATAAAATCTAATCCCGAACTTCAAAGCATATTAAAAAACAACAATCTGCAAGGGATTGTAAACCCACAAAATGTAGAAAGTATTGCTAATACCCATCTTGAAACAACAAACCAATTCGCTCAACAGATAGCAAGCGAACTTGGCTTGTCTCAAGCAGAAAAACAACTTCTCGGTCAAGCAAGTACCTTACATGATTTAGGCAAAGCATTAATTCCCGAAGAAATATTAAATAAACCCGGTGCCTTAGATAAGGATGAAAGAGAAATAATCAATCTGCATTCCGAAATGGGCTATCAGTTATTAAAAAATACCAATATTACAAAAAGAGTACAAAATATAGTAAGAAATCATCATAAACCGGTTTCCGAAAATAATGACATTTTAGGTCAAATTATATCCGTAGCTGATGTATATTCAGCCCTAACAGAAGAAAGAAGCTATAAAAAACCGATGTCACAAAGTGACGCTTATAAAATCTTAGATGCAAAAGTCCAAAACGGAGAACTAAGTTCAAAAGTAGTTGATGCACTAAAACAAAGTTTTGCGGAACAAAAAGCCGCATAAAAAAAAGAACCCTTAAAGGGTTCTTTTTTATAATACTAAAAAACTAAACAGCTCTTTGAACTTTTCCTGCTCTTAAACAAGAAGTACAAACTTTAACTCTTTTTATTGTACCGTTATCGTTAATTTTAACAGATTGTAAGTTTGGAGTTTGTCTATATACATGGTGTTTATGAGAGAATGAAAGTTTTGCAGCTTTCAATGGTTTTTTACCGCATATTGCACATTCAACTGACATTTTTCGTTCCTTTCAATAACAATAATTCAATATTATAGCTTGATAATATAAGAAAAAAAACTAATAATCAAGTCCTTGATTTACATTATATTTACAAATTAAAAAATTACGAATAATTTGTTATAAAATAAAAAAGGTTGAGGGATAAAGGAATATGAATAAAACCGTCAGAGAAAAAATAGAAGAGCGAGAACTTTTGTATTTATCGCCTTTAGCATCAAAAAGCCGAAACACAAAAGGAAGAAAACGCTATGAAGAACCGTGCACTTTAAGAACGGAATATCAACGTGACAGAGACAGAATTCTTCACTCAAAAGCATTCAGACGGTTAAAACATAAAACTCAGGTATTTTTCTCTCCATATGACGACCATTTTAGAACAAGAATGACACACACTCTTGAAGTTTCTCAAATTGCAAGAACAATTTCAAGAGCATTAGAACTTAATGAAGATTTAACGGAAGCGATAGCACTCGGGCATGATTTGGGTCATACTCCTTTCGGACACAGCGGAGAAAGAGTTTTAAATTCTCTTATGCCTGACGGATACAGGCATAATGAACAAAGCGTAAGAGTCGTAGAATTTATTGAAGACTTAAATTTAACCGCAGAAACAATTGACGGAATTTTAAATCACTCTTATGACTATAACCCGTCTACTTTAGAGGGACAAGTCGTCAGAATTTCCGATAAAATTGCTTATATTAACCACGATATCCAAGATGCAATAAGAGCTGGTATTATCAAAACCGATGATATACCTAAAGAAAGCGTAGAATATTTTTCTACAACAAACAGAATAAGGTTAACAAAACTTGTTAACGATATTATTGAAAACAGTTTCGGAAAAGATAAAATATTAATGTCGGATGAATGTTTTAAACAATTTATAAATTTAAGAACATGGATGTTTGAACACGTTTATAATAATTCACCCGCAAAACAAGAAGAAGATAAGGCACAAAATATTATTAAAAGATTATTTGAATATTATTGTGAAGAACTAAAATCACTATATCCCTCATCGGCCGAAAAAATAATTATGCAGACAGTTTGTGATTATGTCTCAGGGATGACAGACAGATATGTTCTGGCGAAATATGAAGAAATATTTTTACCAAAACCATTTATACAAAAAAATAACGATGAATTTTTATTTAAACTTGCAACAATGAACGGATTAACAAAATAAATGTCACAGCCAAAAACATACAGTGAAGCAATAGATGAAATAAGAAGCAGACTTGATATATTGGATGCTGTCCAATCAAGGGTAGTGCTAAAAAAAAGAGGTGCTAATTACTGGGGATGCTGCCCGTTTCATAATGAAAAAACTCCCTCATTTTGCGTAAACCCGCAAAAGGGAATATTTAAATGTTTTGGCTGCGGAGAAGGCGGTGATGCCATAACATTTTTAATGAAAATTAACAATCAATCATTTTCCGACGTAATTAAAGATTTAGCAATGCAATTCGGAATTGAATTACCCAAAAGCCACTCTGACAATCAAAAATATACCGAAGAAAAACAGCAAATAAAAGATTTGCTTGAAAAATCTTGCGAATATTATCATAACAACCTATTAACCCTCCCCGAAGCAAAAGGAGCTCTTGAATACCTTGAAAAAAGAGGAATAACAAGAGATATAATAGACGAATACAAATTGGGATATTCAAAAAAAGGCTATACAGAGCTTCAAAATGAATTTAAAGCAATATTTACCCCGACCATATTTGAAAAAGCCGGTTTAACCGTTCAAACAGAAAAGGGCGATAATATTGACCGTTTCCGCCACAGAATAATGATTCCGATTAAAGATGAAACAAATACCGTAATAGCATTTGGGGCAAGAGCAATTGAAGCAAACCAAAACCCTAAATATTTAAACTCTCCCGATACTGTTCTTTATAATAAAAGCAGAACATTATACGGAATTAACGCAGCAAAAGACAGCATGATAAAAGAAGATTACGTAGTAATAATGGAGGGTTATTTTGACGTAATATCAGCTCAAGCGGCGGGATTAAAAAATGCGGTAGCATCGTGCGGAACAGCTTTAACGGTTGACCATGTCAGGTTAATAGCAAAGTATTCAAAATCAAGAAGAATATATCTTGCTTTTGATACCGATTCTGCCGGTTTAAAAGCAACTCAAAGAAGTACCGATGTTATAAAAGAAGCATTTACGGGTTTAGGCAATATTAAAATGTTTGACAGGTCCTATTCTTCATTATCGGAAGATAAATATACTTGTGAAATCAGAGTAATTGCCCCTTTTGACAGTAAAGACCCCGATGAATACATTAGAGAATACGGTATTGACGCTTATAAAAAATATATAAATCAGGCTCCATTACTTTTAGACTTTGAAATTGAACAACAATTAAAAAATTACAAAAGCGATTTTTCTCCAACAGATAAGTTAGCTTTAGTAAAAAAAATCATGCCTTTAATCGAGGAAATTCCGAACAATATAGTTCAAAATGAATATATAAAGCTTGTATCCGACAGAATTAATATCGACGAAAAAGCATTGATTAGGGAAGTAAACAGGAGTAAATCTTTGCAAAATACCATAGAAACAAGTTATTCGGGAATTGTAACAAAATCTTCAAATTTCTGTGAAAAAGCACAAAAAAATTTATTATCCCTGTTTTTAGCTGATGTAAATAAAAACAACATAAACTACCTCTCAGAAAATATAAAAAATGTTAAATTTATAGATAAAAACTTAATTATTATCAAAGAAGCAATTGACAAAATAGCATGTCAGGTAAATAATGAGGTTGAAAAAATAATACAATCCCTGTATAACCAGTTTGCTGAGGATAATGAATTAAAGGATATAATAACAGATTTAATATATATAGCTGACAGTTTTAAAGGATTATCGGACAATGACTTTAAAGCTGCGGTAAGGGAGAATAAAGCAAAGATTGAACAGTATCATACAGATTGCGAGAAAAAAGAGCTTGCCTCTAAGTATAAGAACTTGAATGATGACGATGTTGAATCAATGCAATTCCAAATGCAATTAAGAGAAAAGATAAAAAATAAACAAACAATCGGAGAATAACTTTCATGAGCAAAAAGAAACTTTCAGATTTATCAGTAGTCGGAATAATGGATGAAGAAGAAGAAACAATGGAAAATGAACAAAGTGAATCTTCAGGCATCTTATTAATGACCGAACCTGATTCAATTAGCCGAGACGGCATGGACGTTATAATAAATTCAGAGAGAAACAAAATCATAGACACGATGGAGAATGAAGATTTATTCTCCGCTGATATTGCCGAAGAAGAAGATGAAGATGATGATGTATCTTTAACTGACGCTCTTCTTCAAAAAGGTATATCATTTGATGATCCAGTCAGAATGTATTTAAGAGAAATCGGCCGTATTAAGTTATTAACGGCAGAACAAGAAATTGATTTGGCTAAAAAAATAATTCAAGGCGGTAATGCAGGCGTTATTGCAAAAAGAAAACTTGTTCAAGCCAACTTAAGACTTGTTGTAAGTATAGCTAAAAAATATGTAGGCAGAGGAATGCTGTTCTTAGACCTTATACAAGAAGGCAACTTAGGCTTAATCAGAGCCGCAGAAAAATTTGACCACGAAAGAGGCTATAAATTCTCTACTTATGCTACTTGGTGGATTAGACAAGCCATTACAAGAGCTATAGCTGACCAAGCAAGAACAATAAGAATCCCCGTTCACATGGTTGAAACAATTAACAAATTAAAGAAAGTTACAAGAAAACTTGCTCAAGAACTTTCAAGAAAACCAACGGAAGAAGAATTAGCTGTTGAAATGAATATTTCCGTTCCAAAATTAAGAGAAATTATAAAAGTTGCTCAGGAACCTTTATCTTTAGAAACTCCTATCGGTAAAGAAGAAGATTCAAGATTAGGTGACTTTATTGAAGATAAAGATGCTGATGCTCCCGTTAAAACCGTAGCTCAGGAACTTTTAAGAGAAGATTTAGCTGAAGTATTAAACGGTTTATCTCCAAGAGAACGTGATGTTCTTCGTTTGAGATTCGGTATGGATGACGGCAGACAAAGAACATTAGAAGAAGTAGGTCAACTCTTCGGCGTTACCCGTGAACGTATCAGACAAATTGAAGCAAAAGCTTTAAGAAAATTAAGACACCCTAACAGAAGTAAACGTCTTAAAGAATATATCGAAGTTTAATAAAAAGAAGAACCGTTTAGCGGTTCTTCTTTTTTTATAGTATTATTTTAGTATGAAAAGGATTAGACTTTTAATTTTATATGTTGTGTTATTCTTAGGAATATTGTATGGTTTATTCCTTTTTGTTCTTCCCGTCATTTTGAATAATCAAATTATTATTAATAAGATTGAAAAAACAATTTTAAAAAGAACCGGTATCACGGCAAAAAGTGATTCTTTCAAATTTATTGCAAAACCTGATTTAACGGTTAAAACCGAGGTTCAAAAAATATATTTGAAAGATAAAGATACAGAGCTTTTAACCGCAAAAAAATTATATTTAACTTATGATTTAAAAACATTAAAAATTAAAAATCTTAATATTGAATATATTTTTATTAACAAAAACGGGTTTAAAAATTTAGTAAACAAAAACAAGAACAAAAAAGCTTCCGATTTTAAATTAAAAACATTTCCTCAAATAAAAATAAATAAAGCCGAAATATGGGTTGATAACGGTGAATTAAACAGTGTGTTTATTACATTAGCAAATTTAGATATAAAAAATTCATCAGATAATAAGACTTATTGCACATTTGAAGCGGAAATAATGTCTAATTTGTTAAAAAACCTTATAAACATAGGAAGAAAAGGTTATTTGTACATAGATGATAATGCTCTTTATGCCAAAGATTTACTTGTAAATATAGGCACCTCCGATTTAAATATAAACGGTAAAATTATTGATGATAATAAACAAAGTGATTTTTTAATTCAAGGAAACGACTTGCCTATAAATGATATAGAAACCTCTTTATTATATTTTCAGAAATTAAAGAAAAAAGATAAAGTATTTATAGAAAATTTTTACGATTTTTCAGGGTTGATGAATGTTAATTTGCAAGTAAAAGAAACAGGAATTTACGGAACTTGCGAAACAAAAAATCTTGGGGCAAAGACAACTTTATTTAATGTTCCTGCTGCTTTTCCAAACGTAATATTTTATTTTGACAAAAAAAACATTAATGCTCAGGCAAAAGGTACATTAGGGAAAGAAAAAGTTTATACAAAATTTTCCATACATAATACCGCCACAAAAGAACAAAGTGTTGAAGGTATAGTAATAGCAAATTTAACCGATAAATTCGCAAATAATTACATTCCCGAATTAACAATAACCAGGACAGTCGATGCAAGCGTATATTATACCGTTAAAAATAAAAAAATATATGTAGATTATCTTTTAAAAATTCCTAAAAATTCTGATTTAAGATATAAACACTCTAATTTGGGTTTAACCGATAAAGACAGAAGATTACTTGTTAATACTCTTAAAGAAACCGATAAATTACATATTAAACATTATGATTATTCAACAGAAGATGAAACGGGTATTAAGTTTATCTTATTAGGTGAAGGACTTTTGGTAAAAAAACAAGGGCATCTTGCACCCGATTATTTAACGTGCAGAACAAGGAATGAAGCACCGATTTCAGTTATAGGCTCTTTAAAACGCTATGTTCAAGGCGGTTTTTTCAGCGGTGATTTAAAATATGACTTTAATAAAAAGCTGGCAACAGGTATTTTTATTATAAAAGAGTCAAATTATAAAAACTTTTACGTTAAAAAAGCAATGGTTGATGCGAACTCTAAAAGAATAAATATTTCTGCGGAAGGAACATATAAAAAATCACCTTTCAACTGTGCTTTTGAAGCAAAAAATGAATTAGGGGATAAAATCAGAATTTATAAAATGTTTTTATTCTTAGATGAATTTATTATAGAAACTCCCAAAAATAAAGCTAAGGCTAAAAATATTGATATACAAAAGGAAGCACAAGAAATAGATATTGACCTTGATATTGACGAATGGAACATTGAACTTAATAAAATAAAAAGAAATCGAATTGAAATTACAAACATATTATTGAACGGAAGTCTAGTTAATAATATATTCAAATTTTCAATGCCGAACGCTAATTTTGCAAAAGGAAAGTTAAATGCAAAAGGTAAATATAATATAAAAAATCAAGATGCCGAAATTGATTTTACCGCACAGAATATAGATTCAAATACAGCAAGCGATATTATATTTAACTTGCCAAATCAAATACAAGGGTTAGCAAATGCATCATTAAAAGCAAAATTTAAAAACGGGTTTAATAATGTAAATGCAAAGGCTCATTTTTCGGTAAAACAAGGGTTTCTTCCTCAGCTTGGCAGCACCGAATTTATGATTAAAAAATCCAGAATGATAAAACGTCCTTTAAAATTCAAAGTATCTGACATAGTTAACATTGATATGAAAAATATGAAAGCACTAAGCTCTGATATTGAAGGTAATTTTGCTATAGACAATTATGACTTAAAAAATGTCAAAATAACCTCGTCGCAAAAATATCTCTCTATGTTGATTGAGGGAGATTACAACCTTAAAAAAGAAAACGGAGAACTGAATTTATTGGGTAAATACAATAAAGAAGAAGTAAGAAGAGTAAAAATTCTCTTTGTACCATTAGGCTGGATACTAAAATTTGCATTTAAACCCGAAAATACATACGAAATTTATAAAGACAAACTAAAAGAAGTACCAAAAATTAATGCTGATAAGGAAGAAGAAAGTGCTTTCCGAGTAAAAGTTAAAGGTGACTTAAATAAACGTGATATTTATGTAGAATTAAAAAGTATAATATAAGTATTTAAAATAAATTTTTCAGTTCTTCACCTTTTTTTAGAAGTATTTTTTGATATTCTTGCACAACAGAGTATGAAATTTCATAATTTTGAGCTATTTTTTCGGGTGTAATTTCCTTAAACAGTTCAAAGTATTTTTCCTCGGGAGTATTCATAACATCACAATAAGGCATAGGTTTATCAAAGAATATCGAATAATAATCATTAAATTTAAAATCTACCTGTGTTTGTTGTTCTCGCAAATACGAAATTTTAATTCTTTTATTAGGTATATTTAAACTGTCTGCAGCAATTAAACCATGCAAACTGGAGGATAAAACAGTTTCACATTGCTGAATTTTTTCAAGTACAGTTAACGGTTCTTCTTCTATGTTAATAATACATGCGTTTTTTCCATAGAATTCCGCAAGTTTATAAATAATAGGATTATTATAATCAAACAAATGTGGAATAATACCCACTGAATACTTTTTAGGTTCTAATTTATTAAGAAGAAAATTAAAAATAAGCCCTAAATCACCATATGCAACATTTTCAAATTTTTTTTTGCAAAAATTTTCCAACGTTTTATGAGAAAGTTTTCCTCTTAAAACTAGCGGAATAATTTTTCTGTAAGGTCTGTCTAAAAATTTTGAACCGGAAACAAAGGCAGTTTTATACCCAGTACCCATTGTATATATAGGCTTATAACTGTATTTAAAAAAATATCCGCATTTAGTATTAAGAATATCTTTTAAATTTAATCTTTCCATTAAACTGCCGATACCTATTACATCTGAATATGTAGGATATCCTCTTTTAGTTTTAATATTTAATAAACGTTCAAAAACTATAGGATTAATTGAGTCGCCAAAGTTCAACCCTTTTGCTCCCACATAATATAACTTTATTACCTTTTCTCGTTTTATAAAATTCATAATTTAAAACAAGTTACTTCCACAAATATCCTTAAAATTATTTTATATTTGTTGATATTATATCATACTTTACTTAGCGGAAATATTTTTATAAATTACTTCATTTTTGATTTTAGTTTGTTTTTTGTTTCTACCAAAGGACCGTTATATGGATTTCTGACATGCCTGTAATAATTTCTTGCATAATTAATAGGATACATAGGCAGCCATGTAAGCTTAACAAAAATTGAAACAGTTTCAGCCCCTTGTGAGAGCATTAATTGGTCAATGGTTTCTTCATGTGCGGGGGAAATAGAAGAAATTAATTTAATCAAATAATCTGTAAAAGTCAAAACCGAATACCCTGAAACTACACCGGTATTAACAACCAGATTAGTAACTTTAAAATCCGAATTTTGAGCTATTGTTTTATAATCTTCAGGCAGAGTAAGAGTATCTGATGTAACCTTTTCTATTTCATACCACTGTCCTTTATATTCAAGACGCATTACATTGGGTTTTGGCATATAAATATCTTCAAAAATATTATCAAGCAGAATTTTACCTTTAAAGTCAGCTACTCCGTATTTATAATTATCGTATGTTAACAGCATACCGCCAAAAAGTAAATCAATAGAGTCATAGACAGGCGGTAAAACAGCAAAGCCCGTTTCATCATACAAGCCAAAATCACCATAATTTCCAAGTTTTGCATATTTGCCCAGCACTCTTTCAACATGCCTGTATTTAATAGGAACTAATATATTTCCGCATAAATCAATAATCCCGAATTTAGACTTTTTTTGAACAATATATGATTTTTCTCCAAGACGAATTATTTTATTGTATTTTGGTTCTACTATAATATTTTGGTTTTCATCTTTTATACCAAACTTATTTTTTTCGCTAAATATTGTCTGATTAGCGAATACGACATTTTGAAAAATTAATATAAAACTTATTAATAACAAGAATTTTTTCATAATTTTATTATATCATGGAGAAGTAATGAAAAAATTAGCACTAAAAATCATTTTAATACTTTTTGTATTAACCTTATCGGGTATAGGGTTATTAACTCTTACATATTCAAAAATTCTGCCTAAAGCACTTTCCGATAAAAAAGTAATTAATAAAATAGAAAATATTGTGAAAAAATATGCAGATATTGATGTATCTGTTATAAACCCATATTTAAAAACAGATGATTTTCCCTATATTGAGTTTAGAGCAGATAAAATATCAGCGGAAAAAGATAATAAAAAATTACTGGAAATTAATAGGCTTGACGGTTTAATTTCATTAAAAGAGATATTAAATAAAACCATAATAATAAACAGGCTGGGAGTTGATACGTTTTATGCGGATATAAATCCCTTATTGGAAGCTTTACCAAAACAACAAAATACAAAGCCCGTTAAATCAGATTGGATTGTGGATTTTTATGATTCAATTTTATACTTAAATAACAGTCAAATATTATACTCTCTTGATAACGGTACAAATATTAATCTTAAAGCTTATGATTTAAGTATTGATAATACACAAAAAACAGAAAGATTTGTACATTTTAAATTTGAAGCAAACATTCAAAAAAACGGAAAACAACCTGTATATGTGGCGTTTAAAGATGATAATAAAATTGTTATTAAAAATAAACACATATATGTAAATGAATGCCCTTTGACGTTAAACCGCTCGCAAATATTCTTTGATGCTTCAGCAGGGGTTGATAATCAATTTGAAATCAGTGTTTTTGCCAAAAGATTTTTTATCCCAGATATTATAAAACTGCTGCAAACTGATATAGTTGAAAATAATATTAATGATGTTCTTGCAATAATAAAAGATATTAACGGAGATATTGATTTCAGGATAAATCTTACAAATAATGACCTAAACGGCATTTTAAATTTAAATCGTTTATCGGGTAAAGTTTTTTACTTAAGCAATATACCGTTTAATATTACATCAGGTAAAATTACACTCAAAAAAAATGACTTGTTTTTGAGTGATTTTAAAGGATATTACGATAATAAACGATATAATACATTTGATTTTGAGGGTTATGTAAAAGATTATTTAAAAACTCTTGATACTCATATTGATGTGCACGCTCTTTTAACGAATGATTTTTTTGAAAAATATCTGTCTAAAACAGCTATGGTGCCATTAACCTTAGAAGGCAAATCACAATCAAAGATTATAATTAATTCCAAAAATAATAATTTTGATATAACATTAATGGGCAAAATTGCCAAAGGCGACGATATTTTAGTTGCAGGTTCAAGTTTAAGTCCTAAAAACTATGACAGAGCATTAAAAGCAGATATACATTTACAAGACGACAACCTTAATATTGAGTCAATAAAATACTATATCGCAAAAGAATTAACACGAGAAAGTAAAGGCATAAAGCCTATTTTAACCCTAAACGGAAACATAAATGTAACAACAGGAAAAATTAAAGACTTGGGATTTGATATTCCAAACCCTCTTCCCAGTGAGTTTTTAAATGTTTTAATATCTCAAAGAGTATTTAAAGGCGGGAAATTTTCAGGCAATATGAAAATGACGGATAACGGAAATTATCCCGTATTAGACGGACGTTTAACCGCCGAAAACATACGAATTCCGACGCAAAGACTTATGCTAAAACAAGGCGAAATAATAACAAAAAATAATGAAATTGACATAAATGCAAACGGAAGATACAGAAGAAGCCAATACACCTTTGACGGGGCCATAGTTAACGCAATAAAGTTCCCGATTATAATAAAGCATACAAATTTTACCATAGATAACATTAACGTAGCAAAAATTATGCAGGCATTCACGTCACCTGTTCAAGCAGCTTCATATGACAGCACGGAAGAAGATGAAGAAATCGATGACAATGCAACTCAAACTTTTGATATATCTAATGTAATTATTGAAAAAGCTCAAGTTAAGATAAATCATGGTTCTTATAAGGAAATAGAATTTAAAGATGTTGAAGCTAATATGTCATTAGATAAAAACAGTTTATTTAAGCTTCAATCAAATCTCTTTGAAATAGCCCAAGGCTATACAAACGCACGTGTTGAATGTGATTTAAAGAACCAAAAATATTATATAAGGCTTGGTATAAAAGAAGTTGATTCCGATTTAATGTCAACGGCGATACTGAATTTAAAGCGTGAAATATCAGGTAAAGCCAGCGGATTGATTGAACTTAACACAGATGAAAGCTTAAAACTAAACGGCATAATTAAATTTCAGGTAAAAAACGGTTCTATTCAAAAAATCGGGCTTGTTGAATATGTATTAAAATTTGCTTCACTATTCAGGAACCCGCTTGCAATGATAAGCCCGGGGATGTTTGCCGACCTTGTTAATATTCCTGAAGGCAATTTTGACAAGATTGACGGCGATATGAAAATAAAAAATAACGTAATTGAACTTATGCGAATAAAATCCTATTCTCCGCAATTAAGTGCATATATAATCGGCAGATATGACCTTGAGACAAGTGATGCAATTTTAAGAATTTATACAAAATTCAGCAACCGAAGAAAAGGTGTAGGAGGAATTTTAAGGAATATTTCTTTGAATGCATTAGCAAACAGAATACCTTTAAACAGCAGAAATGATGCAAATTACTATTCTGCGGAACTGGAACAATTGCCCGATATAGATGCGGATGAAAAAGACTGTCAGGTATTTTTAACAAAGGTTGACGGCGATGTCGAACACAACAACTTTATTTCATCTCTTAAAAAAATAAAGTAATCAAAAAAATATTTTTGTATTAGAATAAATTATGTAGTCCCCTTTCGTCTAATGGTAGGACGCAACACTCTGGATGTTGCTATCGAGGTTCGAATCCTTGAGGGGGAGTTTTTTTATGCAATAAAATAGCCTTAAGGTGAGAACCTCGATGCGAAGCCTTGTTTGGTTCGAGCGTGAGCGAGCTGAGGCTGTGTGGCGGAAACGATGAGTTTTCGACACATATTGCCGTTAAACGCGAGCGAACAAGACAATCCTTGAGGGGGAGTTTTTTTATGCAATAAAATAGCCTTAAGGTGAGAACCTCGATGCGAAGCCTCGTGAATTTTAAGCATCAAGTTATTATTTATAATACATATAAATAAATTAAATTATTCTTTATATTTAATTTATTTACCCTCTATATGGAGTAGGGCACTGACTTTTATTTGTGTTATAAGTATGAAATACAATATATACAAGCTTTATAGAGATTTACACAGGCATGAACAAATTAACAAACAGTTTTAAAAGATACTTACTTACTAAATATACAGAAAACAAGTTAAGAAATTGCAAAAAAGAATTATACAAAAATTTATCTTGGATACAGGGCAAAAGTCTTTTTAATACAATAAACTCTCACATAAAAGTTCTTCTAAATTGTTTATTTTCAGGGATGCAGGAACAATCATTACGCGAAAACAAATTTATTGTTGATTCTATATTTAAATACACTCTGGAAAGAAGTGAAAACCTTATAAAATCAAACCATAAAACAAAAGATATAAAATCATATATGCAGTTAAACTCATATATCGTTTATGACGAAATAACAAAAGGGCTGGAAGCAAGAAACAGCAGACAAATAATTAGATTTAATATTGAAAAACAATTACACGGTATTCAAGAAAAAATTAACTCAAAAGTAACAATGCAAGAAATTCTTGAAAATGTTATTGCACAATAATTTAATAATCTACTTGATTTGAAGTTTTACTTATGCAATCATAAAATTGCTTTAAGTTCAATTAATATAATTTTGGAGGATATATTATGTATCAGGTTATAACAGAAAGAGATTACTCTGAATTTTCACGTAAACAAATCGGAGAATATTCAAGTTTTGAAAAAGCTTTGGAAGTTGCACAAAAAGCTGTTGAGGGCAAAGAAGGTTTAAGATACATAATAGAAAAAACAGACGGACATATTGACAGCTACGGAAATCAAATTGTTACCGTTGTAGCGGAAAGTGATTAATAAATTGTTAATAACTTGCCCAAATAGCATAAATCTTGTTCAATAAGAATATGTCAGACGGTAATGATAAAGTAATAGATTTATTTAAAAAATCAAGCGAGAATACAACAAATTCTCAGCCGCGTTTTTTTAAAGGTTTTCAATACTTAAAAATAACAAAAGACGATAACGGAAACTATTTTAAAGAAGAATCACTTCGTGATTATGCAAAAAGATGTTTTTACATTGTTACGGTTATGCGTAAAAACGGTATCGGTGTTGCTCTTTATAAATACAAAGTACCTTATGAGTCTTTATTAAATTTTTTAAACGAGTTTAAAAATAACAAGTCATACGGCGAAGTTATTGACATAGAAAGATATATTCCGGAAGATTTAGCCTAAATGAGCCGAGAAATAAATTTAGACACTCAATGCATTTTATATAACGTTAAAAAGCCTTATCAATATATTGGCTCGGAATATTTATCAGCCGATAAAGATTTTGAAAAGGCACAAGCTAAAATTGTATTTGCTTTCCCCGATAAATATGAAATAGGTATAAGCAATCTCGGGTTAAAAATTCTATACAGTACAGTAAATTCAGACGACAGATTTTTAGCGGACAGAACCTACGCTCCCGATTTAGATTACAGAAATATTTTAAAAGAAAAAAAAATTCCTCTTTTAGCGGTTGAATCACAAAAGAGTATAAAAGAATTTGATATAGTAGGTTTTTCGCTTCAATATGAATTAGCCTATCCTACAGTACTTGAAATGCTTGAATTGGCGGATATCAGCGTATTACGTAAAGAAAGAAAAGAAACAGACCCGATAATAGCGGCAGGGGGCCCGGGGTGTTTTAATCCCCGAACAATTGAAGATTTTATTGATATTTTTATGATAGGAGACGGAGAAGAACTTGTTATTGAGCTTATGGAAAAATATTCTTCTCTTAAAAATTCGGGGTTAAAAAGAGCCGAAATTATAAAAGAATTAAGCAATATCGAAGGTATTTACGCACCAAGCAGTCCAAAGAAAACAAAAAAAAGAATTTATGATATTTCAAAAGATAATAATATAATAAAAGCCCCCGTTCCTTATTCTTCAAGCGTACATGACAGAACTATTATAGAAATAAGGAGAGGATGCGGAAGAATGTGCCGTTTTTGTCAGGCGGGGCATGTTACACTCCCGATAAGAGAACGCAAGGCTCAAGACATCATTGATATGGTTAAAACCTCAATATCTGATACGGGATATGATGAATACTCGCTTCTTTCACTCTCATCAAACGATTATAAAAATATAGAAAATTTGATACAGGCATTAAGTGAAGATATGAATAAAAAACGCGTATCAGTATCACTCCCGAGCCAAAGAATAGACAGATACAGCACTTCTTTGGCAAAACTTGTTCAAGGAGTAAGAGCAACAACTGCAACCCTTGCCCCTGAAGCCGGAAGTCAAAGGCTAAGAGACGTAATTAACAAAAATCTTACTGAAGAACAAATTATTGATACAATACTGAATTGCTATAAATCAGGCTCATCTCACATAAAACTTTATTTTATGATAGGGCTTCCTACAGAAACTTATCAAGATATAGACGAAATGGCCGAACTTTTCAGAAAAATAAGGTACAGAGGTAAACAAATAAAACAAGAATTAAATTTAAAAGACGGATTAAATATAACTTGTACTCTATCTATTTTTGTACCCAAACCCTTTACGCCGTTCCAATGGACAAGCCAAAACTCACAAGATGTTACAAGAGAAAAAATAAAATATCTGCTTGACCAAGTTAAAAATATTAAGGGCTTAAAAATTAATTACCACAATAGTTTTACCTCAAAAGTAGAATGTGCCATGTCAAGGGGCGATAAAAAATACAATCAGTTTATACTATCCTTGCACAATAAAGGTGCATACTTAACTACGTGGGATGAAAATGTTGACAAAGAATTATGGGAACAAACAGCTATAGAATGCGGTTTTAACCTTAATAAAGAGGCAGAAAAAGAATTTTCGACCGAAGAAGAACTTCCATGGGATATTATAGATACGGGGCTGGATAAAGAATGGCTAAAAGAACAATATAATAATGCTCTTAAATCTTCAAATATTATCCCTTGTGAATTTAACTGCGTAAACTGCGGAGTATGCAAAAATCTTAAAACTCACAAAATCCTTGATAAACCTTTTGAATATAAAAAACCTGAAATCAATGAAGAAAATACAACCCCGCAAATCTCTTATAAATACAGGCTTAAAATCACAAAAGAAAATGAAATGCGTTATATTTCCCACCTTGATTGGCAAAATACAATAGTCAAAACACTTTACCGCTCCGGACTGAAACTTTGTTTTTCTCAAGGCTTTAACCCGACGCCCAAATTTTCTTTAGGAATAGCTTTGCCTATTTTTGTCGAAAGTAAATGTGAGCTGATTGATATAGAAATCTATGACAACCTTGAAAATGATATTCTTAAAGAAACTTTAAATAAAGTACTGCCTAAAAGCATAAAAGTCATATCGGCAGAAAAGATTGAAAAATCAACCAAAGCAATTGATATTCTTGCTCAATGGGCACTTTATTCTTTTGAACCTTTAAAAGGGGGTATTTTACAAAATCAAGATTTGGTGTATATTAAAGATACAATATCTTCAAGTAATGAAATATTTATAGAGAAGATAAATAAAAAAGGTATAAAAAAACTTGTAAATATTAAACCGTCAATAAAATCAGTTGAAGTGTCGCAAAATAAACTTTTAATGATTTTAAAAACAGGGCAATCAGAAGAAATTCCCTCGGTAAAACCTGATGATGTCATTAAACTGTATAATCCAAACGTTAACTTCAAAATTATAAGAGAGGCATTTTTTGACGAAAATATGAATAAAATGTAAAAAGATTTAGAAAAGGAAAAATTTATGTCAAAAGCGATAGTTGTAGCGGAAAGAGATAATATTGCAGCAGTTATAGAAGACGGAAAAGTTTGTGAATTTTATATTCATAGAGGGGATATGCTTTTAAATGATGTATATCTTGCAACTGTTGATAATATTCTGCCAAGTATTGACGCAGCCTTTGTAAATGTCGGATACGACAAAATGGGGTTTTTGCATGCAAATGATGCAATAGGGAAAGGTACATTAAAAGAAAAACTGTCGCCCAAACAAAAAATCATTGTACAGGTTGTAAAAGAACCGGTAGGGCATAAAGGTCCAAGAGTATCAACCCTGTTGAGTTTACCGGGAAGATTTTTAGTTCTGATGCCCCAAGAAACAGGTATTAATATTTCAAGAAAAATTACAAACAACAAAGAACGTGCGAGATTAAAATCAATAATAAGCCTTTCTAAGCCTGTAGGAGTAGGAGTTATAGTTAGAACGGAAGCAGAAGGACAGTCTGATGCGGACATCCAAGAAGATATGGAACTATTGTTGGAAAAATGGAATACAATAGTAACAGCCGCTGAAACCCGCCCTGCTCCAAGCCTTTTATATCGCGACCAAGATTTATTATACATGGTTATGAGAGAAGCTTGCTCTGAAGATGTAGATGAAATAATCTTAGATACTTCTTACGGTGTACACAGAACCCAGCAAATACTTCAAAATTGGAATATGAATAAAAATATTGACGTAAATGTTTATAAAGGTTCAGAAACTTTATTGGTTGCTTCCGGCATAGTAAAAGAAATAAAAGCAGCACTTCAAACAAAAGTAAATCTGCCAAGCGGAGGCTATCTGTTTATTCAAACAACCGAAGCACTTACAGTTATAGACGTTAACAGCGGTAAATTCGTAAGCTCTAATACTCAAGATGAAACCATTGTAAAAACAAACCTTGAAGCGGTTCACGAAATTGCACGTCAATTAAGATTGCGTAACATCGGCGGTATGGTTATTGTCGACTTTATTGATATGAACAACAGACGCGATAAATTAGCCATTATGGAAGAGCTTGAACTTGCACTGGAAAAAGATAAAGCTAAACCGCAAGTCGGACAATTATCTGATTTAGGCTTGGTTGAATTAACGCGTCACAGACAAGGTCAAAGTTTATCGGAAATTTTCGGTAAAAAATGCCCTCACTGCCAAGGCACAGGTTATATTGCTGATGATTTAACATTCTCAACTCCTGTCATTGAAGGAGAAATCAAAGCTAAAGCCGCTAAATTAAAAGTCCCCGTTCAACAAATTAAAAATAAAACTCCAAACTACAAACAAAACAAGGTATTTAATAACCAAAACAATAACCCGCTGAACGAAAATAATGAACAACAACAATCACAGCAGCCTCAACAGCAAAAAAATAATAAGTTTAACAAACATAAAAATAATCAGCCTCAACAAACTCCTGTTCAAAAAGAAGAACAAATTGAATTAAATTTTGCACAAAATACCGTGGTTGAAGCAAAAGAGGAAATAAAACCGATTGAACAAACTGCAGTAAAAGAAACAACTGAGGAAAAGACCGTAACGGATAAAAAACCACGTAAAACTACAGCGAAAAAGACAACAAAAGCAAAATCGGAAAAATCAAAAACGGAAGATAAAGAACCCGCAAAGAAAAAACCGGGAAGAAAACCGAAAAAAGTTAAAGAAGAAAGCGTACAACCCGTAAATGCATAATAATATAACATTAATTGCTTACGAAAATACTGAAGGAGGAATTAATCCACTGTCTCCGCTTGATACAGAGGCTCAACTTCCCGCTTTACCGGAAACCTCTCCTCCCGAACAGTTGCCGTCAGAATTTGAATATATTGCGGGAAAATCATTTATATCTTTTGGAGTAATGATTGCGGCAATACTTTTATTAGTGCTTATTCTTATTATCATAAAAAGAAAAAAAGGTAATAATATTGAAGAAAGCACAAATGAAACAGATAAAACTATCGAGATTGCAAAGGAAGAAACCAAAAAAAGTGAAGAAGCTTCCGTTCCCGTGCAGTCTCAATTACCGCAAAAACCTAAAAAAAACAGATTATCTAAGTTATCTACTCCGAATAATATTCAAAACTGTATAAAAAAGTTTTTAGAAATTACGAAATAAGCTCTTCTATTTTATCTAATATTTTTTCATTATAGAAACCGTTTGATTTGCAAAACGGGAATACAGGCAAATCAAGCTGTTTTTCAAAATTTTTGCAAACTCCTAAAATTTGATTTTTAGATATTTGATCAACTTTCGTAGCGACTACAAAACAAGGCAGATTATTAAATTTAATCCACTCTGCCATTTGCATATCATTGTTTTGAACAGGATGTCTTGAATCAATAAGCTGAATAAGGCTGACTATTTCCTTGCGTTTTAATAAATATGTTTCAAGGCTTTTTTGCCATTGATTTTGTGTTTTTCCCGAAACTTTAGCATACCCGTATCCCGGCAAATCAGCAAAAATAAACTTATCATCAACATTAAAAAGGTTGATTAACTTTGTTTTTCCGGGAGTATTACTGGTTTTTGCAAGCCCTTTTATATTAACAAGCGAATTAATAAAAGAAGATTTTCCGACATTTGATCTGCCTATAAGAGCAAACTCAGGCAGATTTAAATCAGGACACTCTTTAATGGTAGGACAACTGATTATAAACTTTGCTTTTGTTATTTTCATTTTTTAAATTTCTCTTATAAATTACGCTTGAAAGCAATTTATATACCTTAGGATTATTATAAACAGTAAGTTGTATATCATCATCAAAAGAAATATCAACAGGCAATTTTTGGGCAAAAATATTAGTTTCCACATGCATTATTTTAATATTTCGCTTGTGTATTAAACTTATCGGAGCCGAAAGAAAAATTTCAAATGTTTTTAAGATATCCATTCTTATATGATATCAAAGTTTATTTATTTTTTGTACAAATATCAATGATTGTTAAGTTGTTTTATTCTTTCTTGAGCGTATTCTTTTCTTTCCGTTTCGGAATAATCGTCTGTTTTTAACAAATTAACATATTGTTGATAATATCCGAGAGCATTTTTTTGCTCCGATAAATTATCGAAAGCTAACCCCAAGTAGAAATATGAGGGAGCATACTGTTTATCCAATTCAATTGATTTATATAACGGAGCGGTAGATGCCGCATAATTATTTTGAGCAATATAAGTTAATGCCTTATAAAAATAGAGTACGGCATCTTTCTTATTAATAGATATTGCTTCATCAATAAGCTTCATGGCTTCGGGATAATTCTGCGACTCATAAGAATAAACAATTTTTTTCATATAAGTATCAGACTCTGCCTTATTTACCAAATCTAATAAATCTTTGGCATTTTTGTTATTCGGGTTGAGTTTTAAAGAGCCGTCAGTGTATTTCCTTGCGGTATCAATTTCTTTTTCCTGTAAATATAACCAGCCGAATGCACAATAAACATCAGAATTATCAGGATACAAAGACATTGACTTATTTAAAAGTTCCATAGCTTCTTGTTTATTACCCAGCAAATAATTAGCTCTCACTTGAGTTAAAATAACATAAAGATTTTCTTGATTTGCATTTGATAAAGCGTCAATTGCTTGCTGATAAAGCCCGGTTGCAATCAAAGAATTTGCTTCTCGGACGGGTTCATCTGACATTTTTGCCATCATTACATTATATTTGGCTATAGCTTCAGAACTGTCTGCAGTATCTCTCAATTTTTCCAATGCTGCGTATGATGCTTTTAAATTACCCTCTTTCTGATATATTTCAGCTAATATCATATACCCTGTTTCATTTTGAGGATATTTTTCAGTTAACAATTGTGCATAATATTTTGCACCTGATATATCACTATTTTTCATTAATATATCAGCAAGTTCTGAATATATTTTTTCAAAATCAATGCTATTATCAGGATATAACTTTTTAATAAAATCTTTTTCGGAATAATTTTTTTCTTTTAAAAGCTTATATAAGTTATATCTTGACTCTTTATCTTGGGGATTAATAATTAAAATTGTGTTATATTCACTTATAGCGGCATCAGTATTTTGATTTTGAGTTAAATATAATGCTTTAAGCTTTCTGATTTCAACATCATCAGGGTTTCTTGCAATGATATTATCACAAATTTGAATTGCACTTTGAGAATTTTTTTCGGTATCAAAAACCATTACCAATACTTTCTTTAAATTATTACTGCTGACACCTCCGCCGGAAGCTGCCAAGACATACTTTTCCGCACTTTCTTTATCTTCAAGGATTAAGGAAATAATAGCAATTTCCACATATAGAGAAGATTTTGTTTTATCATATTTTGTATTTCTTTTTAATTTATCTGCCAATTTAGACAAATCATCTTTTACTTCAAAAGATAGTTTATTTTGCCTTGAAAGATTATACAAAAATACAAGTTCTTCAAAAGCACTGTCATATTGTTTTGTTTTAATATATAAATCAATTAACGGAACATAAAATGAATATTGGCCGGGGTTTGTATTAATTTTTTTTTGCAATTCAACAATAGCATCTTCAAGCATATCCTGAGCGTAAAAAGCACTTGCATTATTATCACGGAAAACCATATTTGTGGATTGTATGGCAGAAGGTCTATAAGGATTTCGGCTTTCAACAATACCCGATTGAGCAAAAGCAAAATTACCGTATATCATGCAAAAAAACAATAAAATAACTTTATATTTCATAAATTTATATCCCCGTTTTTTATTATATGGTAACCTGACAAAAGTATTAAGTCAAATAAAAAAGGAGCCCGTTTAAAGGCTCCTTTTTGTATTAAAGAATTAATATTATTCTTCTTCGTCGTCGTCTTCAATTTCTATCTGACTAGCTGCAGCGAATACATCTACTAATGCTGTTCTTCCGTTATTAATGTTTGTATTGTTGTTAAATACTTCAGGTTGACGAGGCATTTTGTTTAAGTATTGTGCATGATTATCATCTATTGCTTGAGGACCTTCCGGTGCTACAGGATCTATAGAAGGAGGTGTACTTGGTTTTGTATATGGTTTTTTAGTGATTAATACAAATTTGTCATCTGTATTATTTTTACCTTCAATATGATGTCTTGCTTGATATTTTTCATCTGCAGTAACAGAATCTGATTTTGTTATTGTATAGTTGTCTTGTCCGTCTAAGCCAACAGATTCAAATTCACCGTTTAATACATAGATGAAAGAACGATTATTTCCGTTGTCTTCAGGGATTTGCCAATCTTTATCAACATAATCTTTACCCATTACTAATTTGTTTGATTTTAAGTGCATATTACCGTTTTTAGCAGCTAATACACTGATTGATAAGTCGCCGTTTGTTTCAATATTTAAATCATTTTCAGCTACGGCTACAAGACCCTTTTCACTGTTTCCTACACCTTCCGCTGTAAGTTTTAAGTCTTTATTAGAGTATAATTTTGTTTTGCTGTTGTTAAAGTTAGCGGAACCGTATACATCACCTGTTGTAGATGTACCTTTTATAGTACCGTTAGCTTTTAAGTTAGCATTAGCGAATTGAACATAACCGCCTTCAATAGTAATGTCATTTTGAGCATCAACTGTAGCTTGAAGAGCAGCACCTGTTTTACCTTTAACCGTTACATTTTTAGCTTGAACAGTTGATGTTTCATCTTTTCCGTTACCTTTATCAGTTTGTATAGAAGCCAACTTGCCTGCTTCAACGGTAACATCTTTAGAAGTAACAATATTTGAACCGCCAACTATAGCATTACCAGTACCGGCTTTGACTGAAACATTTCCTGCTGCTTTAATATCTGCATTAACACTTGCATTATTTGATGCTTGAATTTTAACATTTCCGCCATCTACAGCTTGAGTTCCTACACCTTCAACGGTAGTGAGATTTGCATCATTAAGAACTATTCTGTTAGCTGCCGTCAACCAAATATTTCCGTCATTACCTCTAACTGCTTTAGTTGCTTTTAATTTTGCATTTTCCATTACTTCAATAGAACCGGAAACTATTTGTTTATCGCCTTCTTGCATTGATTTATTTGATGTTGAGTAATTACGTATATCAATATTGCCTGCATCAATTTCGCCGTCAACATAAATTCTCATATGATCTGAAGATGTTTTTAAATTTTTTCCAATTTCTTTAGCACCGCCATTATTGTAATAGTAGAAGTTAACACCGTCAGCAGTAACGATTTTTACTTTTCCGAAAGCTGCATCTTCACCGGTAACTTCATCTTTACCGTTTATACCGGTATCTGTTTTAAGAACAGAACCTTTATACAAGTAAACACCTTTATCGGAAGCAAGAACTACACCTTTATGACCCGTAATTGTTGCACCGTCTTGAACCTGAATACCGCCGCCTTTTTGAGATTTTGCAGTTAAATCTAAATGTTTACCGTTTGAATCTTCAATATATTTTGCATTCATATCTGTTGCAGTAAAAGAATTCAAGTTAACATTTGCACCTTTACCGAATAAAACACCGTTCGGGTTAACCAAAATAACTTTACTTGTTGCATCATAATTCATTCCGACGCAACTTGCACAACTTGAACTTGTTATACTTCCGTATATTTCTGACATATTCGTGCCGTGAACTTGGTTGAATGCGGTTTGGTTATGTCCTGTAAATTCAAAGTTAACGTGAGCGTTGCTGCCTACATTAAATGAATCCCAGTGAGCTTCACCAACGGTACCTGCTGCACCTTTAACTGCGACATTCATATTCCCTTCGCCGGGAGTTGTAATATCTACGTTTTTATTTAAACTTCCCCAACTGCCTGTTTGAGGAAGTGCATTTGCATCTATTGCCATTACAGGGGTTAAACACATCGAGGCAAAGACACCTACTGCTAATGTTGTACTTAAAAGTTTTTTCATGTTCCTCTTTCCTTTATGTTACATGCTAATTTTTTTTATTTTTGTACTAGTTATAAATTACCTCAAAAAAAAAATTGCTATAATTTTCAAAATTTTCTTTGATTGTTACAAAATGTTTACTTCTTTTTTAACTATTTATCACTGAACAACTCATTCGCTATAAAAAGTTTATCACTAATAAAAATAAAATTCATATTATAAACAAAATGTTAAGATATGTTATAAATTTAATAAAACTGGGCAAAATATATCATGTTTTGATTTCATATGAATGAATTATGAAATACTTCGGAATTAATGTATAATAAAATATAATAAATCGTAATAATTGTTTTTATTTCTTTTTTCTGTTGTATTATATAAAATGTAATGTAGTATTTGATAATAAATTATATAGAGAGTAGGACAATGAAAAAAATACTTGTAAAAACAACCTTAATGTGTGCATTAACACTTATCGGAACAAGTGCTTTTGCAACAGACGGGCTTACATTTATTAACCAAGGCAGTTATGACCCGGGGTTAATAGATAACTCAAACTTCGTAGACGCAAGAAAAATGCGTGCGGAGCAAAAAGAATACATAGAAACTAAAGATCCGGCTTATGTTGAAGAACAAGTAAGACAACAAATGGATCTTCTTAATACAGAACAAGTTTCTTTTAAGTTAAAAGACATAAAAATTACAGGAAACACAGTTTTTCCTACCTATGTATTAATGAGATTAGTTGATTTTAAAATTGGTCAGCAGGTTACAATTAACGATTTAATCGTTTCCGCCAACGAAATAACCGATTATTATCAACAAAAAGGCTATATTTCAACAATAGCATACCTTCCTCCTCAGAAGGTTCAAAACGGTTCCGTTGAAATTAAAATATTGGAAGGTAAATACGGTAATATTGATATCAACCCCGGAAAGTGGGAAAGATCATCCTATTTAAATAAACATTATTTAAAAGATAATAATATAGAACCCGGAAAAGTTCTTAATGTTAATGATGTTCGTTCTACATTAACCGATTTAAATACAGAAGAATATATGAAAGGTACTGTATCTTTTGCAGATAACGAAGAATCAGAAGAATATTCCGATGTTACATTAGATGTAAAAGACAGATTTCCTCTTAACTTCGATTTAAGATATGATAACCAAGGCAGAGAGTTAATCGGTACTCAAAGAGGCGTTTTATATGCCGGTTTACATGATGTAACAGGCCACGGCGATACTTTAATGGGTACATTAGCTTTATCCGAAAGATCATTCGGTGCAGGCGGTATGTATTCTATCCCGATTGCTAAAAATGATACAAGATTAAATGTCGGTTATTCATATTCTCACGTAAGATTAGGAAAAAGCTATAAACCTTGGAATATCAAAGGTGATTCACATGATGTATTCGTAGGCGTATCAAGAAGATTAGCAAAAGGTGATGATTACAGATTATACGGTGATATCACATTTGATATGCGTAATACTGAAACAGATTCTTCTGTAGTTAACTTATTAAATTCAGCTTACAGATCGAGAGTTTTAAAAGCAAGTTTAACAGATGTTAAAGATGACTACTACGGCAGATGGTTATTTAACGGCGGTGTTTCAACGGGTATTCCTATTGACGCTTCTGACTATCATAAAGGACGTAACTTATCAAGTAATAACTTCTTAAAAGGAACAGCCAGCGTAGCTCGTTTACAAGTATTACCGAAAGGTCAATTAGCTATATTACAAGTTAACGGTCAGTATGCAAACAGACACTTATATGCTTCAGAAGCTATGCAATTTGGTGGTATAGCAACAGTCAGAGGTTATGAAGAAAGCTTCAGAATCGGAGACTACGGTTTAACCGCAAGCTTTGAATACAGATTCCCGATTCCGGGTTTCAGAGCTATTCTTCCCGAAAAATATAAATTTATCAGCGACAGTATTCAAATCGCAGGTTTCTATGATTTCGGCTGGTTCGGTGACAGATTCATTGAAGGAAGTGCTGATTACCTACAAAGTATCGGACCCGGTATTGTTGTTAAGTTAACAAAATACATATCTGCTAACCTTTATTGGGGCTTCCCAATCGGAAAACGTTTACCCGATTATGCTAACAGCACCGATAGAGATACTTGCAGATTCCACTTCACTGTTACTTCAAACATTTTATAATGTTATTTATAAAATTAAAAAAGAGGAACTTAATAAGTTCCTCTTTTTTTATATAAACCAAAGCAAAATTAAAAAAATATTTTATATAATTGCCTTTCCGTCATACATATATTTTGTTCTTTCATACTCCGATTCTTTATAGTAATCAAGTTCTTTCTTTTTTTCATGTAGGGTTGATTCTTCTCTTGGTTCTATAAATGGAGTTGATTTATCTTTACGTTTCCAATTAAATTTAAACCCGTCTAAGAGCCCGTATTCCGTTTCCGTTTTATAGGTTCCGACATTTAATGCACATGCAGGTATTGCCGTTAATACAAAAATGGCAATATATAATAAAGCAATTTTCTTTTTCATACAATTCTCCTTTAACAATATATTACCATAATTTTTAGTTATTCTTTAGTAATTTGACTAAAATTACCAATAGCTTGAGATATTTTGTCGATTTGTTCATCAATATATGTTAAAAGGTCATCGCATTCAGTTAAGAATTTTTCTCTTATATTATCTTCATTTGTATCAGGTAATATATCAATACTATCAATAAGCTCTGCCCTTTGTTCAATCATATCTTTTAACGAAGTCAAATACTCAATTCTCATATTAAACTGCTCTGCAATATTATTCAAAGCATCACCGTTTATACTGTTTAGTAAAGTCATAATTATTGAAGGTGCAATATTGTCGGCAGCTTCTGAATATTGAATACTATTCATATATTTTAAATATGTTTTTAATACATTGTTCTTATCTTTAGAGCGATATTGACGTTTAATATATTTAATCAATTCTTCAACAGCATTTTTTATTGTAGGATACTTTATTTGACTTTTATCAATAAAGTCGAGAGTATGCTGTGTTAACACCTCCAAATCATATAAACCTGATAATATATCTTCTGTTGTTTTATCAACAGCCTCTTTAGATTTATCAAGTCCAAAATTGTTTATAAGTGCGGTAAGTGCCTTTCCATTCAAGCCTGTTTGATTTAAAAACAAGTTTAAATTCGAGTAATTATCACCCTCATTCGAAAGCTGGTCAATTAAATATAACATTCCTATTTCGCTGTCAATCGGTTCTTTTGTACCATTAGTCAGCGTAACGGAGAACATGGGAAGCATGTCTTTTAGTTTGGAACTTATTCCCAAATGCTGGTTTTGAACAAGTTTATACTGTATTTTAGTCTGTTGGGCGACTCTTAAAGCCTTTAATAAATATGATTTCAAAACATTGTATTCTTCTGAATTTATCTTATTTTGCATAGATAAATTTACACACTCATGCAGTAAAGCCACAGGGTTTTTAACAATATGTTTTTCGCCGAGCATTTGTGCAAATACTTCCGCTTCATATAAAATTTCTTCCATAGGGGCGTTATCTCGCAGTAAACCTATATATTTATTTAATTGTGATACAACTTCATCCTTATATTTCGGGTCAATATTTGCATTAACATAGAATTGAATTTGTTGTTTCAGCATTCTTAAATTATCTTTATTCAACTGAATAAAATAATCTTTATTTGCATTATTTGAATAAAAACCTTCAAAGATACTGATAATTTTCTTTAAATCAGAACCTGCTTTTTTACCGTCAATAATTCCACCATCAGATTCTGTTATGGCAGAAATCAGTCCTGAAATCGCACTATTAAGGTCATTAAGTGAATTATCATCTTTTGTTTGTTCTTGCAGTTTAGATAAGTTTTCTACAAATTTATTGAGCGATAATAAGTTTGATTCCGTAATTCTTGTATCTTTCATTTCTTTTAAATTTCTGAAGAAATATTTGGAAGAAAAGTCCGAAATCATTTTTTCATATTGAGTGATAATATCAATTACATACTGATTAGATTTTATATCCTGAACGGCTTTTTGTATCTCTTTAAGCATATTAGCCGCACCCTCTTGTATATCATTCTCAGATAATACAACAGGCTGAGGGAAAGCTTGTCTTACTTTATATTTTTGGAAAGCTTCCGCCTTAAACGATTTAATATATTTTTGAGCATCAAGGTAAGAAAGTTTAACAAATAAATCTCTATAAAGTTCATCAGGTGAATTTTCGTCGGAGTCTGATTTAAAATGTGACGATATACTGTCAACAGAAACAACTTCCGACAGAGCTTTTGCAGCTATTGAATCATCCGCATTTAAAAGTTTTACGCATTCATAAGGTTCTTTAAAATTAATACCCAAGTCTTCAAATGTAAGTGAATCAAAAAAGCTGTCAAGATGCTTTGCATCTACATCTTGCATTTGTTGAACTAACGTAAGAAGCTGTTCTTGAGAATCAGGTTTTAGATATTTATCAACCGCATCTATAAATTCATCATACAACGGACTGTTAACAATTATCGGTGTATCTAAAGACTTAATCCTTACATTTTCTTCTATTTCTTTTGCAATAATATTCTTTGCATTTTGTGTAAAATAATCATACGCATCTTGATTTTTAATATGCTTTTTAGCAGATTTATCAACATTTTCAAATAAACTTGTCTGTAAATCATCTAAAGTTGAGTCTACATTAACCTTGCTTGTAAATATCCCGTCTAAAAGTTTATTAAGTTTAGAATCAGAGATTTTTACACCGAATTTAGCATTTAACTCATCTGCTAACGAACTTAATTGAGCTTTTGCACATAAATATATCTTATCAACGGTTTTTTCGGATTTACCTATAATACACGCAAATTCTTCAAGATTTTCAGCGAAAATATCATCTTTAAAAGCTTCTAACTCTTGAGGAGTTTGAACCATAAGCAATTCATCACGCATTGTATCGTTATTTTGATACAAGTACATATAAACAGCTATTTTATCAAATATAAATCTCAATTCATCATCTTGTGCAAGTTTATCAAAATCTTGTTTTGATTTTATTTCTTTATTAATCCTTCTTGAAATAGTTTCAACTCTTTTTTCCGCAATATCATCAAGGGCATCTAATGACTCGGGAGAAATTTTTGCCCCGCTTAGCAATTTTTTCTCAAGTTTTGAATAAAAAGTTTTACCCGAATCAACAGAAAAGATATAATCAAAAAGTTTATACAGTTTTTGATATGCGGAAGCAGGAGCACCATGCAAAATAACATCAGAGAACAACCCGAATTTTTCATTATTATCCGATTTTGCATTCCCTACAGCACCAAAAATATCTTCGACTTTTAACCCGATAGTATGGTCAGGAGCCAAAATAAAACCGTTTTTCCATCCATAACCATTATTATAATCCGTATAGAGGTAGCCGTTGCGTCCGTTCCAAAAACTGTCTTTCTCGGAATTACCCCAAGAGTTATCAGTCCATATTACATCTTGAATTGCAGCAATTTTAGTTATTGGGTTTACAAAAGTTTCTGAAGTTACGGAAGGTACATATTGTGCATGAAAACCGTAATCATCATCCAATACACTAAGATTAATTATTCCGCTTCCTTTACCTTTTTTTATTTCTTTTGCAGCCTGTTCGATATCTGTTTCACTATGATATGGCTCTCCCGTCATCTGTTCAAGAATTCTTATTTGCTCATTTAAAGATAATCCGGATGAACCTTCTTCTCTTACCCAGAACTGCCCGTTCAACATACCTATATTTGCATATTGGGCTTCCAAATCATCAAATAAAAGTTCATTTAAAACTTTATATGTTCCGTTTGCATATTTTCTCATGGAAGAAATTTGTTTTTCAATTGAGTTAAATATATTTTCTTCTTCTTCCGAGAATGTAAACAATTTTTGATTTGCTTCCATCCGTTTTTTATAATTTTTTATGGGTTCATTGTGTTTAAGCTCCATATCAATTTTTCTAAAATGATTTTGAAGCATATCTAATCTGGTTCTTGATATTATATTTTTATCTTTTTCAAGTTTATCCAAAATGAGCATTCTTGAAGATGGTACATGCCATTTTTCAAGCAATTCTTCATATTCTTTTCTCAGATCCTGTAATTTTTTTGCCTGAGAATTAATTGTTGAATCTATTTTTTCTTCACCGCCATATTGTTCAACCAGCTGTGCATACTGTTCTTCTGATACTCCATGACTTAAAGAATCCGCATAAGCTTTTACAAAACCATATGCAAAATGGAATTTATCTTCATAACCTAAAATTCTTATTGCATCGCCTACTACTTCTTTAGATGGTTCTTGTTCTACCCTTTCTTTAATTTTATTTAGGTTTTTTAATACTGAAATTTTATCTTTTCCTAAGTTAGAATACATTCTTATATTATCAAGAATTTCGGTATCACCTTGTTCTATATTTTCGATAATTGAATTAAACATTTCGACAACAAGTTGATTTAAAGATTTATGGAACAAAGTATTTAATACGGAATCAAGTTCCTGAGGTATTATAGATTCCAAAGTAACAGAATCTGAAGCAAATTCTTCCACATGTGCCTCGGGAAGCGTATTTCTAATTGTTTTTAAAGCATTTGAAACTTGAATTTCTCTTGGAGGAAGTCCGGAAAAACGTTCAAATCTTATAACTCCGTCATCTAAATTTACATCTTCTTCTATTGCTATACGATGTGCGGCTGCCGCTTTAAATAATTTTTTATTAAGTGCATATCTATTTTTTGGACTGCTAAATCTTTTTATTTTTTTTATTTGAGAATCAGAATCAGTATAAGTATCCACCATATCGTATATTTTTTTAGCATTAGATTTAACCAAAGCTTTTTGTTCATCAGTTATACCATCAGTCGAATTAATAATATAATCCGCAATTATCTGTGCTTTTACATCATCAGGCAATTTTGAGGGAACCTTAACTTCATTATCTTCTCCAGTACTTGTATAAAATTCAAATACAGACTTTATTAAAGCACTAATATCTTTATCTGATTTATCGGGAAATATTTGAGAAAATATTGAATTCAACTTACCCATTGAAGCAGATTGAACAAAAAGAGCCTGTTTTTTAATTGCACCAAGATTTTTTTGTGTATCTCTCATTCCATCTCTTGATTTTGTATAAGATTCAATAAATTCTTTTTCTTTTATAACTGCCATCAACAAAGGTTTTTTATCCGCAGCATTTTCATTTAAACCCATATACCAGCTTGTATCATCAAAAATACCATAATTATCATCTGAGGGAGCAAAATAATGTTCTGTTAATAATGTTCCGTCTCCGCTTGCATGGGCGTTATGCATCCAGTGATGAGCGGAAGCATCGATTATTCTGTAACCTTTTTCCATTTCAGCCGTAAAATCAACTTCTGTTTTCGGAATATCAACTCTTTTTCCGCTTCCAAGTTCCGTAACATCAAATACAGACATAACTGGCGAATCTTTTAATTCTTCCATTATTAAATCTACATATCTTGATTTATCCTCATAAGCTATAGCTTTTCTGCATATTGAAATTGCTGCACACATGCCTGATTGACGCTGGTCAACCGTCTTTATTGTTAAGACTTCATTCTCGGGGGTTTTTATCAGCAAGTCATTAAGCATCTCACCAAGAACTTGAAGTTTCTTATCATGTAACTGAGGATTTATTTTATAGTCATCACTCATAAAGGTAATAAATTTTTCAAGGCATTCTTGTTTTTGTGTTGCCGAAATTTCCGAAGATGCTATAAAATAATCAAGGTTTTTTTCGATTTGAAATTCTGAAATTTGACTTAAAATTTCATCAAAATCTAAAATTGACCCCGAAATAATTTCATTTATAAGCCTTCCACGCTGCTCAAGTAATTTTTCCTGCCAAGGTGTTAATTCTCTTTCAGAACCGAAAATTCTTTTAAATTTTTCTTTTAAATCTTCGTTATAACCTTTTGAAGAAGATAGTGCCTTTTTAATCGTATCTTGGAGCATAAAAGACCAGTCAGTATTTTCTCTTTCATCAGGAGTATTACCTTCTTCATCAAGAAATTCTTTAAATTTAGAATTTGCCCCCCCTTGTCCGTACGTTAAGTTATCCGCAACATCAAGCAAAAATTCTATACTTGCCCTGTCTGTCCTTGTGCTCATATTATTTAAAGCAGTGAAAATATTCTGCTTATTATTTTCTATAATAGGTTTTTGTCCTGTTTTTAATTGTCCTACGTAATTTCTATCCGTTCTTAAACTTTTGAATGCAATATCATTTGCATACTTCGGCATGTTAATTTTATTTATTCTCATCGTATATCCTTTTAATATCTCATAGATATTAATTATGAACACACATTTTTTTGTTATATATTAATTAAGTTTTTACATTAATTAACTATATGAGATTTACCAAACCCGTTGAATGGTCAAAATGACATTTTACAATATATAAATCACCGTTATCAACAGCATTTTTTATAATTTTTGATTTTTCGATTAAAACATTTTCAACCCAAATAGTATGCTGTTGAGCAAAAAAGTTATGGCAAGTAATATCTTCATTTTTATCTAAAACCGGATAAACACAAGACATTATAGACTTAAAATCTTCGGTCATAACAGGATAATGGTCTTTTGCGTACTTCATTACTCCGCAATCATCATGCCCGAGTAAAATTAAAAGCGGGACTTTCAATTTTTTAACAGCATATTCAATACTTTCAATAACATTATCACCCGCAGTAATTCCGGCAACCCTTACTACAAACAGTTCACCTATACCGCAGTCAAAAATAATTTCAGGCACAACTCTTGAATCGGAACAACTTAACACCACAGCGTACGGCTCCTGATGAAACGCATATTTTCTTAATGTTTCCAAACACATATTCTTTGCCGTCGGTGTTCCGTTTACAAAATTCTTATTTCCTTGCAAAAGTTTATCAAGTTCTTGTTTTGCTCTTTGCGGTATTTTATTTTTATTCATGTCATATTTCCTGTTACATTGTATTTTTATATTATATAATATTTTGGATATGGAAATAACTTCTTGTAACATTAAACTTTTGGATTGCACATTACGTGACGGCGGTTCCGTAATGAACCATGATTTTCCTCAAAGTACGGTTTTGAACATAACACAAGGATTAAATGATGCTGATATTGATATCATAGAAGCAGGCTTTTTAGATGAAAACAAATTTGACATTGATTATTTCAATAAAATATTTTCTCAAATAAATAATAAAAAAATAAAAACAGCTGTTATGATTAATTTTGGGCATTATGATATTAATAAAATCAAAAATAAAAACAAAGGTTATATTGATGCCGTAAGATTAATGTTCAAAAAATATCAAATAAATGATGCCCTTTCTTTTGCATCAAAACTTATTGATAAAGGATATCAAGTCAGCTTAAACCCTGTATCAGTAACAACATATGATGAAACGGATATAAAAAAATTATGTTTATCAGCCGGTTCATTAATGCCTGAAGTCGTTTATATTATTGATACATACGGATTACTTGACAAAGATTTAACTCTTAAATACTTAAATCTATTTGAAACAAATTTAGACAAAAAAATAAAAATAGGGTTCCATGCCCACAATAACAGACAACTTGCCCTGTCAAATTCAATAGAAATTATTAAAAATATAAACAGGGAAGTTATAATTGACGGTTCCTTATACGGAATGGGTAAAAGGGCAGGAAATATGCCTATTGAACTTTTTGCTGACTATATGAATTACAGTTATAATAAAAATTACAATATAGATATAATTACAAATTTAATCGAAACCGAAATTATTCCTTTAAAAGAAAAATACGAGTGGGGTTATAACCTTATTCACTATATCGCCTCAATTAATTATTGCCATTCCGAATATGTAATGTATTTATATAAAGAAAAAAAGCTTTCAATTAATGAAACAAGCAGATTATTGAAATATTTAGATGAAAATAAAAAACTGACTTTCGATAAAGAGTACACGGATAAAATATATGAGGAATACAAATAATGACTGATTTTATAAAAATTCGCAACGAAAAACTTGCAAAAAAGGTAGCGGAAAATTTAGCAAAAAGGCATTTTGAAGCATATTTTGTACAAACAAAAGAAGAAGCTCTAAAAAAAGCAATAGAACTTATCCCCAAAACGGATACAATATCATGGGGCGGTTCAACAAGCGTAGTTGAAACAGGATTAATCAATTATTTAAAAGAAAACAATTATAAACTGATAAATCGTGATTTGGCAAAAAACCCCGAAGAAAAAATTTCACTTTTAAGACAGGCATTACTTTGTGATACATACTTAATGGGCACTAACGCCATTACGCAAGACGGTGAACTTATTAATATAGATTGTATAGGAAACAGAATTGCAGCTTTAATGTTTGGACCAAAACAAGTTATAATAATAACAGGTTTTAATAAAATATGTTCAACATTAGAAAAAGCTATATCAAGAGCCCGCCAAGCAGCTACAATTAATATTCAAAGAGTATCAGCTTCACAGCCAAGAAAAACCCCTTGCTATGAAACAGGAATATGTTTTGACTGCAAATCACAAGATTCAATATGCTCACATATAGTAACAACAAGACTTTCTAACCCTAAAAACAGAATAAAAATAATTCTTGTCAACGAAAATCTCGGTTTTTAGTTAACAATAAAATTTGAAGAAAAATATTTGTGTTTTTTCTTAATTGCTTCAGGGGTTAATAACAACAGCACCGAATCAGGTAGCATATTATATTTTGTTTTTTCCAAACACTGATTAATAAACTTATCAGTTTTAGCATCAACCGCTTTAAAACCAAGTTTATAATAAAAAGGAATAGGATTTTCATTTGCTCTGTACCTTGATAATGACCACGCATAGCCGCTTTCGGTAGTGAGCCATAGACATCCGCCCTTACCTCTTTTTACACTTTCTTGGACAGCAGCATTAACAAGAGCTGTACCTATACCGGAATATTTTTCCCCTGATAGAGACCGCAAATGTTGAATTTCGGGAATAACATTATCAGGCTCGGTAACAACATAATTGTTATCTTCCGGAAATACAGAAGACAAATTCATATCCATATAACCGGCTTCTTCATTTTTTACAAATACTTTATAAGAAACATAATCTTTTCCGTATTTTTCACGTTTCAAAGAAGCTAAAACATTGTCTCCCGTCTGCCTGTCTTGAAGTACAACGTTTCCAATTTTTTTAAATTTCCCGAACGAAAGACAATATTTAGATTTAATTGCATCTACAGGTGGCGTAAGTTTATTTGAAACAGTTTTATGTACCGTTGAAGTGCTTGAAGTATTATATATCAACGGTTTTAATAAATTACTATTTATATTGTTTACTGGAGATATTCGCATAATATTCATTTGTCTGCATGAAAATACAAACAAAATTTTTTTTGCATAAAAAAAAGGCTCTATTTTAGAGCCGTGACATTGTTACTCTCATTCCGAGATTGTTTGTCTAAAAAACTTATTCTGACATTAACTGAATTGCGTTTTCCAACAATTGTTTATGTGATTTAATTAACTGGTTAGCCAGTTCCAGCTGCATTTGAGCCTGTTGATAAAAAGCAGTGTTTGCATCAAAATCAACGTTAGAAAGTTCAAGCAATCCGCCTCTTACTTCGCCTCTTCCGACGACGGGTTTTCCCGATTCTTCGGTTTCAATATATTGACCGTCGGCAACCTCAAATAGTAATTGAGGATTATGGAAATTCATAACGGCAACTTTATATAACGGAGTTTTAATTTTTCCTCCGTCAGCTTTACCGTATAAAATACCGTCATCTTTAAACTCAAATTCTTCATATTTACCTAAATATTTACCGTTAGAAGGGTCAATCCAAAGTTTAATATTCGTAGTCGGAACCGATGCGGCACCGCCGTCAAATGATGTATCAACAAAAGCTTCAGCATCAATAGGCTTTGCACCGTTCATTATTTCGCCTTTATCATTCAATATATAGCCTTGAACCGCTTGCCCGTCTTTACTTCTGTATACACCTTCAGAGTCAAATTTAAATTCACCGAGCCTTGTATACGCGATACGGCCTTTATCATTCCTTAATACAAAAAAACCTTTACCTTCAAGGAAAATATTTTCATCTGAAGTACCGGGTGATGATTTACCTTGTCCGACATTTCTTAAATCAGAATTCGCAATTGAACCGTCAAGAAATGTTTTAAAAGTAAATTTTCTTTCTCTATAACCGGGAGTATACACATTAATTAAGTTTTCCGATATATCCTTTACCCAGTTTGCCGTAACCTTTTGTGTATTTAAGGCATTTATAAATGCGTCACGCATTATTGCTCTCCTCTTTCTTTATCTTTGTTTTTATTTTGTCTCGAATTTTGTCTGTATAATAAATCGTTATAAGGCAAGCTTTGTTCGTCAAATCTTTGTCTTAACGCTGCAATATTATTTCTCAAATAGTTTTCAACCTCTAAACTTCCGGGGATAAATTCAGCGGTAATTCTCCCGTTTTTATCTATTTTTAATACAACCGAAACATCATTATCAAAAGTAATTCTAACGGGCTTTTGTGTTTTTTGAGCTTTTTCAATCAATGTTGTTAATTGATTTGTTACTTCTACTGTTTTTTGAGAAACTACACTTTGTGCTACTTGTGTTTGAATGAGATTTTTAAAATCTCCCGTTTGATTATTTTCTACCGAAAATTGACCTTCTTTTGTCAAATTAACAAAAAATAAAGCATCTTCTAACCCCATTGAAATTGAATCATAATTATAATCAACACTTAAAGACGAAAGAGCCTCCGAGACGGAATTTAAATCGGCATTGTTAATTTGATTTGAAATCATATCGGAAAACGGCATCATTGCAGCAGAAAGCAGCTGCATATCCTCAGGCAGCATTTGTATGGTGTTTTCTTTATTTTCTATATTTTGTTTTGGTTGCACATCTATTTTCATTTTTACCTCTTATTTAATTTTCGCCTTCTTCTTCTTTTCTGTCTTTAGACTTTTGAAAATATTTTTGAACACCTACTTCCGACAGCATTTTATTTTCAATTTTTCTTTCTTCAAGTCTGTATTCTTCTTTTGCGTTTTCTTTATGTTTTTCAAGTACCTTTACTTCTTTTTCTCTTTCAACAAGCTTTTCTTTTTCTATTTCTAAAGCTTTTATAGCTTCTTGCTTTTGCTGTTCCAGTTGGTCTCCTTTTACATACAGGTGTTTTAAATATTTATCATAAGCATCCATTTGTCTGTAGTCGGTTGTAGTTCTCATAGTATGAATTACTCCCGCTATTTCCTGATTGTTTGCATTTATCAAACCTTGAATTCTGTCTACTTCATTTTTTGCTTTTAATACTTCTTGTAGTTGTTCTTCTTTCTTTCTTATTCTGAAATCTAATACTTTTTGTAATCTGTATCTAAACGGCATATATTTTTTTTACTTATACTTATACAGTTAAATTATGCTATTTTTTTAACAAAAACTATACATCTGTTTAGATGAATTTTTATTCATATTTAATGTTAAAAAAAAATAAGTCAAAATTTCGTTATAAATTGTAAAAAATGGACTATAAACAATATTAGTGTATAATATAGGTGGTGAGAAATAAATAAACAGTTTCGGTAAAGGGGATATATATGCCGTCAAAACACATTGATTTTAATATAGATGCCGCTCAAGGCTTCGGGGTATATAAAAATGAAAAAGAATCAGAACTTTTGGATTATGTAAGTTCCGTAAATATATCATGCGGGTTTCATGCTGCTGATCCATTGCTTATTAAAGAATATTTATTAAAATGCAAAGAAAAAAATCTTACAATAGGTGCTCATATCGGTTTTAATGATATTTCAGGTATGGGTTACAGAAGTATGGAGTTATCTTCGGATGAAATTGAAGCCGTTGTTTTATATCAATTGGGGGCTTTAGCTTCATTCGCAAAATCATACCATATGGTTATTGACCACGTACGACCGCATGGAGCAATGTATAAACTTGCAAGTGAAAACTATGATTTTTCTCTGGCAATAGCAAAAGCTATTCAAAAATTTGATAAATGGTTAAATTATACTTGCTTGGATAATCAAATACTTGATAACGTTGAATCAGAAACAGGGATAGTTGTTAACAGAGAAGTATTTATTGATAAATATTATACCCCTGATTTTACCGTAGATTGGAATAATGATAAATATATTAACGAAGATGATGCTTTAAACAGAATAAGAACAATAATGTTCTCCTCACAGATAAAACTCGGAAACGGTCTATTCATGCCGGTAAATTGTGACACTCTGCACTTTAACACAAGGAACCCTAATGTTGTCCAATTACTAAAGCGAGCAAATGAAATAGTAACTCCTACCCCCTCAAATTATAATAAAGCAGAAACTTCAGGATGGGTATAAGGAGCAAATCAATGAAAATAAATAAATTCTTTTTAAAAATTCCAAAAGATGCCGGATGGCTTTTACCCGGACTGGAAGTAAAAAGATGGTTTATTTTATTAATTATCGGTGCAATTATGGCGGCAATAGGGCTGTGCATAATATACAATCTTCGCCCGGTATATTCCTTAATTAATATGATAATGAAAATAACACAAATGCTTCCATCAGAAATAATAGGCTGGTTTTTGATTATTTTTGGCGGAGTAATATTTTTCATAGGATGGCTTAATACAAATTACTCAATATTAGATGTAAGAAACGACAGAAACAGACATGCGGTTTTGGAGGATTTATACAGAAGAAGAAAATTAAACAGAGGACCTAAAATTGTAGCAATAGGCGGAGGAACAGGCTTGTCTACAATGTTAAAAGGTATAAAGAAAATAACAAATAACATAACGGCGGTTGTAACAGTTGGTGATGACGGAGGAAGCTCGGGAAAATTAAGAGAAGAATTAGGGGTTCTGCCTCCCGGCGATATAAGAAGCTGCATTGCTGCATTAGCTGATGATGAAGATTTGGTCGCAAAATTATTTCAATACAGATTTAAAGATTGTGCGGGATTATCAGGTCACAGTTTCGGAAACTTATTTTTAACGGCACTATGCTCTATAACGGGAGATATGGTAAGGGCCGTAAAAGAATCATCAAAAGTTCTTTCAATAAGGGGCAGAGTATTGCCATCTACCTTAGATGATATGAGACTTGTTGCCGAAATGGAAGACGGCACAATTATTAAAGGCGAATCTAATATCCCCGAATCCGGAAAAAAGATAAAAAGATTATTCTCTGAGCCTGATAACTGTAAACCATTAGAAGATGTTATATGGGCAATACACGATGCTGATTTGATAATTCTTGGACCGGGAAGCCTTTATACAAGTGTAATACCAAATTTACTTATAAAAGAAATTTCTAAAGCCGTAAACGACGCAAAGGCAAAAAAAATATATGTTTGCAACATAATGACACAACCGGGAGAAACAGACGGTTTTAGCGTTTCCGATCATATAAAAACTCTCTTTAATCACGCGAAATACGATAAAATCATTGATGCCGTTCTTGTAAATAACGATTTACCTCAGCATCTTTTGGAACCATACAAAAATGCCGGTTCAGAACCTGTTATTGTTGATAAAGAAGAAATAAACAAACTCGGGGTTGAAATAGTTCAAAAAAATCTTATGGAAGATAAAAGATATGAAGACGGGCACTCATCTTTTGTAAGACACTCCCCCAGCCGTCTTGCCAGAACTATCTATTACTGGTACAGAAAAAAAGAAAAGGATAAACATTAATGGAAAACAATAATAAACCTGTTACACTTAAAACTTTTCAAAGAATGAAAGAAACCCAAGAAAAAATTACAATGCTTACCGCATACGATTTTTCTACGGCTAAATATATAGATGAATGCGGAACTGATGCAATTCTTATCGGTGATTCCGTCGGGATGACAGTTCTTGGCTATGATACAACAATTAAAGTTACGATTGATGATATGCTTACATTTACAAAAGCTGTCGCAAACGGAGTAAAAAGAGCATTTGTAATTGCAGATTTACCTTTTCTTTCTTACCATGTATCAAAAGAACAGACCACAATAAATGCGGGAAAACTCATTCAGGCAGGTGCTAAAGCAGTTAAACTGGAGGGTGCTGCCGATTTTATCCTTGAAGAAGTAAACCATTTAACAAAATGCGGAATTAATGTAATGGGGCATTTAGGGTTTACTCCTCAATATATTAACGCTATAGGAGGATATTATATTCAAGGTAAGTCTTATGAAAACACCCTAAAACTGCTTCAAGCCGCTAAAAAACTGGAGGATAACGGAGCTTTTGCTCTGGTTTTGGAAATGGTGCCCGAAGAATCTGCAAAATTTATAAGTGAAAATCTTTCTATTCCTACAATAGGAATAGGTGCGGGCAAATATTGTGACGGTCAAGTACTGGTGATTGATGATATTTTAGGCAAATATCCAGGGAATTTACCTAAATTTGTTAAACAGTATACAAATTTACAAGAAATAATGAAAAATGCTATTTGTGAATATAATCAGGAAGTTAAAAGCGGACAATTCCCAACAGAAGCTCATTCATTTAATTTACCTGAAGAGGAGAGAGAAAAACTTGAGTACAGTTATAGTAAATAAAATATATGAATTAAAAAAACATATTAAAGATTGGAAAAATAATAATTATACAATAGGTTTGGTGCCCACAATGGGAGCTTTGCATAAAGGGCATGCATCTTTAATAAAAGAAGCAAGAGAAGCTTGTGACAAGGTGGTAGTAAGCGTTTTTGTTAATCCTATACAATTCGGACCAAATGAAGATTTTGATAAATACCCAAGACAAATTGATAATGATAAAGCTCTTTGTGAAGAATTGGGAGTTGATATAATTTTTGCCCCCTCTGCCGAAGAAATGTACGGAAAAAACAATAGGCTTAATAACACTGATTTAACTTTTGTTTGTCCGCCTTATAATCTTGTAGACTGTCTTTGCGGTAAATCAAGACAAGGTCATTTTGACGGAGTTGCAACAGTTGTTCTTAAACTTTTTAATATTACAAAAGCTGATTTTGCATTTTTCGGACAAAAAGATGCCCAACAACTATACATAATTAAAACTATGGTAAGAGATTTAAATCTTGATATAAAAATCGTTCCTTGCTCAATAGTAAGAGAAAATGACGGACTTGCTTTAAGTTCAAGAAATACTTATTTATCAAAAGAAGAACGTTCTTGGGCTCTATCTATGTCAAAAGCACTTAATCAAATTAAAACTCTTTATGACGGCGGAGTTACGGATACAAATGTTCTTTTAGACAGTGCTATATCAATACTTAATAAAAATCTTGATATAGAATATATTGAATTTCGAGATTTTGATACTTTTGAAAAGATTGATAATGCGAAAACAAATACTTTAGTAGCAATAGCTGCAAAATCAGGAAAAACGAGGTTAATTGATAACATAATATTATAGATAAATGGCAATACAACAAAGTAAAACAGCTAAACAGATAAATTTATTTACACAAATTATAACTTGTGTAAAACTTTTTCGTTTTTTCTTTTTCTTTTACGCCATCTTATCTTTTGTATTTTGGTTTTTAAATGTTATGGAAGTTAAATGGTTATACCTGTTTAACTGGTTATTTGTATTTCCATATCAAATAGTAAGCATATTTTATAAACCCGAAGGCGTTGCCGCCGACTTTTCGTTAGTTATAATTGGCGGAGTTTCCATACTGATAGGTTTTATTTTAGACTTTTTTATAAATAATCTTTATCAGAAAATAGAAGAACTTCAAGAAGAAGAAGAAAAAAGAATTAAAGCAAAAAGGATGAGGAGGAAAAAAACTTCTTCGGCTCCTTATGTACAGCAAAATAATTCACAAATAGGCCAAATGGCTACTGTTGATGATCTTCCATATGCAGTTAACACAAGTCCCGTAAAAGTGGAAGATTCTAAACTACTTTTTATTATTTCTCCTCATATAAGCAAAATTAAAAAAAATGAAAATGATATAGAACTTACATTCCAAGAAGTTGAAATATGGAAACAAAGAGTTAACAAAAAACTTATTGAGAATTTTAATTATTCTAAACCTATACAAAAAGGTTATTACAGAAAAAATTTATTCTTAATGTATAAAGAATTTAATTATGCAGATGACTTTATATATTATATTAAACCAACTCTTGCATCAATAATTGAAGAATTTAAAAAGTACCGTATTAAATTATCTTTTTGCAACGTATTAAGTGCAATATCCGATTCTTCCACATTGGAAAAAGAGCTTGATTGCATGGATACAATACTTTCATTAAATTTTCTGAATGAAATAGTTGTAACAAACAGATTTAAAATTAATTACGATAACAAAGCCACACATCAATACGCTGCAATACTAAAAGGAGAATACAATTTATCAAAGAACTTAACAATAACAAATCGTCAGCCGCTATATATAATAAAAGACAAAAATAATAGGGAGAACTTAGAAAGATGAAAATGAAAGTAATAAGAATGCCTCACAATAAGCATTTACCGGAATACAAAACGGAAGGTTCATCAGGAATGGATTTGTATGCCGCAATTGATAAAGAAATAACATTGAAACCGCTTGAAAGAGTATTGGTACCTACAGGAATAAAAATTGAAATTCCTATAGAGTATGAAGCACAAATAAGAGCACGTTCGGGGCTTTCCGTAAAACATGGTATTACACTAATTAATGCCGTAGGAACAGTTGATGCAGACTACAGAGGTGAAGTGTGCGTTGGATTGGTTAATATATCAAACGAAGAATACACTATAAAACCGGATGACAGAATTGCTCAAATGGTAATTGCAAAAGTTGAAAAAGCACAAATTGAAGTAACTGCCGAACTTGCGGAATCTACAAGAGGCGAGGGCGGTTTTGGTTCAACCGGTTTTTAACGAAATAGATGATATCCTGTTATAAAAGAACATACAAGAAAGATTGCCGATAAGATATATGTAATATGATTTAAACCCTTTTCGGCACTTTTTTGTGATGTAAATAAATTAGCTGCACCGCCAATAGCTCCTAAACCGTCACCTTTAGGCGAATGTAACAAAACAAGTAATATTAATAATACGGCACTTATAATTTGTATAATCCAAACAATTGTAAGCATTTTTATTTCCTTATTTTTCTTTATGAACAGAGTCTAACACAAACATAAGCTTTTGTGTAACATCATTTATATTTGCATTTTTTATTAACAGTTTTTTTAATTTTGATTTCTCTCCCGAAATTATTTCTAATTTTGATTTATTAATATCTAATAAGTCGGAACAAAAATTTATCAGTTCTTTATTCGCCTTATTTTCAACGGGAGGAGCTGATATTTTAACCCTTAAAAATTCGTCAGAATAATCAACAACCTTACTGAATGAAGAATTCGGAACCAATTTTAATGTCAAAACTAATCCGTCTTTAGACTCAGATATAAAATTAAAAGAATTTTCCATAAAAATATTATACAATGACTGGTAAAAAAGCGAAATAAAGTGTAAAATAAGATTGCTATGGAAGAAAATATATTTAACGGTCTTGAAAAGATATTACGAGAACAAAACCGCTCGGAAGAAGATATTCAGGAAATATATAAAGCTTATAAATTTGCCGAAAAATTGCACGACGGACAATACAGAGTTAGTGAAGAACCCTATATCATTCACCCTGTTGAAGTTGCAAAAATTTTAGCAACCCTAAAAGTTGATAAACATACACTTATGGCGGCAATATTACATGATACCATTGAAGATACGGGGCTTACAGCCGAACAGTTGGAAGCTGAATTTGGAGAAGATGTTCTAAATCTTGTTTTAGGCGTAACAAAACTTGATAAATATCAATTCAAATCAAAAGAAGAACGTCAAGCCGAAAGTTTCAGACGTATGTTTATTGCAATGGCAAAAGATGTAAGAGTTATATTCTTAAAGCTTGCCGACAGACTCCACAATATGAGAACGCTTAACTATATGGCACCTGCAAAGCAAGTAAGAATAGCTCAGGAAACGTTAGATATTTTTGCACCCTTGGCAAATCGTTTAGGTATCGGAAAAATAAAAGCAGAGTTGGAAGATTTATCTTTAAGATATCTTAATCCCGAAAAATATTTTGAAATAGCTCAACTCGTTGCACAAAAAAAGGTTGAAAGAGAAAATACAGTAAAACTTTTAATTGATGAAATTTCAGAAAGTCTCAAAAAAAATGAAATAGAAGCTGAAATCACGGGCAGAGCTAAACACTATTACAGTATTTATAAAAAAATGCAAAGGCTGAATGTTGCTTTTAATGATTTGTATGATATTACTGCAGTCAGGGTAATTGTTGATACGGAACGCCAATGCTACGAAGTATTAGGTATAATACATTCGCTTTTTAAACCCATTCCGGGTCGTTTTAAAGATTATATAGCAATGCCCAAAGGAAACGGTTATAAATCGCTTCATACATCGGTAATAGGCCCTAAACAAAAGCCTTTGGAAGTTCAAATAAGAACTCATCAAATGCACAAAGTTGCGGAATACGGTGTTGCCGCTCACTGGAAATATAAAGAATCAGGCTCTATCAAAGCTTCATCGGAAGATGATATTAAATTCTCTTGGATGTCGCAAATGATTGAACTTGAAAAAGAAGCATCTAACGCTAATGACTTTGTAGAAAAAGTAAAACTTGATTTATTTGGAAATCAGGTGTTCTGCTTTACTCCTATGGGAGATATTATTGACTTACCTCAGAATGCAACGCCTATTGATTTTGCATTCAGAATTCACTCGGAAGTCGGTTATAAAACTACGGGAGCTTTAATTAACGGAAGAATTGCACAACTTGATACAAAATTAAATAACGGAGATATAGTTGAATTATTTACATCAAAAACAGGTGCTCCAAAACTTCACTGGTTAAAATTCTGTGTTACAAAACAAGCCCAATCAAAAATAAGGCAGTGGTTCAAAAAGCATAACAGAGATGAATACATTGCTACAGGTAAAGCTATGCTTGAATCTGAAATTACTAAAACTGCCTTTGATGAAAATATGAAAAACGGAACTTTCGCTGAAATTGCAAAAATTCTTAATTATATATCCGTAGATGATTTACTTGCAGCAATAGGCAACGGCGAAACAACAATTAATAAAGTAACAAGTAAAATTAAAAAGCCGAATGAAGAAACGCCAAATCAATATGTCTCAACAAAAAAGAAAAATACATATAAAGATGAAATTATTGGCTTAGAAGGAATGCTCTACAGTTTTGCAAAATGCTGTTCACCGGTTCCGGGGGAACATATTGTAGGAGTTGTAACCAGAGGAAAAGGCGTTTCCATCCACAGAATTGATTGCCCTTGCCTTGATACAGTTCCCGAAGAACGAATGATGAATATCAGCTGGCGAAACAATGAAAATCCCAATAAAACTTACGTTACTTCCATCAGAATTAACTGCCTTGATAAAATGGGTATGCTTAAAGATATTCTTGTTAAAGCAGCGGATTGTAATACAAACATTACATACGCAAATGTTAAAACTAATTATGCAAAAAAAGTCGGAATTATTGAACTCGGAGTTGAAGTCAACGGCATTGAAAAATTAAATGCAGTTATTAATGCATTCCAATCTTTGCCGGATGTTCACTCAGTTAAAAGAATTCAAATGAATTCACGAATTAAAACTTCACCCGAATTGAAACAAAAAACAAAATCAACAAAACAAAAAAAGAAAACAAATTAGTTTTTTATAAGTAATTTTTCAAATTCCAAAAGTGCTTCAATTCCGACTAACTGTTCAAGAGCAGCTCTGTTTTCCAAAAACTCAAGTTCTAATTTTGCTTTATTATCAATGGCACTTCTATAATAAGCATCTGCAATTAAAAGTTGCTCTTGTGTTTTATAAATAGATGCATTATAGCGTTCTTCACGCGTAGCAAGATTTTTTTCCGCCCTAGAAAGAAGATTATAACTTGTCATATAGTCATAATACAAGTCAATAACTTTTTTCTGCATATTGTCAACTTTTGTAATAAGGACAATCATATCAGCATCAGTTACCTTTGTATATTTGTAATTTAAATCTTTATCGTTATATGAAAGTGAATTTAACAAATGTCCGCCAACAAATGCGGCAGTAGCACTAAACGGGTCGCCCAAGCCCGCTCCGGCTATAGAAGATGCAGTAGACAACGGTCTTATTATTTTTTTTACTATACTTTCATCAGGTTTATCCGCATCGGGGTTTGCCAATTTATATAGGGCAAATTTAATGGTTTCACTCCTTAAAGCAGCACCCGCCCACAAAATTTGTATATGTTCAAGCATTTCTTCTTTTTCAACACTAAGTAATTTAGAAATTTCATTAGATAAGTCTTTCAATGAACTATCCGCATAACTTATATTTTTTATGTATTCTTTTTCGTAAGAAGCTGTTTTTTCAGCCTGAGTATTGGTTACATCCGTAATTTTATATTCTTTTTCAAGATCATAAGTAACCCCTAACCGATATGCGGGTTTTTTCGGTTCTTTTAAATCCGTATCGTCAGCATTGGCAATACCAAAACTATATATAAATATTAAAAAAATATATAAGTATTTTTTCATTGTTTCTTTATCTTTTCCGTATTTATTAACTGATTTTTTAAAGCATATTGCGACAAAATCAAACTATCTACCGCTTTTTTACCCGCTAAACGCTCTAAAGAAAGATAATATTTTTTAGCCTCTTGCTCCTGTTTATATTCTTGAAGCTGCATATCCTCATACAAGGCAGATGAAACTATAAGTTCAGTTACCGAGTTATTTTGAAGTGCTTTTGAATAATTTTTATTATATAAAATTATCCTTGAACGAGTATCTTTTAGTTTATTCAAAGCACCTTTATATTCATAATATGAAGAAATAATTTTTTCCTGAAGTTCTTCTATAGTACCTGCTAATTGAATTAATTCGGTATCTGTTATCGGGGCTTGCTGTCCGGCTGAAGCATCTTTATTAAGGAAATTATTAGCCAATCTGCCGGCTGAAAAAGAAGCCGATTGTATCATGGCATTTGAGCCCATAAACATCGGGATAAAGCTTGCTCCGTATATCAAAGAGGATAAACTCTTTGCCATTATTGATGAATGCAAACGCCTTTGAGATTCGGGTGTGTTTAATTTATTCATTGTAAATTTTATCAGCTCATTATTCTCGATTGTTGCATGCCACAACAATTCTATATCTTTAACTTCTTCCTCCTTTTGCATTCTGATTAAATCTTCTATTACTTCCCTATCCTTTATTACAAGATTTTTATCTGAAATATTTTTATTTTTAGGTAAAGTTAAAGTATTCTTTTCTACATTTTCAAGATTTATTATCTCGGAACATAAACCGTTTGAACCTGTAATAAAATTCAAAATTAAAATCAGTATTAAACTTTTTTTAACTATTCTTTTCAAAATACACTTCCCACTTATTTTTATACCACATAAACATTATCGTTTCCAATTTTAAAAATATATATTTAAAATAACTTAAAAAGAGCGAAATCTCATCTCTCGCTTATGTTTTTGCATTATATTTTTTATTCCGCTCTGCCCGATAGAAATTATACCTTTGCCGTACTTTGTTTCAATTTTATCTATAAGAGAAGTTACATTTTCACATTTTGATTGATTAGTTCTGTCAAACAAAGATAATTGTGTTTTTTCACTTTCAGCCAAATTACAAGCCCAAACTCCCGACGAGCGGTATATAATTGTTTCATCAAATATTTTTTTAAACAGTTTATGCACAACATTTGTCAGTATAATTTCAGAATCAGTTAAAAAATCAAGTTTTTTTTCTTTATAAAATACTCTGAAATCTTTTGTTCTGAGCATTACTGAAACCAACTCGGTTTTTAGATTATTTTCTCTCAATTTTTTACAAACACTGTGAAGATGAAGCTCAAGTTCAGTTAAAATATAATTTTTATCATTTGAAAATTCGGGAAAAGCTCTTGTTCTTTGGATAGATTTAGGTTTTTCAATTAATCCCGTAACGGGTAAAACACTTATTCCCGAAAGTTCATACTTTAATTCCAGCCCTTTTTTACCGTATTTATTTCTATAAAAAGCATCTTCTTTTAATAATATTTCATCAGCATAGAATATCCCGCATCCTCTTAAACTTCTTGCAATATTTCTGCCAACACCCCATATCTCCTCAACAGGTATATTTTGAAGTTCATAAGGGATTAAATTTTTTTCAATAAAATAAAATCCTTTTCTTTGTTTTGCCTTATGAGAGGCAATTTTAGCAAGCACTTTTGAATTTGCAATCCCAACCGATACAGATACACCTATATTTTCTTCAATGTCTGTTTTAATTTTCAACGCCAATTCACGAAATGACATTTTATAAATTTTATCCAAACCCGTTATATCAACAAAAGCTTCATCTATAGAATAAACATCTATTTTATCCGAATAAATTGACAAATATTGTATCATTCTCAGGGATAAATCCTGATACAGAGAGAAATTTGCACTCAAATAAACAGCAGACGGAAACTCTTTTTTTGCCATAAAATAAGGCATTCCCATTTTTATTCCGAGTTTTTTAGCTTCGTTTGAACGAGCTATAACGCATCCGTCATTGTTGCTTAATACACAAACCGCTTTACCCTTTAAATCGGGGTTCATCAAAATTTCACAGCCCGCAAAAAAATTATTACCGTCTATTAATGCAATTACTTTTTCTTTCATAGTCAAACCTTAAATAAAAACGCTGCGGGGCGAGTGGGAGGAGTTATGCCCCGCATAGAAGAATAAATATGTATATTTGAATTTTTAAAACTTTCTTACTATTCCTTTTGCTACACCGAATATTGTCAACTGTTGTTTAGGATATAAATTCGGATAATTAGCATTAGCAGGCTCAAGCCAAATTTTTCCGTCTTTGTTTCTGTATGTTTTAAGAGTATAACCTCCGTCAATAAATGCAACAACGATATCTCCGTTTTTAGCGGTATTGGTTTTTTGTATAATAACCTTATCCCCCTCAAAGATACCCAAATCAATCATGGAATCACCCGAAACCGTAAATAAAAAAGTAGATGGGCTGTTTATATTAAAACTTTCATCCAAAGAGACTCTTTTTTCAATGTAGTCTTCAGCAACGGAAGCAAAACCCGCTTTAACAACCGAAGAAAATAATACTGCCCCGAATAATTCTTTATTTATATAAAATCTGTTATTTTTTTCTTGCAGTAAATTTTCTTCTTTAAGTTTATTAAAGTATTGCCAAACAGAGTTTTTATGTTTAAAACCTAAGTCTTTAGCAATAATTTCAAAACTCGGAAGCATTTCTTGCCCGTATAATTCTTTCAACTTTTCAAAGAATGTTTTTTGTTTTTCAGTAAGCATATTTACATTATAGACAAACGTCTATAATGTGTCAAGAGGCAAAGAATATTAAGTTTTATTAAAATATTTTTTCATTTACTCTCACAAGAGTTTTAGATATATCACGGGGGGGGGGAGTCAAGCTCTGTCAATTTTTCATGTTCTTCATGCTTTATAAAAAACGTAAAGAATAAGTAAAAAAAGGAAAGGGATTTATATGAACACAAATGTTTCACCAATTAAGTACGGGTATTCGGATAACGGAAATCGTTATGTAAAATCAACACAATACAAAAAAATCGGAGCAGGTATAGGTCTCGGAGTGACAGCAGGTTCATTTATGGCTCAAGGTCGCGAGGTCATTTGGCAAAAACTGATAGGAGGCTTTCGCCATTCACCCGAAAAACTTGTAAGGATTGCAGTCGTGCCAGCATTTTTTGTAGGACCTGCTTTTATTGGCGGACTCATAGGTTCCGGTATAGATGCAATTCTTAATAAAGTAAGAGCTCATAAGGCAGATAAAGAAACTGATAAAGAAGTTGCTATAATACAAAAACATGAAGATGCAAAAGCTCAGGAAACTCAAGAAAATTAAATTTGATAATAAATTGTTATTTATAAAAAGTCCTAAGTAAATCTTAGGACTTTTTTATATTCCCGCAATCGTGTATAATAAATAAAAAAGGAGTTTATTATGGCGAAAGATTGCAGTTTTGATATTGTATCGGAATTCGATAAACAAGAGCTTGTTAATGCGGTTGACCAAGTTAAAAGAGAAATCGGTTCAAGATTTGACCTAAAAGGCTCTAATTCTGACGTAATTCTTGACGCAGATAAAACAATTACTATTACAACAAATGACGAAATGAAATTAAAAAATATCCTTGATATTCTGCAATCCAAGATGATTAAGCGTTCTTTAAGCATAAAAATTCTTGACGCTCAACCTGTTGAAAACGCTCTTGGCGGAAATGTAAGACAAGTTTTCAATTTAAAAAAAGGGTTAACTCAAGAGCTTGCAAAAAAAATCGTTGCTGATATTAAAAATACAAAACTTAAAGTTCAAGCATCCATTCAAGGTGAACAAGTAAGAGTATCGGGTAAAGATAAAGACGACTTACAAGCAGTAATAAAAACATTAAGAGAAAATGAAGAAAGCTACAGTGTGCCACTACAATTTCAAAACTACAGATAATGAACTATTAAGAATATAACTCGTTATAATAAATATAAGTGTTCAAAAGAAAGGCAAGAATGAAAAAGAGTATATTAATATTTGCCATAATTATAGAAATATTATTTTTTGCATGTTCATCCAAAGCTAAAATGGAAACAAAATCTTTAAGCATTGGAGGAACTGCAGAAGAAAATGAAAGCAGTATACAAACTATTTTAAAAAAAGAAGTAGAACCTCCTGATGAATCAAAGCAGATTACCCCTGTGGAAGTAAATAATTATATCGACTTAACTCCTCCGTATAATTATTATCCGTACCCCGCCAATTACTATTCGAGAACAATAGGGCCATACGGAGTATACACAAATATAGGCAGCTTCGGGTTTAACTACAGCGGTCACAGTTTTAGCTACGGAATGGGTTCAAACAGATATATATATGTTAATCCTCCGTCACCTCCGCCGCCACCGCCTCCACCGAACGGACATCGTCCTCCAATGGGACACGGCCCTCATCCGCCGGGTGGTTCTCATCCTCCAAACGGTTCCGGACACGGTCACAGATAAAAATAATAACCACAAAAAAAGAGCCCTTTTCAAGGGCTCTTTATATATTTACTTTTAATTAGTATCTGTAATGAGCAAAAGCTTTGTTTGCTTCAGCCATTTTATGGGTATCTTCACGTTTTTTACATGCTGCACCCGTTCCGTTTGAAGCATCCATTAACTCATTTGTTAATTTTTCAACCATAGATTTACCGCTGCGTTTTTTAGCCGCTTCAATAATCCAAGTTGAACCTAACACCATGCCTCTATCTGCTTTAACTTCAAGAGGAACTTGATATGTAGAACCGCCTATTCTTCTTGCTTTAACTTCCAATAAAGGAGTTGCATTAGTTAAAGCCTTTTTAAATATTTCTAACGGTTCATCTTTTGATTTTGTTTTTAAGTTTTCTAAAGTTGAATAAAATATTTTTTCTGCAACCGACTTTTTACCGCGTCTCATTAATCTGTTAATAAAGCTTGCGATATCTGTGCTATTATAAACAGCATCGGGAGCGGGAATTCTTCTGACCGGTTTACTGCGTCTTGACATTATAAATCACCTTTCCTATTTCTTTTTAGCTCTCTTAGCACCGTATTTAGATCTTGATTTAGCTCTATTTGCGACGCCTGCTGTATCTAATGTACCTCTGACAATATGGTATCTTACACCCGGTAAGTCTTTAACCCTGCCGCCTCTGATTAATACAACAGAGTGTTCTTGTAAATTGTGTCCGATACCCGGAATATATGAAGTAACTTCAAATCCGTTCGTTAATCTTACCCTTGCTACTTTTCTCAAAGCAGAGTTTGGTTTTTTAGGGGTTGTTGTATAAACCCTTGTACAAACACCTCTTCTTTGAGGGCAATTTGTTAACGCCGGTGATTTAGTCTTATCAGTTGTTCTTTTACGTTCTTTACGTACTAACTGTGCTATTGTTGGCATATTTTCTCCTTGTGT
>CANRMD010000005.1 GCA_947631645.1 Candidatus Gastranaerophilales bacterium
GTAATTCAATGCGGTGTTACCGCAAGATATGCTTATAAGGTTATTAAAGAATATGTTGAAGGGAAATAAAGCAATTTTATTATTTTGTAATATAATTATTATAGGTATATAATTCCATTAATTTTTCATTGAGTTTATCGCAATGATTTTTACAAAGTTACATATAAGTAAAGTTGGCAATGTGCATATCATTGTAGGATGCCAAAGGAAATGAATTATATACCTTTTTAATATACAATATAAAAATATGAAAAATGAATTAAAACAAAACTTTTTAAATATCAAAACACTTCCTGATTTGGCAGATGTTTTGGATGTAAAAACAGGTCATTTATATTATTGGCTAAATGTTCAAAAAAATAAAGAAAAATATACTAAATTTGACATACCAAAGAAAAATGGTAAATCACGTACCATATATGCTCCAAGAAAATCTTTAAAAAAGCTACAACGTAAGCTATGCAATATTCTTACATTATTTTACAATGTAAAAAAACCTGTTCATGGTTTTGTAAAAAATAAAAGTATAATTACAAACGCAAATTACCATTTAAATAAAAGACTTGTTTTAAATTTAGATTTAGAAAACTTTTTCCCAACTATTAACAAAGGAAGAGTTTTTGGCATATTCCGAAATAAGCCTTTTGAGTTTTCTATTTTAGTATCTAAAATACTAAGCAATATATGCTGTTTGCAAAATATGACTCCGCAAGGTGCACCAACATCCCCAATAATATCAAATTTTGTTTGTAGAAAATTAGACAATGATTTAACTCAATTAGCAAAAGCATTCCATTGTAGCTATTCACGATATGCAGATGATATTATTTTCTCTACAAATCAAAAAGAATTTCCGGAAGAAATTGCAAAAATAGTATATGATAATGATACTCAAGAAATAAAGCATATTGTGGGTGATGTTTTAAAAAGATGTATTTTAATTAATGGATTTAGAGTAAATGATGATAAAACTCGTATTCAGTCTAAAAATAATCGCCAAAGTGTCACAGGCATAATAATAAATGAAAAGCTAAATGTTCCAAGACAATATATTAGAAATACAAAATCTATGCTATATAATTGGGAAATTAATAAAAAGAAAAATCCACAATTATCTCCAGATGAGATAATTGATATAGCTTTAAAGTACCACTTGGCAAAAAATAAAGATAAATTATTTATTGATAATAATAAAAATAATTTTAAAAGCACTTTACGAGGAAGGATTAATTTTATAAAGGATGTAAGAGGTAAAAATGATTTTGTATATGCCAAATTAATGAATAAATTTAATAAATTAGACAACAATGGAGCTAGACATATACCAGAAAATTATCAAGAAGTAATAAAAGATAACTTATGGATAATTGAAAGTGACTCAAAACAGGGTACAGCCTTTTTGCTAAAAAATATTGGTTTTATTACATGTTATCATTGTGTATTTGATACTAATGATAAATTGATGAATAACATAAAAGTTTTTCAAAATGCGACAAATACTTATGAAATAGAAGTATTAAAGTCTAATAAACATATTGATATTGTAGTTTTTAAATTAAAGAATAAGAATATAGATTTTTCAAGCAATGGTTTTTCTATGGGAAATAGTCAAAATATTGTAGTTGGTTCTAAACTTACATTAGCTGGCTTCCCAGAACGCGGTGGAGAATATGAACCAGATATAAGAGACATGAAAGTGACGAGAACAAAGCCAATAAGTCTTGTTGAACATATATGTGTGGATACTCCAATTATAAAAGGTCATAGTGGTGGTCCAATATTTAATAAAAGAAATGAAGTCGTTGGTATTGCAACCAGAGGTAGTAGTTACAAAGATAGTGATGAAACCACAAATAATGCCTTTATAAAAATTAATATGATTGAGAAATATATGTAGGTTCCGTTTGGTTCCGCAAAAAGTTCCGTTAAGGTTCCGTTATAAAACAGAAAAATATTTTTCTGGAACCTATGTTTTTTTATTTAGTTATAAATATACAATATTCCTCATAGGATATTTCCCTACGGAAATAAGAACTTGAGAGATATTCATTTGTAAAATTTGGCTTTTAGAAAACACAAAATACTTAAAATCGGACAGATTGGATTTTTCTGTAACCCTAAATTGTAATAAAATATCTTTGATAACAGAGGGATTGTGACTGGTTCCCTTTTTCTGTATTGTTTTGTTCTTTTACAGTAACACCGAAAAAAGCAAACTATCCGTAAAAAGCAAACTACTCAATTAACTACATGCAAAAAGACACTTAGTTTGATTATTTGGATCACGTAGTTTGAGTATGGTGGGACGGAAGGATTCGAACCCCACATATTATATTTATTGCTACGACTGATTTTCAGCCTTTGCACATTAATATTAACTCTTTTTTAATCAGATTTCAAGTGGTTTTACAAGTCCGAAACAGGACAATTTATGAAATGCAGACAATATTTGAATTTAAGGGCAAAAAATCAAAAAATTGTACCGCCCAAACCCTTAATTCTTCGTCCTGTTTTTGCAACTTTTCTCAGAAAATATTTTTTTTAGAATTTGAAGTTCATTTTCTTCCTCTACACTAAGTACTGTTAACTCCATAAGTAATTCACTTACCTTGTTGTATATTTCACGTACTTAACTTAGTAATTTATAAAATTAAAGTTATCTTTTGTTTCTGTAAACTTATTAAGGTACTTATATAAAATGTATTCAATTACAGTTTAATAATATTTCTATATCCGTTTTACTTATATTAAGAGGAAATTATAAAAGAAACAGGATAAAGTATTTCGTAAAAAATTTTAAAAAATTAGTAAAATTGATAAACAATGTTAATACTATCGGAATTGTCATTATTGTCATATCAAAAATTAATTTAATATTGAAGAATGTTACGATATTATGCTTATGTAATTAAGAATTTAAAGAAAAACGCAAAATTGTTAAATGCTTTTTATAGATAACAAAAATCATAAATTTTCAAATTAGACATTTCCGAAATAATCAAACTAAGCGTACACTTCAAACACACAGCCGAAATGCAGGCAGGGGAATAGTTTTAATTAAACTTCCCGTAAAAATCAAACTACTCAATTAACATGAGAAAGCAGAAAAAGTAACAGAAATTTCCAGAATTTATATATAAAGTTTGTTTCATTTTGTTTTATTGAAATTTATTCTATTATCTTTTCTTCATTACTTTTCAAAACTGCATACTTTTATAATATTATTGCTTTTTTTAATAAAAATATTAGTTCGTCAACAGCTTCATTTTTAAGAAAATTATAATATTCTTGTTGATTATTAATGAATATTACTGGTATCTTTCCTATGATATCGTATACTTGTTTTGCCAATATTATTCTTGCAACTCTACCATTTCCATCATAAAAAGGGTGTATTTTTAAGAAATTTAAGTGAAATTTTGCAAGATAATTATACATATTTTCATCGTCTTTAGATTGCTTTAAAATTTCTTTGTTACTATTCCAATCATTAATTAATATTTCCAGACTATGTACAATACTTTCGGGTTTTACAGGTACAAATACTGCATCTTCAATCCCTTTACCAAACTCTCCAATCCAAGATTGTACTTTTCTAATACTACCTTTAAGATAATTTGGAAGGCTACTTTGTGTTAGAATATCTAAATTTAATTTTTTTAAATTATCTAATGACAAATCTTTACTACTAAAAGATTTAATATACAAACTCAAATCAGAATAAAATGTTGATTTATCTTGACCAATTAGTATTTTATCAATAATTGAATATGTCTGTAACGCAATTTGTTTAATTATTTCATTTTGTTTATTAATATAATCATCTAATAATGCAGTAATTTCTTCTCTAGACATTTCAATTTCAAAATAATCCTCCCTTATGCCATATCCTGAAGGAGAATTTAGAAATATTTTTAAATCTTCAATATCATAAATTATAGAATCAATATTTTTATTTTTTGCTAGTATATTTAAATCTTCCTTAAATTTAGCATTTATATACATATTAGTGCAAAAAACAAAACATTCTGCATTATTATTTATTGCCCCTTGTAAATCATGAATAAATTTTTCCCTTAAACATTTTTCCTCTATCTGAGATGTAGGAAAATAAACTCCAACAACAGTTTTCCTCCGTCTAAAATCTACACATAAAATATCTTTATTCCCATCTCTTCCACCTTTAGGATTCTGGGTAGATAAAAAACTATAACCCATATTATGGAGAACTTTTGCAACCAATCTTTCAGAATCTGCGGAAGTTTTATTCCAATTTTTTAAGTTATATTCTAATTTTTCATCATTATTCATAACTTATCCCTTTTTTTATTTTAAAAATTACATTTTGTTTTTTATATTATTTTAGTAGATTACTTGAAATTTGTAATCAAATATTATATTTTTGTTTTCTCAAGTAGAATGCAGGTTCAGTACCTTCTAAAATATCAACAATACACTTCTTCATTGTAGGGTTTTCAATACTGCCAGAAGTATATTTTATTTCGTTGTTATTTTTCTTATTAATAGTACAATATATTATTTGCTCTGCATCGCAAGCTACAGCAATATTGGGGTTATGAGTTACAATAATTAGCTGTCTATTAACTTTAGCTTCTTGAATACATGGAACCAACTTACTATACACCGATTGATTATCTAAGTTATCTTCAGGTTGATCTATAATTAGAGGTTTGCTTTCTTTGCTTAATGCTAAGTAAAATACTAATAGTAGTAAACCTTTTTCCCCAGCAGATAATTCTGTAATATTTCTATCACTCATTTTTAACGCAAATGAAATATCTAAAAAATCTAATGATAATAGATATTCGTACAAGGATAATCTGTCTGATACAAGCTTTCTTGGTTCTGCAGAATTCTCTATTTCTTCAAATATGCAATTAATAAAAGTATAAATTGTAGAAATTTTTAGAAGGTCTACTTCTTTTTTTAGAGAGGAAATAAAAGCTAATCCTTCTGTTTTTCCTCTAAATTTAGATGTCAATTTTTGATCAATATAATCTAATATATAACTCTCTAAATTTATATTTTTATATGTTTTATCAATAGTAAATTGTATTTCGTTATCTATTTTCCCAAGAATTTTACTTAATTTGTCTTTTACAGGTTTATATATTTCTTCATAAATTTTCGTTTTTTCATCTAATAATTTATATGCTTTATTTATAAGCTCTTTCCTTTCGCGTTTTGCATCACGCATGTCTTTTTCTAAACTATGCTCAATATAATATTTTTCGTTTTTATAAAATCTTAAAGAATCTTTTTGTTCTTTTGAACCAATAATAAATAGTGTTTTTTCCTTCCAATCTTTGTATTTTGAGAGAAAATTTTGATAAGTTTGCTGTTCAGCATTTGTATTTTTGATTATATTATTTTTTTCAAGATTTAATTGCCCTAACTTGTATGAGTACGAAGATGCATTTGAATTATTATCACTACATAATGTTTCAAGTTTATCTAACTTATATTTTAGTTTGTTTTGTACACCATCCAAATCTTTAATATTCATTTTAATATTTAATGAAATTTTTGATTTTTCGATTAACTTATTTTCTATTAAATACTTATTAATTGTATCGACTATATTATTTGCATTTGATTCAAGTCTATGTATTTCACTTTTAAAATTTTTTATTTGCTCAAGATGAATTATTATTTTTGAATATTCATCATTTAGTATTTTTAAATGTTTTTCACGTTTTTTTATTTGATTATTTAGAAAATCTAATCTTTTTATCGAATTTTCATCTTGTATTTCATTAGGGCGAGAAACAAATTTGGGTTTTGTTTTTCTATGATTCGTTAATTCTTCCTCAAACATTTTTATGTGATCATTTACAGATGTTTTATAATTCTTCGTATTTTTATCTTGCAAGATTATTAAATTTTTCGAAAAATTGATTATATCTTCTTTTAATTGAGCTTGTCTTATTGAAATTTCTGAATTTTTAGCATTTATTAAATCCCCTAAAGAAGTTTGCCCCATTTTTTTATTATCATCAATATACGAAAAAATAACATTATCTATTTCTTCTTGAAATTCATTATCTAAATTATTACATACATCCTCAATATACTTTTGTGGTAAATATTGTGCCTTTTCAATTGATGATGGATAAATTTTATCCATTAGGTTTATTTTTTTATCAATCTGACCATTACTCCATAAAATACATCCTTCATAATCCTCTGCATATTTTTTAGGAGATTTTCTAAATCTATCATCATTTAAAAAAGAAGCTTTATTCATCGTTTTACAATAACAGAAATGACCTATGATATCAGATAATGCACTTTTCCCACTACCTTTTCCACCTATAATTGCAACCATACCAGAATTTATAGGTATCTTGTTTGCTAAATCAAACCACTTATCTTTTTTGTTTTTCGGATTTGCAATTTTATTTATTTCTATAGTATCAATAAACTGACTTGGCTTATTTTCAATTTGTTTTAATCTAGGAGGTATTTCTCCAAGAAATATTCTCTCTTTTGGTTGTATTATAGCCTGTTTTAGTCCCTCGAAAGTTGGGTCTGCCTTTATCCAACAATTAAACTTTAATTGGTATTCTAATATATTGTGGTTATCTGAACCTCTAACCAATGGAATAATTTTACCTATATATGGAAACACTTTTGTTTCATAATTTGTAATATCATTTTTATTGCCTATTTCATAAAAATCAACATTTTTGGCAATATTTGTTTTGATTGCCATTTTATATGTTAATGCATTTATAATGTTTTCTACTGAATTAGATTTATGTCCTGAGTGTATAGAAATAAGACCATTTAGCTCTTTGATTATCTTACTTGCATTTTCAAAGTTCACATAAACGGAATCATCTCCGTTTTCTTCTATTTGATCTGTAATTTTTAATTTTACATTTAATTTGTTCCATAAATTCTCTAATTTTGATTGTTCTGCAAAATCGGGAAAGATAACAGTTATATGAACAGATTCAGAACCTCCCAACTCTGTTCGCAACTCTATACCAGGGAGAAAAACAACTTTATTACCGGCAATATCTTTTAATTCAAAAAATCTATTAACATCAATGTAATGATGATCTGTAATAACTGCTAAAGCAATATTATTATCAATTAATTTATTTACAATATCTTCATTTGTTACAGAACCATTTTTATAATCATAAGAACTTGGGGTATGCAAATGCAAATCCCATTTTCTCCATTCAGAACCTCTTAAAAATTGATTTTTAACCATGTCCTTACTCCATTTTAATTATAAAACGAATTTGATATTTTACTAATTTATTTCTTTTTCTTAATCATTCTTCATTACATTGTGCTAATAGTCTGTTTAGAATATAATATTTTTATGGATAAGGTAAATGATTTGTTGCCCATAGTTAAATGGGCTGGAGGTAAAGAACAAGAATTAAAGTATATTCTTCCAAATATACCGAATAACTTTGTTCGTTTTATTGAACCTTTTGTTGGTGGCGGTGCTGTTTTTTTCTCTATGAAAAATAAAAACATGCTTATTAATGATAAATCTAGCGAGTTAACAACTCTGTACAATAATGTTAAATACAAGAATAAAGATTTTATAACTCGCTTGCAGTCTCTTCAAAATGCTTGGGGTGGTTTAGAAAGTATATTGGACAATAATGTTGATGTTTTTAGCACGACTTACTCAAAATATAAATCCAACAAAATTGCCAAAGAAGATTTAGTTAAAAATATTGAATTGTTTGTAAACGATAATAAAACGGCTTTTGAACGACTATTAAATGCTGAATTATTGAAACATTACGATATTTTTGAAAAAGAATTGTTGCGTAATATTAGTGCGAAATTAGTTCGTATGAAAGATTTGGAAGAAAAAAAAGGAAATCTTCCTGAAAAAGATATTTATGATAATTTTGAATGTGCATTAAAAGGCTCTTTCTACATGTATATAAGAGCTTTATACAATAAATATGATAATAGCGAATATTTCTATTTTATTCGTGAATACTGCTATTCTTCAATGTTTAGATATAACTCTAATGGGGAATTTAATGTTCCATATGGTGGAATTTCTTATAATAGAAAGAACTTCCAAAGAAAAATTGATTATATAAAATCAAAAGAACTCCAATCACATTTTGTAAATACAGACATTTACAATTTAGATTTTGAAGAATTTTTGGATAAAGTTAAACTTACTAAAAATGATTTTATATTTTTGGATCCACCATACGATACTGACTTTAGCAGTTATGTTAATAATACTTTTGATAAACAAGATCAGGAACGCTTGGCAAATTATTTAATCAATAAATGTCCGGCTAAATTTATGCTTGTAATTAAAAATACGGAATTTATTTCCAACTTGTATAGTAATAACGGATTATACATCACAAGTTTTGATAAAACATATATGGTTAGTTTTAAAGGTCGTAATAATAGGGATTGCGAGCATCTATTAATTACAAATTATCCAATTAACAAAGAAGTTAAGAATAAAACTAATGTTGCAATTCTTAAACCTAATAAGAGAATGCAAATGCAGTACGCATAGGAAATATTAATGAGAGAACAAATTGAGAAAATTATAGAAGAAGAATATAGTCATTTGTTAAAATCCATAAAAAATGATTTTAAAAAGAATTTTTGTAAGAAAAAACACAATTTTTTATTAGATGGTTTGAATATAGATACAAAAATAGGTTTAGTTTTTGCAAGTAGTTTTGAATCAAAAATTGGAAATGCTATGCAACGAGTAGCATTAGAGATAGCACGTTTGAAATATGGAAAAGAAAATGTGCCTTATATAATTAACATACACAATATAAAACATAATATAAATGAAGTTAAGGGAAAACAATTTATAGTAACAGATATTGATACTAATGATGAAGAACTAAATAAAAGAATTGCAGGAATAATAAAAAGAAATGAAGGTAATTTAAGATGCAATCCTCAAAAAGTCTGCAATTTAAATTTTACCGAATTAAAGACTTTATTAACGAATTTACCAAAATCCAATACTGTTATAAAAAATGATATAGATTTAGCATTTAATGATGGTAAAAATTGGAATTTATTAGAGATTAAAGCTGGTGGAGATTTAGATAGTTCAAATGCAAGAGGGAATGTAATTAAATTGCTAACTTCTTATGTTGCACTAAACTCTAATAAAGCAAAACCGTACTTTGCAACTTATTATCATAAGACTGGAGAAGGAAATAAGTGGTGTGGTTCAATGAAAAAATTTTTGCAATATCCAGTAATGTTTTTAATAGGTTCGGATTTTTGGGAAAAGATTTTACCAGAGAATATTTCATTTGATGAATTTAAAAAGATCTATCTAAAAGTAATGAAAAAAATTAAAATTGCCAATATAATTGATGATTTAAAAAATATATGTGAGGAATAAATGAGAGATAAAATATTTCAGATTGTTGAAGAAGAATTTTTATCAATGGTTACAAGAATCCAGAGTGATTTTGTAACTAATTTTAAGGCAAAACAAAATAATTTTCTATTAAAAGAATTAGATACAATGATGTCTGCACATATGGTATTCGTGAGTAGTTTTGAGTCAAAAAGCGGTAATTCAATACAAAAAGTTGCTAAGGAAATTACAAAATTAAGATATGGGGCAGAAAATGTTCCTCAAATTGTTAATCCTCATAATTTAGAGCATAATGTTCAAAATCCCAACGAGCACGAACAAATTATTGTTTCGAACATTGATATGGGCAATTCCCAATTACAAGGTAGGATTACGGAATTTATGACAAGATGTGAAGGAGATAGCAAAAGAAAAGTTTGTTGCTCGGTAAATCATGAGACTATTCTGGAATTACTTGACAAACCTTTACCAATTACGAATGAAATTCATACAAAGCCTGTGGATTTAGCTTTTTGGGATGGTGACGAATTAAATATTATGGAAATCAAAGCTGGAGGTAATCTTGATAGTAGTAATGCTCCGTCAAATGCCAAAAAGTTGTTAACTATTTATGTGGGTTTAAATTATAGAAAAACAAAACCATATTTTGCAACTATTTATCATAAAGACGGAGAAGGCAGAACTTGGTCTGGCTCTATTAAGAAATATTTGCAATACCCACATATGTTTTTAGTAGGTTCGGCATTTTGGAATAAGATTTTACCTGAAGGTGTTAATTTTAATGAGTTTACCAAAATATACAACGAAGCAATTAATCAAATAAATCTGAACGAAAAACTAAATGAAATGATTAGAAGTTGCTCATAGCATACTCTTTCATTTTGCATTCGTGTTCTTGAAATCTTGTGTGTGTCGCATCAAAATATTCTTTTTCTAATTCAATACCGATAAAATTTCGTTTTAAATTATATGCGGCAATTCCCGTTGAGCCAACCCCCATAAACGGATCTAAAATTGTATCACCTATATTAGAGGCAATTTTAATAATATGTTCCAATAATTTTACAGGTTTTTGTGCCGGATGTTTTGGATTGGAAAGCCTTTCAGGTTGCATACAAATTGGGGTTTGAATAAAGTTATGCATTTCTTTTTGATTACTGAAATTCCATTGATGTCCTTTATTCCACATACACACAATTAACTCACAACTATTCAGAAAACCATTTTTATAGATTTTAGGAGCAGGATTTGTCTTGTGCCAGACCATAAATTGAAAAGTATCAAATTCTGGATCAAATACTTCGTGCCATTTCCCTATTTGGTTATATGTGGTAAAAACAAAGATATTACCCTTTGGTTTAATTATTCTTTTGAAGTTTGCTAATAAATCTTTTGGCTCAATTTCGGGTTTATCCCAGTCTGCTAAATCATTATTTAATGCTGACCTACCCGGTAAATCAATGTTCCCTGTTGAATATTTTGCAATATTATATGGAGGATCTGTTAGTATTAAATCTACCGATTTGTCCGGAATATCATCTAATAATTTAAAGCAATCACCATATCTTAAGTCGTACATTTTTTCTCCTTTATTTAATAATAGCTTAAACAAGTTGAAAAAGTTTGTTTGTGTTGTTTTGTGTAGTATATAAGTTGTTTTTTGCACTGAGCAAAAGAGTTTTTTATTTTGTTAAAAATTCAATAAATAAACTCACCGATAACGACTCTATTTTTTTCTCACGTTTTTTCTCAGGATTTGTTTCGAAGTAATTTTGAATTTTATAAAATACTTCAAGTGCATAACTCAAGTCTTTTAATGGATTTTGAGGTTTGTCATTATTAAAAATTCTTTCAAGGACTTTCAAAACTGTAATATAATTTTCGTATTCTTCAGTATTAACATTAAATATAAGACCAGCAATACTTAACCCATACCCAATAGTATCTAATAGCTTTGATACGTCTAATGTACCACTATTATTTTGATATAATATGTAAGTTCCCGAATCAATGCTATTTGAGTACAAAAAATTAATTGCATTGAATGAGACAGTATAATTATGACCTTGTTCTTTTTGAATTTTATTCCATAGTGTTTCACAGAATGCTTGTAAGTTTTGATTTATTTCTTGAGTCGACAAATTGTTTATATGTGTAGTTCCTTGTAAGTGATAATCTGTACGCATTTTATTTTGTGCATATTCATGATCTTGAACATTGCAAATAGTTTTAATCTCTATTAAAATATATTTTTTGTATTCATTATTATTTTGCCTTAATGCACATAATCCATTATTTAATAATTCGTAATAGTCTTTATTCAGCATAAATTTCCTTTCCTGCTTTTTGCTAATTATAGCATAGATTTTAGGCATACATTTTTTATCGACACAGAAGGAAATGGAAATTAGGTATTCTAACTAATCTCAAAACCTGTTCAAAAAGTGCTCAACTCGCTAATTAAGGTAGGGTAAATCTGATTTATAGATAAAAACCTTCACAATGATAATCCTACAAAAATATTTAAAGATGAAAATGACCATTTTTTAAATCGTTAGGATTTGTTAGACCAATAAGCATTAGTTATATTTAAAGAGATTGGTGCAGAAATTTATTAAGTTAGTTCTAAACTATAAAATTTAATAATCTACGTACTATAGAATATTTTGTTATTTTTTTCTAACATATTAAGTTAATTTTTTGCTAATTTTCAAATTGGACATTTCCGAAATAATCAAACTAAGCGTACACTTCAAACACACAGCCGAAATGCAGACAGGGGAATAGTTTTAATTCAACTTTCCGTAATAATCATACTAACCGTTTATCCAAAAAAAGTCCAAAAAGACCGTTTTGTAAACGGATAGTTTGATTATTTCCGACAGCTAAAACCCAAACAGGAAGCCAACTTTCCGTAAAAATCAAACTAACCGTAAATATCAAACTACTCAATTAACTACACTACAACTTTAAATATACACAATACAAACTACACCAATACAAAATATAATAAAACTCTTAAGTATCCTTAAGAGCTTTAATTGGCTGGGACGGAAGGATTCGAACCTCCGAGATGCCTGGACCAAAACCAGGTGCCTTACCACTTGGCGACGTCCCATTATCTTTAACTATTATATATTATTAAGAGCATATTCAAAAGTCAAGATTTTTTATTAAATTACTGTATACTTTTATTTTTTTTTATGCCTTAATATATGTATAAACATAGACAAAAAGGAATTATACATGCAAGCACGCAGAGCAGCAAGAGAATTAGCATTAATACTTTTTTCTCAAATGGATACGGTACAAAACCCTAACAAATGGGATTTTCAGGATATTGTTGTTAAATCAGTAAGAACTTTAACAAATAATTCTGCTGATGAATTAAAATCGGTTACTAACTCAATATTAGAGATTAAAGAATACATAAGCGATTACGAAGCAAATCATCCCGACAATTTGGAACGACCTATTGAAGCTTCAGATTTACCCGTACCCATTCCAATGACATCTGATATGCAAAATAAACTTGATGAATTATTAAATATTGCGGAAAAAGCAATGCTTGCATTAGAAATAGCCGAAATGACGGCATTGGAAGAAAATTCAGAAGTAAAAGAATATATAATAAAGATTTCTAAAGCTTTTCAAACACATAAAGATGATATTGACGGTCAAATCAAAAAATATGCTTTAGGCTGGGATATCAACAGACTTGTAAAAATGGATAAAGATATTCTTAGAATTGCTATTTGCGAACTTTTATACGTCAATGATGCACCGGTTAAAGTTGTTATTGATGAAGCTGTTGAACTTGCTAAAAAATATTCGACAGATGATTCGGGTGCTTTTGTTAACGGAATTTTAGGCAAAGTTGTTATTGAAAACAATTTAAAATAACTTTAGGGATAAGTTTATGTTTAATTTTTTCAAAAAAAATGAATCAGAACCCCAACAGAACGGAGCTGAAAAACCAAAATCTTTTTGGAATTTTTCATTTGACAGCTTAAAAAAAACCATTTCTAATACAACACAAAACCTTGTTGAAAATGTAGTTTCAACGATTGAGGAAGAAGAAGAGTTTGACGATTTTATTCTTGATGATATGGAAGATTTACTTATAAAAGCAGATTTAGGTGTAAATCTTGCTTCTTCCATAACGGATAAATTAAGAAAACAAACTAAAGTAAAACCCTCACAAATTAAACAGTTTTTAAAAGATGAGTTTGTACAAATATTGAAAGAAGCAGGTTCGTCAGAGTTAAACTATGAAGAGAACAAACTCAACATTTATTTCATAACCGGAGTTAACGGAGCCGGTAAAACGACACTAATTGCAAAATTGGCAAACAATTTTAGACTATCGGGCAAAAAAGTTCTTTTAGCAGCGGGCGACACTTTCAGAGCTGCTGCCGAAGAACAGCTTGATATATGGGCAAAAAGAGCTCAGGTTGATATTGTAAGAAAAGACGGTATTGATGCTGCCGCGGTTGTTTTTGATGCTATAAAAAAAGCTCAAAATGAAAATTATGATGTACTTTTGATTGATACCGCCGGCAGACTTCATAATAAACGCAACTTAATGGAAGAATTAAATAAAGTTAAATCCGTTATTGATAAATTAGCCCCTGATTGTTTACGTGAAAGCATACTGGTTCTTGATGCCAATACCGGACAAAACGGTTTATCTCAAGCTAAATTATTCTCCGAGGTGGTTAATTTAACTTCTGTTGCTTTAACAAAACTTGACGGAAGTGCTAAAGGCGGAATTATTATAGCAATCGCAAAAGAATTTAATTTGCCAGTTAAACTTATAGGTGTTGGTGAAAAACTTGAAGATTTAAAACTTTTTAATCCTGATGATTTTCTTAATGCACTATTTAATTAGCATTAAAAGAATAATGCAATAATATGCAAATGGAGCTGAAAATATAAAAGCATCAACCCTGTCGAGTATACCTCCGTAATCAAAAAAGAGGTTACTGCTATGCTTTAATCCCAAATCTCTTTTTATAAAGGAAACAGTTAAATCTCCTATTTGAGAAAATATGGATATTACAGCACCAAATAACAGACATTGCCATATTTTAAACATCGGATATAAAAAACAACATACAATACAAGATACTGCAAGATTGGAAACCGAACCCATTATTGTTTTATTTGGGCTTATTTCGGGGGATAGATGCTTATTTTTAAAATAAGGACCTATTTTTGATGCGGTGAAATCTCCCAATAAAACAGCAGCAAAATATATCATTACTAGTTTTATGTTAGAAAAAGGTACTACATAAAATAACTTTATTATATATAAAGTACAAAAAATATATACAAAGCTCATTATTGTAGAAAAAGATACCAAAATATAAGGTTTCTTATTTTTTATAATTGTACAAAAACATGTTAAAAATATTCCAAAAACTAAAACAGGGGTCACCCAGCTTTGATAATCAAATATAAAAAGATATGAAAGCAAAGCACCTATTAATTCCGGAATAAATTTAAATATTTCTATATCTTTTGATTTAAACATTTCACGGTATTCTTTCAACGTAAAAATAATAAATAATACAGATATTATAAATAAAGCTGTTTTTGATACGATAATAGCAGCTAAAATCAGCACTAATATCAAAAAACCCGATAAATATCTTATTATTTTAGACTTCATTAATTATCCTTTTTTATAAACCAATTTTAGCATATTTTAAATCTAAAACAATAAAATACATATAAGCGAAGTAACAATACCAATTATAATTAAAGCCAATGTTGCCATAACGACTTGTTTAGGTTTGTTTCTTTCAATACAGCTGGAAGTTCCTAAAACATGGCTTGCTGCCCCTATTGCAAGCCCTATAGATATATCGCTTTTAATCCGTATTAGTTTTAAAAGTTTATGTCCGAATACAGCTCCATATATTCCTGTTAACGCAACAATACAAGCAGTAAGCTCGGGTATTCCGCCAATTGCTTTTGATATTTCTATTGCAATAGGAGTAGTAACCGATTTTGGCATTAAAGACACTATTAATTGCCAATCGGAATGAAAAATTTTACCTAAAAAATAACAGGTTAAAAGTGCAGTTACTGTTCCCGCTAAAAAACCGGAATATATTGCCCTCTTATTTTTTGTAAGTAAATCTATATTTTCTGCCAAAGGATATCCCAAAGCTATAGTAGCAGGGCCTAAAAGCAATGTCAGAAAACACGCCGATTCATTATATTTTGTATAATCAATTTTAAAAAAATATAAAATTAATATTAAAATAAGCCCTGCAGTAACATTAGGGTTAATAAAGTTAAAATGAGGCTGTTTCTTTAACCAGAGTGCAAATTCGTATAATAAAACCGTATAAATAAGACCCCATATATTAATCATTATGAAATTTCCTTATTTTTTGAAGCCTTATAAACTTTATAATATTATCAACAATAAGAGCCGTAATAAAAAGAGTTAAAGTCGCAGTTAAAATTACATTTACCAATATTGGTATAAGATTTTTCTCTATAACCGAATAATAAACAACAATTCCGACTAATAAAGGTACAAATAACATCGGCATTATTTTAAGTAAAAACTTACAAATGTCTTTAACCCATTCTTTTTTTATAACATTTGTTTGTAATAGAAAAGTGAATACAATCAAGCCTAAAATAGGTGCCGGCAGTATTAAATTGAATGACTTAACCAGCCAATTACAAATATACTGAATTAAAAATATTATTATAAACCCTGTTATATATTTAATTATTCGGCTAAACATATCCATTATAATATCATGAAAAAAAAATTAATTTTTAGTATAATTACAATACTAAAGGGTAAAATGTATGAGTTATAAATATGACTTTTGTCCTCTGCCGTTTTCAGAGATGGAGATATCTCCAAATGGCAATGTATATTTATGTTGTCCGAGTTGGAATAATTATTATTCAATCGGAAATATATTTGACCATAGTTATGATGAAGTTTGGAACTCAAATAATGCCGTAACATTAAGGCAAAAAATTTTAAATAATGATTATTCACTGTGTAAGAAAGATAAATGTTTTCTGCTTCATAATAAAAATTTTGTTTCCGAGTTCGAAATAGAAACTCCGCCCCAAACAGGACATCTTGAGAAATTACCTTTTGTTGTTAAATTCGGATACGATTATGAATGTAATATAGCCTGTATTTTTTGCAGAAATAAAATAAAAAGATTATCAGACGATGAACTTAAAATATTAGATGACAAAATTGACTCTTTTTTTATACCTCTTTTAAAAACGGCAAAAGTTTTAGTCATAAATACCCATGGTGATCCTTTCGGTTCAAGACACAGTATTAAATTAATAAAAAAAGCTATAGAAACATATCCTGATTTGAAATTTGATTTTACAACGAACGGACTTTTATGTAATGAAACGATGTTTAAAAGACTTAATATAACTCCTGAAAAAATAGATAAAATAAGAGTTTCTATTCATGCCACAACGGCTAAAACGTACGGGAAAATAATTAATCACGGGGAATTAATGTTTGATAAATTGATGGATAATATGAAATATTTATCAGAATTAAAAAAAGAATGTCATTTTACATTTTTAATGCAATTTGTAGTTACTTCTTTAAATTATAAAGAAATTCCGGCATTTGTTGATATGGCAGACAAATATAATGCACATCCTGTTTTTTGGGAATATAAATCTGATAGCATCGGTCATACTGATTATATAGAAGACTTGTCAATTACAAACCCAAAACATAAATACCATAACGAACTTGTTAAAGTTTTAAAACACCCTAATATGTACAAATACAATGATATTTTGTATCCTATTTTATTGGACATCCAAAATAAACCGGTTGAAACTTTATTGGATAAATTATTAAAAAAAATTAAGGGGAATAAATAACAATGTTTTGCACACAACCTTTTAACAGAATTGAAATTTTTGCTAACGGAAATGTTTTTACCTGCTGCCCCGAATATATTAATAATTATTCGATTGGTAATATATATGAAACTCCGTTTAAAGATATATGGAACGGAGAAAGAGCAAAATCAATAAGAAAAAAAATACTACAAGGCGATTATACAATATGTAATGATATATGTAACCTAAAAAATAATAATTGTACAAATGAAAAATATTTTTCAGAAACGGTAGAAGAATATCCCTCGGAAGTATCAATAAGTTCTGACTGTACCTGTAATGTAAGATGCCGAATATGCAGGGATGAATATCAACATTCAACATATAACAAAGAAGATTTAGAAGAAGAAATAAACACAATATGGATTCCGATATTTAAAAATGCTAAAATACTCAAATTTGGGATAAGCGGTGAGCCGTTTGCAAGTTTAAAAGAAAAAATGATAATAAAAAAGGCTCAAGAAGTATATCCTGATATAAAATTTCATTTTCATACAAACGGAATCTTAGGGAATGAAAAATTACTTAGAGAATTAAATGTATATAATAAAACAGAAATCATGACGGTATCGCTGCATTCTGCAAGCAGATGGACGTACAATAGAGTAGTTGTAGGCGGTAATTGGGATAAGGTATTATCTAACTTAAAATTATACTCACAAATGAAAAGAGATAACCTATTACACCAGTTCAGAATGATATTTGTTGTATATTCAGAAAATTATAAAGATATTCCCAAATTTGTAAAGCTGGCAAAAAAATATAATGCGAAAGCTGAATTTTGGGCATTAATGAAAAACGATTTTAATGAAATAGGAAGAAATTTTGATAAATATTCCATTATTAATGAAAATCATAAATATCATAAAAATCTTATTAAGATTTTAAAAGACCCGATTTTACAAAGCGAAAACGTAGTTTTATATCCTGTATTAAACCAATTAATACAGAAATAAAATTAATAACCATCAGGGGTTCTTCCTTGTTCAAACACACGTTTTGAAAATTCCCAATAATGAGTTTTTATACCAAGTTCTTTTGTTCTTTTTTCAAAGTGATTATATATATCATAATAATGTTTAGGCACATTAGGGTCATAATGATGCCATTCGGGGAAAAATCTTTTGAAGTTTATATCAATTTTGGAATTTTTTATTCCCATTTCATAAATTAAATTAATCCATTTATCAATTTCTTCAACACTGTCATTTAATCCGTCAAGTATAATATACTTTGCAATTATGGCTTCCGGAGCCTTTTGGGAACAATTTAAATACTTTTTAATATTCTGAACCACGTTATCAAAGGCATCAATACGTTTTATTTTTTTATATAATTCTCTTGAGCCGCAATCTAAAGAAAAATCTAAATCTACACAAGGTGCTTCTTTTAAAGCACGTTCTATACCCTCGGAATAAAATATTCCGGAGGTATGAAAGGACATACGCCCAACCCCAAAATTAAGACAAAGATTGATTATATCTTCCGCCTCATCCAAAACTGTTAAATCTCCTCCAACAAGTTCCACATGAACATTTTTAGATATTTTTTTCTGCCTGTATAATTTATTTAAATGCTCATATACAGAATAATATTTGCTCGGTTTTTTTTCTCGTTTGAGAAACTCTCCATGCGGGCTTAAAACACAGTATACACAACCGCAATTGCAATGGTCCCAATAATTAAGGTAAATTTCATTAATTAATGGTTTTTCTTCCCATACTTTAGTTTCTAAATCTATACAGCCTTTACAATTCTCGGGCAAAATCCCCTTTTTACAACTATTTAAAACACTTTGCCGTTGTCTTTCAATTTGTTTCCAATCTATATTTTTACCCTTATATTCAGGACAAAAAATTACCCCTTTTTTATTAGAACAGCAAGTTGCAATAAAATCGGGCATAAAAGTAATACCACCTTGTAAATATCTGCAGCAATCATATTCTTTTTTATTTTTTTGCTTTAAAAAATCAAACATCAACTCTCTCGCTTGATAAAATATTATCATAAATGTTAATATAAAAAAATAAAGGAGTTTAAATGTTTTGTACTCAGCCTTTTAACAGGATAGAAATATACGAAAACGGGGATGTATATAATTGCTGCCCTCCTTTTATTAATAATTATTCAATAGGTAATATTTTTGAAGATTCTTTTGATAATATCTGGAACGGTGAAAAAATTAAAAAATTAAGACAAAAGATTCTTAATAATGACTATACATTATGCAATGATATTTGTAACAGAAAATGCAACTCCGATAATAATGATAAACAATATGGTGAAAACGTTATCGAATATCCCGAAGAAATATCGGTAAGTTCTGATAATACCTGTAATGTACTATGCAGAATATGCAGAGATAAGAATTTTCATACCTCTTTTAATAAAGAAACTCTCGAGAATGAGATAGAAAATATTTGGCTTCCGATATTTAAAAATGCGAAATTATTACGTTTTGGGTGCAGCGGAGAACCTTTTGCCAGCTATAAAGAAACTCTTTTAATACAAAAATCGGCACAAAAATATCCGAATTTAAAATTTCATTTTCACACAAACGGCATACTCGCTGATGAAAAGCGATTAAAAGAACTAAAAGTATTTGATAAAATTGATACAATTACTGTTTCTTTGCACAGTGCACATTTTTGGACATATAATAAAGTTGTCCGCAAAGGAAATTGGATTAAAGTTAAATCAAATTTGAAACTATATTCTAAAATGAAAGAAAAAGGACTCATCAATAATCTGAGAATGATATTTTGTGTGTATTCGGAAAATTATAAAGATATGCCCGCATTTGTTAAACTTGCAAAAAAATACAATGCAACTGCAGAATTTTGGGCTTTAAGAGAAAATGATGTCTGCGAAGTAGGAAAAAATTTTATTAATTATTCTCTGATAAGTAAAACCCACAAACATCATAAAAAACTTATTAAGATATTAAAAAAAACCATTTTTAAAGGCGAAAATGTTATTCTTTACCCTGAACTTAAAAATCTGTCATAATAACAATGAGGAGTAATAAATGTCTGTAGAATATTGTACAAGACCGTTTGAAGAAATAGAAATTCACCATACAGGCGAAGTTTATACCTGTTGCCCAAATTGGAATAAATTTTATTCTATCGGAAATATATTTAAAGATTCAATAGATGAAGTATGGAACTCTGATAAAGCACAGGAATTAAGAAAAAGAATTTTAAATAAAGATTATTCTCTTTGTGATAAAAATACTTGCATATATTGCAATGAAAAAATATATTTTTCAAACTATGGAACAAAATGCACTCCTATAATGGAACAATATCCTTTGATAGTTAAATTTTGTTATGATTATGAGTGCAACATAGCTTGTTCAATATGCCGAGATAAAATGAAACGATTAACTGATGAAGAACTGGAAACACTTAATTCAAAAATAGATACATTTTTCCTACCTCTTTTAAAATCAGCAAAAACGCTAATTATAAATTCATACGGTGACCCATTTGGCTCAAGGCACAGCAGACAGGTTATCCAAAAGGCTGCCCAAAAGTATCCCGAGCTGAAGTTTGACTTTCACACAAACGGAATACTTTGTAACGAACAAAATTTTAAAAATTTAAATATTACTCCGGACAGAATTGAAAAAATAAGAATTTCTATACATGCGGCAACTAAGGAAACTTATGGGAAAATTATTCCAAACGGAGAAATTTATTTCCCTAAACTCGTAGAAAATCTTAAATATCTTGGAGAATTAAAGAAAACCAATAATTTTCAATTTTATATTCATTTTGTAGTAACAAGATTTAACTATAAAGAAATGCCTGATTTTGTAAGATTAGCACAAGACGTTAACGCTATACCGTGTTTTTGGGAATTCAGACAAGAAAATTGTGCATATCCAAATCAAGATAATCACTATATATATAGAGAAGAACATCCTTTGCATCAGGATTTTTTAAATGTTTTAAAAGACCCTATTCTTCTAACATATAAAGAAAATATATCTCCTTTGATATTAAATTTAATAAAAAAATAAAAAAAATATATTTATAAATAACAAAATTTTTTTTTATATGTTTTTTGTAATAACATACGAAAGGAATGTAAAATGAATATAAAACCTGTAAGTGCTGTAAAAACAGCTCAAAATACTGCATCTGTAAAATCAAAAGTAAAAAAAGAGTCTCAAAATAAAAATGTACTTCCAAAAATCATATTTTTAACGGGAGCAATGAGTGCTGCGGCTATAGGCGGTTATTTGTTAGCTAAAAAACCTCCGATAAATATTGCGGAAAAAATTAAAAAACTGACAGAAAAAACACAAAAGCCTCCAAAAATTACTTTTGATAAACCGCTTCAAAAACCTGACAGTCCGTTTGACGTAGAAACAGTTACAACAATTTTAAAAAACGGGGTAACAAAAACTGACGTAATAAAAACCAATCCATTCATCGGAGGAGATATAACTTCTACATTTAATCCTCCTATTAACGGGGTAAGTTCTATGAATATATTTAAATTCAGCAACGGAGATACTTCTCATATTACTACATTTGATTCTCTGGGAAATGTAATAAAAGAAATACAATTCAGACATAATTATTCTGCAAGAAAAAGAGTAGAAAATATTTTCATTGATACAGGAAAAGGAAAAACCACAATAGATTTTAATTTCTTTAAACAGCTGCCGGAAAAAGTAAAATCAGTAACTATAAGTTATCCTGACGGAAGTCAAAAAGTAACAAAAATACCTGCAAGTATAAAAACGAAATTAACAAACACACTTGCAATGTTTTAAAAAAAGGGGCTTATTTAAGCCCCTTTTTATTATTTAACAGTAAAAGTTGCACTAACGGTTGCAACAACTTTCTTTTCTATTGAAGATGTATCATTAATTCCGTAATCATTTATTTCGGTAGAATCAATAGGAACAATTTGAAAAACACCCAGTTTTGCACTAGTCATAACTCCGATTTTTCCGTTTGTACCTTTAACAAGGCTTTGAGCTCTAACTTTAGCATTTTTTGCCGCTTCTTCTGCCGCTTTAATTTTTACATCGTCAAGATTTGATACAAAGTATTGTACCGCATCCGCATGTATATCAATATCTTTATTAACAAGTTCATTGATATTTTTTGATAGTTCGGTAAGTCCTTTAATATCATTTGATTTAACCGTAACAGATTGACTTGCATGATAATAATCAACTTCATTTGTTGTATTGTAACTTCCGGGGAATTTTTTATACTGCGGATAACTGTCAATCACAGAAAATTCTATATCCGAAAAACTTTGTTCTTTAATAAATTTTTCTATTATAATCCTATCTTCATTTAGTTTAGAATAAGCACCCTTTAGTGTCGGATTTTGAACGGAAAATCTGACCGTTAAAGAAGCCTTATCGGAAGTAACATTTTGACTGGCACTGCCTGTTACTCTAATTGTCTGATTTTGAAGTTTTTGGTAATTAATAACAGCCTTAGATAAAATACCTGTTGAAGCAATACTGCCTAAAGCAATCATTAATCCCAGTAAAAATACTTGGTAATCTTTTATTTGCATATAAATGCCTTTCTTTTCTATTCAACTGTTTCTTGCTCTTCGGAAGAAGTTTCATCACCCTCAAAAGCAGCCACATCTTCTTCATCAACGGCATATTCTTCCTGTTCTCTAATTTCTTCTGCTATTTCATCAACCTCGTCATCCTGAATTTCTTCAGTTTCATCATTATGTTGTGCTTGAGGAGCATATTCCATTTTTGCAGCTTGAGATTGGCTCTTAATATCTATCTTCCAGCCTGTTAATTTATGAGCGAGTCTGACATTTTGACCGTCACGGCCTATAGCTAAACTTAACTGGTCATCAGGAACTACAACAAATGCTTCTTTTGAATATTCATCATCAGCTAAAATATCAACCGATACAATTCTTGCGGGCGATAATGCGTTTACGATATATTCAACAGGGTTATCGGAATATCTTACGATATCAATTTTTTCATTTTTAAGTTCACCGATAATTGTTTGAATACGGCTTCCTCTCGGACCGATACAAGCACCAACCGAATCAACTTCAGGGTCATTGCTTGTTACTGCAATTTTTGTTCTGTATCCCGCTTCACGAGATATTGATTTAATTTCTACAATTCCGTCTTCAATTTCCGGCACTTCAAGTTCAAATAATTCTCTTACTATTTCTGCGTGAGCATGAGAGACAATTACCTGAGGAAGTCTTGATGTTTCTTTAACATTTAAAACAAACACTCTTATACGGTTTCCTGGTTTATAGTATTCTCCCGGAATTTGTTCTTTTTGAGGCATAATAGCATCAGTTTTTCCGATATTTACTATTACGTTTCGATTTTCAACTCTTTGAATAATACCTGTTGTAAGTGTACCTTTCTTTTCCATAAATTCATCAAGAACAAGTTTTCTTTCAGCTTCTCTTATTCTTTGAGTAATAACCTGTTTAGCACTTTGTGCCGCAATACGTCCGAAGTTTTCGGGGGTAACTTCTATTTTAACTTCATCTTCAAGTTCCACTTCATCATCAATTTCTTTAGCGTCTTTTAAAGAAATTTCCAAATCAGGATCTTGAACATCGTTTACAACAAGTTTTGTTCTGAAAACTCCGATTTCTCCCGATTGTTCATCTAATATTGCTTCAACATTCGGTGCATCTTTTTGTTTAACATGTTTTTTATATGCAGTAACCATTGCGTCGCATAATGATGCAATAATTACTTCTTTTGTTATGCCTTTTTCTCTTTCAAGTTCTTCACAAGCTTCAAATAATGCCGTTCCGATTTTAATCATTTTACTCTCTCCTATATTTCATTTGAATATAACTTCGCTGATACAAGATTGTCTTTTTTTATTACTATATTTTTTTTATCTTTATAAGCAAAAACAGTTAACCCGTCATTTTCATCAAAATCAACTATTTTAGCTACAAATTGTTTCTCGCCCGATTCATCAACCGGTTCTTTTAGTTTTAAATTTATATCTTTACCTTTAAATATTAAGTACTCTTTATCTGATTTAATTTTTCTTTCAACTCCAGGGGAACTGACTTCCAAGTAATATTTAAAAGGTATAAGTTCATCCAAAAAATCGTTTAAACTTCTTGAAACTTTTTCACAATCTTCTAAATTAACTTCACGTTCTGTTGAATAAATAAAAATTCTTAAAAACCATCTGTGATTTTCTTTCACCAATTCCGTTTCAACGGGGATAAGCCCGAAGCGCATTAAGGTATTATCAACCAAAGGTTCTAACTTTTCCATTAATTCCCGTTTATTTACATATTCAAAAGGAGCATTTTTGTCCTGTTTAGTATATTTTTCTTTTGACAACCTGCACTCCTTTCTATCACACCCTAATTAAATAAAAAAGAAACGGTTTTCCGTTTCTCTAATCAACATATTATTATAATAACATAATATAATTTTTTTTAAAGTAAAGATTTATTTCATTTTTTTTAATATTTTATTATAATATAAGTATTATGAAATCAGTAAAAGAAACAGCTACAGAATCAAGAATAATACAGAAATTGAAAGATTTTCCAACTTGTATTCAAATTGCACAATATCTTTTTAAAGATATTGAATTACAAGAAATGCAGGAATACGCAAACAATGTTTCAATAAAACGTCTGGGTTATAATGACCATGGGCCTGTACATATGAGACAGGTTGCAATAAACGCAATAAAAATGCTTACAATACTGCACGATTCTAAAATACAAACATCTCTTGAAAAGGAAGAGATAGGGACATTTGAAGACAGTATGTGTGCTGTTGTTTTAGCAGGGCTAATGCACGACCTCGGTATGATGATTGGCAGACAAGGGCATGAAGAAATGTCTGTTATACTTGCCATACCTATTATTGACAGAACCCTGTTAAGCGTTTTTCCGGATGATATTCATAAAAGAGTGATAATAAAATCATTAACTCTTGAAGCTATTATAGGGCATATGTCATCAAGAAAAATTCATTCAATTGAAGCGGGAATTATTCTTATTGCAGACGGCTGCGATATGACAAAAGGCAGAGCACGTATCCCAATGGCGATAAATACAACTCCGCGAGTCGGAGATATTCATAAATATTCCGCTAACGCTATAACAAGAGTAGGTATACATCACGGAGAAACAAAACCCATTAAAATAGATATCGAAATGTCATCAGATGTCGGGTTTTTCCAGATAGAAGAAGTTTTGCTTACAAAAGTAGATTCAAGCCCCGCAAAACAATTTGTAGAACTTTATGCGGGTGTTACTGACCAAGAACGTAAAAGATACTTATAAATTAAAATCAATAAGCTTTTCCATAATATTGCATAATTCCAAATAGCGTTCTTTATTGTGTATGTAGTTATATCCCAAAACAACTTCAAGAGAAGTTGCACTTGAGTGAAGTGCTTTATTAATTCTTCTTGCACTTGAGGTGGGAATATTTCTTGCTCTGCGTGCAAGCTCAAGTTCAGCATCGGTTAACAACGGAGTAAGTTTTTCTAAAAGTTCTGTTTGAAAGCCCGCATTAACAAAATGCACTGTCATTTTATGCAGTTTTTGCAGATTTGATGTCAGCATAATGGTTCGCTCGCGTATAAATACTTCATACACCGCATCTCCTATATGTGCATAATTTTTTATGTTCAATTGGTTCAATATTTTTCCTCTTTTATTAATATTATAGTATTATATAAAATATGAAAATACTTTTTGTTACAGATTTATACCCTTTAGAAAATGAAAATTGTGCTAAGGCTCTTTTTTATATTATTCAGGAGTGGAAGAGGCAAGGGCACGAGGTTGAAGTTATTAAATCTAATTTTATTTTTAATTCTTTAATACGAGGACGAAAAATATTCAGGCAAAAAATATATAATCAAAACGGAGTAAAAATATATAATTTAAATTTTCATACTCCTTTTTTATTCAATGTTTATCATAAACTTCCCAAAGGTTTTTCGCTAAAAAATTATGATGTAATAATATCACATATGCCTTGCGGCACTTTAATGGCACAAAAACTTTTAAAACGGGATAAAATTAAATATATATGCGGTGTACATGCTTCCGATATAGTTGTTTTAAAAGATTTTAAATACAGTATATATTTTAAAAATCAATTAAAAAAAGCATACCTTAATGCGGATAAAATAGCTGCAAGAAGCCCTGTTCTCCAAAAGAAAATTGAAGAAATTATTCCCGAAACGGAAGATAAAACATTTGTTGCATACTCGGGATTAAACGATGAGATATTAAACAGAGAGTTAAAGCCCAAATTTTTTAACGAAAAAACTTTTCAAATTTCAACCGCAGCTTCTTTAATTAAACGTAAAAATATCGATATTATTATAAAAGCACTTAAATTATGTAATCGAAATGATTTTAAATTAACAATAATCGGCGACGGAAGTCAAAAAAGAAGTTTAGAAAAACTTGCAAAGAAACTGCAATTAGAAAAAAATATTGTATTTACGGGGAAATTAACACGGGAAGAAGTATTAAAGAATTTATCAGACTCTGACATATTTATACTTATAAGCGACAATGAAACATTCGGGCTCGCTTATTTGGAAGCTATGGCGGAGAACAATATTATTATTGCAAAAAAAGGTGACGGAATTGACGGAATATTGCAAGATAATCAGAACGCATTTCTTATTAATTCAGATGTTATCGAATTAAAAAATTGTCTTGAAAAAATATTTTCTATGAGCGAAAAAGAAATTGAAATAATTAAACAAAATACAATAGATACGATTAAACAATTGACTCTAAGTAAAGCCGCAGAAAATTATATTAAAAATATACAATAATTTTGTTTGTTCTATAATAAAATACATCTGATTTTAAAAAGACAAGAAAGAAATGAATCAAAAAGTAAAATCTGTAATTAAGAATATACTAAGCAAAAAATCAACCGATGTATTTATTGAAGAGAGCAATACAACGGAATTAAAAAAAACATTAAACATATTTGACCTGTTAATACTTGGAATAAGTGCAGTTGTAGGAACAGGAATTTTTACCATAATCGGAAGTGCTATAGTAGGGGGCTCAGGCAGTTTAGGAGCCGGAAGTGCCGTTATTATATCAATGTTAATCGCAGCAACGGCAAGTTTGTTTTCAGCTCTTGCATACTCTGAAATAGCGGCTATGATGCCCGTTGCGGGAAGTGCGTATACATATACATACGCAACAATGGGTGAATTTATGGCGTGGATTGTAGGCTGGGTTCTTATGCTTGAATACGCTATAGGTAATATCACCGTTGCAACTGCTTGGACAGGTTATTTTGTACAACTTTTAAAAGGTTTTAAACATGTTTTGCCTGAATTTATAGTTAATTGTCCTTTGTGGTTAAGAAACGATTTTCGTTCTATATATGCAATGTGTGATAAATACGGCTGGGATGTTCACGACAAAATGCCGTTTATGCACTTGCCTTTTGGGATAGAAATGCCTATAGCCGTTAATATTCCCGCAATATTTATTGTGTTGGTGCTTACAATACTTCTTATTAAAGGGGTAAAAGAATCAACAAGAGTAGCGGGAGTTATGGTTTTTGTTAATCTTTCAATAATAATATCTTTTGTTCTGGTAGGTTCAAAATACGTTGCACCGTCAAACTGGGTACCTTTTGCACCTAACGGCATTGAGGGAATTTTGGCCGGAACATTTATAATTTTCTTTGCATATATCGGCTTTGATGCCATATCAACTGCGGCAGAAGAAACAAAAAACCCTCAAAGAGATTTACCTGTTGCTATTATAGGAACATTAATATTGTGTACAATTTTATATATATCGGTAGCACTTGTTTTAACAGGAATTATTCCGATAGGAAGTATTGATACTCAAGCTCCTTTAGCTCATGCGATGAGAGCAATAGGTAAAAATTGGTACGCGGGAGCAATTTCAGTCGGTGCATTATGTGCACTAACCAGTGTACTGCTTGTTTATCAGCTTGGAACTACAAGAATTTTTTACGCCATCGCAAGAGATAACTTTTTACCTAAAAATATTATGAAAATTCACCCAAAATTCAAAACTCCGCATATTATAACTTGGATTTCGGGTCTGATTGTTATAATAGGCTCACTGTTTATGGACTTAAATATTTCCGCAGAACTTTGTAACTACGGCACTTTTGCATCGTTTGTAATAATTTGTATAGAAGTTTTAATTTTAAGAAAGACGGAGCCGAACCGCCCAAGACCTTTTAAAGTACCATTCTGCCCGCTATTTCCGATACTCGGAATTATAATGTGCAGTTGTTTTATGATTTATAAAGGACTTACCGGTACAGACTCTTCACTTTATTTCCTGTTATGGGTTATAATGGGCCTTGTAATTTATGTATTATACGGATATAAGAATAAAAGATTACACTCTGAAAATATTAAGGAGGAAAAATGAAAAAACATCTGATTACTTTAGCACTTTTCCTGTTGTTTTGTGCACCTGCTATAGCTTACGTTACAACGTCAACTTCAAATCCGAAAGTTACTAATGAAGGTGCAATAACAAATCCTAATGCGGGAATTTCAGGACTTAAACCGGGGGTTAATGATACCTATTACACCCACTACAAGACAATTACCGGTTATAAATCTAACGGAAGATGGGGTTTTTACAGTGAAAACGGAAGAATTAATCTACCGCCTATGTTTACTGATATTGAAGGACTTAATATGAACTATATTAAAGTCGAAGCAAACGGTGTTTGGGGATTAATTGATACGGAAGGCAATGAAATTATTGTTCCTAAATATGATGATATTGAAGCTATGCAAAATGACTTGTTTAAAGTCGAACTAAATAGAAAATACGGTGTTGTCAATAAACACGGCAAAGAAATAATAAGACCTCAATACGAAGATATTGATGAATTAACTTCTAATTACTTTGTTATAGAAAATGACGACCTTAAAGGTTTAATAAATATCAGCGGTAAAACTATAATCAGGCCTCAATATGAAGATATTGATAAACTCGGAAGCAACCATTTTAAAGTTGAAGAAAACAATAAGTGGGGCGTTGTTGATTTGAACGGGAAATTAATGGTAAAACCGTTATACGATAAAATAGAAACCGCATCAGGCGAATATTTTAAAGTTAAACATAACGGCAAATGGGGTGCAATAACCTTTACGGGTGAAGTTGCAGTTCCTATACAATACGGTCCTTTGCAGGTTAATAAACAAATAAAGAAATTATATTAATTAATAAAAAAGGCTCTAAAGATATAGAGCCTTTTTTTATATCGCATATAAAACCGTTTCCTCTAATGAATGGCTGTGATGCCTCAAATAGAATTTATATTCGGGATTATACTCTTTTAAAAGCTTATAAACATCAATAATATCATAAATTTTATGATAAATACATATTGCCAAACGCGGTTTATTCCTTTTTATAAGATTTTTTGCACCCTTTATTGCTTCAACTTCACTTCCTTCAATATCCATTTTAATAACACTGACATTATTAAAAGCCTGATAATTATCTAAAGCATAAGTACTAATACTGCATTCTCCGTTTTCTGAGATTCTTGACCCCATATTGCCGTTTGAACTAAACCACAAAACTCTATCATCACTATACAATCCGCCACAAATAGGATGAATTATTTTAAGTTCATCCGGATTAAAGTTTTTTATAAGATTTATAATGTTTTTTTCATCAGGCTCAAATGCAAATATTTCTTTAGGTAAACAGCCAATGGTATCTTTTATATTTTTTATGGTATCACCAACATAAGCTCCGCCATCAGCAAAAACATCATTTTTATTTATTTTAAGGAGTTTCCAGTCATAAAGCCCGCCTAAATGTTTTAACTCAATTATTCCTTTTATATCTCCCGTTATTTTTGCCAATAATGACTGTTTCATTATATTTTTAGATTCTTTATCTTTCAAATCAATATAAATTTTATTCAATATTTCATTATTTTCTTCCAAGAAATTTTTATCTAAAAAATGATAATTGCACCCGTCAAGATATTCAATATACTTACAATTTTTAAATAAGTTTTTTATATCAATGAACTTATCATAATTAATGTTACCCGCAACAATATTAAAAGTTAAAGGATTATCTTTAAAATCTTTTAACAAAACACAAGGGAAATTATTTCCGTTAACCTGCATAATTTTCCCCTCATAAAAATATTGTTCCTCATCTACAAAACACTTAATTTTAATATTATTTTTTAGTAATAATAAAGCGGCACATACCGCGAATTTACCCGTACCAAAAATTGCAATCGGTTTATTATCTTTTTTTAAATCATCAAGAATGCTCTCTCTGGTTCTTAAATTACCCCCCCCGACAATTTTTTCAATATCCAGTATACAGTTGTTCATACTTACTCCTTTCTAATATTCAGTATATATCATAATTTGATTGAAATAAATTTTCAATAAATAGTTAAATATCACTATAAACATATCTTTTGTTTAAATTTAACATAATCTAAACGATATCAGTTTTTTTTTGTTTGAACTAAAATAAAAAAGAACAAGGAAATAAAAATGAAACAAACAAAATATTCTGCCGTTATAGTAGGAAGCGGGATTGCAGGTTTATATGCCGCTATAAAATTAAGGAAAGAAGCTTCTTTACCCGACGGAATACTTATTGTAACTAAATCACAATTGATAGAATCAAATTCCAAATACGCACAGGGCGGAATGGTTTGTGTAATGCCCGAAAACAAGCTTGATTCTTGTACTCTTCATATCGAAGATACTGTAAAAGCCGGTGCGGGTTTGACGGATAGAAATACAGCTGAATTTATTTCAAAAAAAAGTGCACAAGTTGTTAAAGAACTTCAAAATTTAGGCGTAGATTTTGACAGAGATGAAAATAACAAGCTTAAATTTACAAAAGAAGCAGCCCACAGCGTAAACAGAATTCTGCATGCCGGCGGTGACGCAACGGGTTTTTGTATTGAAAATGCACTTGTAAAATACTTACTGGCACAAAAAAACGTTAAAATATATGAACAGACCTTGGCGGTTGAACTTTTAACCGATAAAAACGGTATAAACAGGGGTTTAATAACATACAATTATGCTGAAAACGAATATGAAGTCATATATTCTCCCGCCGTCATTTTAGCAACAGGCGGGCTCGGACAGTTATATCGTTATACTACAAACCCTGATATTACAACAGGTGATGGCATTGCACTGGCATATAGAGCGGGTGCAACGGTAAAAGATATGGAATTTGTACAATTCCACCCTACGGCTTTTGCATTGTCAGAAAGCGGAACTATGTTTTTGATATCGGAAGCCGTAAGAGGTGAAGGTGCAAAATTAACGGATAAAAAGGGTAACACCTTTATGGAAAAATATGATGAACGGCTTGAACTTGCCCCAAGAGATGTTGTTACCCGTGCAATATATAATGAAATGAAGCTTACGGGGGCTAAAAATGTATATCTTAATGCAACTCATATAAATGAACTCAAGTTTGAAAAAAGATTTCCGACTATATATGGTGCTTGCAGGGAATACAATATAAATCCTTCACAAGATTACATACCTGTTTCACCGTCTGCACACTACTTTATGGGCGGAATAAAAACGAAAGTTGACGGTACTACATCAATAAAAGGTCTTTATGCTATAGGTGAAGCTGCCTGTACTGGACTGCATGGAGCTAACAGACTGGCTTCAAATTCCATTCTTGAATGTGCCGTTACCGCGTTTGAACTCGTTAACCACTTAAAAACTTTGAATTTATCTTCTAAAATTGTTGAAGACGAAGAAATTTCAAGACTAATCAGTTTTTATCGCGATGATAAAGTTAGTGATGAAAATATTGACGCAGAAAAAATGTTTGCTCAAATAAAACAACTTATGTGGGAAAACGTAGGAATAATAAGAACCGAGGAAAAACTTTTAAATGCAAAAAAATTATTGGAAGATTTAGATGCTCAATTGGGTTTCACTTATAAATGCCCAAACAGAAGCACATACGAATTAAGAAATATGCTGACCGTTGCAAAATTAATTACCGATTTTGCAATTAACAGAAAAGAATCAAGAGGGGCACACTATAGAGAAGATTATCCGAATTCAGCCCCCGCACCGAAATCACAACAAATGACAAAGAAAGGTTAAATATGCCTCAATTACTTCATCAATTTATAATGGAAGAACATATAAAAAATGCCCTGAAAGAAGATATTGGGTTTGGAGATATAACCACAGATTACTTAATTGAAGACGATAAACAATTAACAGCTAAACTAAATACACGCTCTGACGGTATTCTTTGCGGTATTGATATTTTTAAAACGGTTTTTAATATACTTTCTGATGACGTTAAAATTCAAACATATTTTAAAGACGGTGATGAAATAAAAAAAGGTGATACAATTGCTGTTCTTGAAGGCAGTGCAAGGGCAATTTTAACGGGAGAAAGAACTGCTCTTAATTATATTCAACGGCTTAGCGGAATAGCAACCGAAACGAGAAAATACCAAGATGCAATCGGAAATTGTAAAGCAAGAATTACCGATACCAGAAAAACAACTCCATGCTTCAGAATGTTTGAAAAATATGCAGTATTTACGGGCGGAGCAAGGCTTCACAGATTTAATTTATCAGACTGCGTTATGATAAAAGATAATCATATTCAATTCGCGGGCTCAATTACAAATGCCGTAAACAAAATCAGAGAAAAATTATCTCATACTCATAAAATAGAAGTCGAATGCGATACAATAGAACAGGTAAAAGAAGCAATACAAGCAAAAGCGGATATTATAATGCTTGATAATATGAGCTGCAGCGAGATGAAAGAGTGTGTTGAATTAATACAAGATAAAGCTCTAGTTGAAGCAAGCGGAAATGTTACTCTTGAAACAGTTGCGGATATTGCAAAAACAGGTGTTGATGTTATTTCATCAAGTGCTATTGTCGCGAAAGCAAAAACTTTAGATATTGCTTTAGACATGTAACCGATTTGCACTAATTTGTTTTTTGTATAAAAATATAAAAAAAGGGGTTTGAAGATTGAATATTGTTGTGTTTATAAAACAGGTGCCCGATACCGAAGATATCAAATGGACTGCTAATAACAATATAGACCGTACAAACATGGACAGTATAATGAACCCTGTTGATAAACAAGCAATTGAAGCAGCTTTAAGAATAAAAGAACAAAATAATGCTGAAATTACTGCTGTTACAATGGGACCGAGTAAAGCTGTTGACGTCTTAAAAGAAGCTGTTGCAATGGGTGTTGATAATGCCGCTTTATTATGTGATTCTAAATTCGCCGGCTCTGACACTTTAGCAACTTCAAAAGTATTATGTGCAGCAATAAAGGAAAAATTTCCGAACACAAATTTAATTATGTTCGGACAAAGTGCAATTGACGGCGAAACCTCGCAAACAGGTCCAAATGTTGCAGTAAGACTAAACTTACCTTTTATCTGCAGAGTAAACGAAATTTTAGAGATTAATAATGAATACATTACGGTAAATTCAGAAAATGACAATTATAAATACACATACAAACTTAATCTTCCTGCAGTAATTTGCATTAATAACTATATTTTTAAGCCCAGATTGCCGAGAATTAACGGTTATATTAATTCTCAAAAGTATTTTTATAAATCATATAATATGTTTGAATTAAATTTGTCCGACTGTGATACCGGAATTAAAGGCTCTCCTACTTATGTTTCAAAAGTTTACAGAAAAGACGATAAAAGAAATTGCAAATTTGTTGAAAATGCTCAAGAACTCGCATCAGCACTAAAAGAGGAATAAAATAACTGATGGAACCAAACGGAATTTTAATATACGGCGAATTTACTCAGGACTACGGCATAAGAAACGTAGTAAAACAACTTCTGACAAAATCAAGGGAATTAAAAGAAAAAATTTGGAACCAGAGAATTTGCGTTTGTTTAATAGGTCCGAGAATAAATTATGAAAATATTATATCCGAGCTGGGTTCATACGGTGCAGACGATGTAATAATCGTAAGCGATGACAGGTTAAAAGAATATAACCACAATTTTCACCCTGAAATTTTTACTCAAATTGCAAAAAAGTATCCGCCCCGAATAATACTTCTTGGTGCAACAGAGCAAGGTAAAGAAATAGCTTCTTACTGTTCAACAAAGCTTGAAACAGGCTTGACTGCAGACTGCAGTGACTTGGATATAGGTGAAAATAATCTGTTATTATCTACACGACCTACATTCGGCGGTCAATTAACCGCAGATATTCTATGTTCAACATTCCCGCAAATGGCTACCGTAATGGAAAATATATTTAAAGCTTCACAAATAGAGCACAGTGCAAACGCAATATTTAACTGGATAGATATTGATAAAATCGAAAAAAAAGTTGAGCTTGTTAATATAATAAAGAAAAATATAAATACAAAAACCATAGAAAATGCAAAAATAATAGTTTCGGGAGGTTCGGGTGCTTGCAAAGATAACGGTTTCGCTCTGATATACCAGCTTGCACAAAAACTCCACGCAACTGTAGCAGGTTCAAGAGAAGCATACGAAAGAGGTTTTATTACGAAATCTCAACAGGTCGGACAAACAGGGAAGATTGTTTCACCCGATATATATATTGCGATTGGTATTTCAGGAGCTAACCAGCACTTAACGGGAATTAAAAACAGTGGTAAAATTATAGCTGTAAACAAAGATAAAAATGCACCGATTTTTGAGCACGCAGATATAGGTATAGTCGGTGATTTGTTTGAAATAATACCAAATTTAATCAGGAATTTAGATAAAAAAGAGGAAGACAATGACCAGTGAAGTAAATGAAAAAGAAAATGTATTAAAACCGTTTTCTACAATGCAATTATTAATGTTTTGTCTGGGATTTTTCGGGCTTCAATTTGCTTGGCAAATGAGATTGGCACTATCAGGTCCCGTTACCGAAGAGTTAGGAGCTGATCCGTTGATATACGGACTTATATCGTTAGCGGGTCCTTTTTCGGGAATGGTTGTTCAACCGATAATCGGGGCATTAAGCGATAAAACAACTTCTCGTTTCGGAAGAAGAAGACCATACTTATTAGGCGGTGCAATACTTGCTTCTTTAGCTTTATGGGTTTTCCCAAATTCAGGTGCTATAGTTAAATATTTCGGCAATGCGTTCGGAGTTGCCATTGCTCCTTTAGCAGGGCTTGTTTTAGCAGGCATTATGATTTGGATTATTGATGCTTGCGTTAATATTGCTCAAGGCCCTTACAGAGCTTTAGTCCCCGATGTAGTTCCAAGACAGCAGCACGCTATAGCAAATTCTTATTTGAGTTTTGCAATCGGTTTGGGTTCTGTTGTCGCAGCTGCAACACCTCCTGTATTGAGTAAATTTTTTCACATTACAATGCCTATCCCCGCTCAATTTTTAATGGCGGCTATCGCTTTTTCGGGTGCTATGCTTGTTACTTGTATTGCTATTAAAGAAAAACAATACGTTCCCGAAAAGAAAGAAGATACAGACGGAAAAAAATCTTTTATAACTTCTTTAAAAGAATTTTTAACAACATCACCGGAAATAGTTAAAATTTGTGCACTGCAGTTTTTTACTTGGATTGGAACAATGTGCCTTTTGTTATATTTCACTTTGTTCGTTGTACACAATTTATACGGAGTTCCTGATATTGCGGCAAACGGAACGGATGAAAATATATATAATGCCGTAAGACTTTCAGGCACAAACTTTGCTCTTATTTGTATGGCGTTATTTAACTTAGTATGTTTTATAGTTTCAATCCCGATTGGTTATTTATCAACAAAATTCGGCAATAAATATGTTCATTCCGTTGCATTATTATTAATGGCAATAGCTTATTGCATACTTGGTTTTGCTCATTCTAAATTATTGGTAGCATTCGGAATAGGTTTAGCAGGTATCGGCTGGGCTTCAATACTTGCTCTGCCTTTTGCAATGTTATCCGAATACATAAAACCCGGGTCTGAGGGTTCTGTAATGGGTATATTTAATATATTTATAGCCGGACCGCAAGTTGTTGTATGTACAATAGTTGCTTGGATTATTAATCACAGTACAACCGTCAACGAAGCGGGTACTTATTACCACTGGGAATACGCATTCTTTATAGGAGCTTTGGTGCTAATTTGTGCGGCAGCTGCATCTTTATTAATAAAAGAGAAAAAAGATTAGAAATAAAAAAGAGGAACATAAAGTTCCTCTTTTTTATATATTCTGCATTATAATATCTTTTACTTTTTGCATTTTATGAATTTTATATGTATAGCATATCCCGCATTTATCCAACAAGCGTAATTTACATTCATCACAATCTTTACTTACATAGCAAACTCTTGCAAAGTTATCAATTTTGTTATAGAAATACTTATACAAATTATCTGTATTTTTAAAATCAGAAATTGGAGCTTTCATATATTTTGACATACTAAAACATCTGACTGCATTTAAATCAGGTAATATATCAATAACCGGCGTACAAGAATGACAAGTTGTAATAAAATCATTAGGTATAGAATATTTCTTTGCAATCATATTAATTTTAATTAAAACTTTTTTATCTTCAACTGTATAAAAGCAATCAGGAAAGGAATTGCAATCATTAGTCGGCACTATTTCATTTTTTATGCAATCTTCAAAAAATTGGAATACATAAGGTTTTATATCTTTAAAACTTTGTAAAATATCTTCAGTATTTTCCTTGCTAACATTAGGTATTGCCGTGGAAAATCTTAAATTATGTTTATCCAGTATTTTTAAAAGCTCAAATATATAATGATAATTAGTTTCGTTGGAATATAAATTAAAACTGAGGTCATATTTTTCTTTAGGTTCTTTTTGTAATAATTTAATGTTATTTTTTAGTTTTTCAAATCTTTCTTCACCAATATCCGAAGGAGGATTACAATTAATCAGTACATTAAATTTTTCATGTTTTATATCCTCAATAAACTTATCAATTTCAAGTCCGTTAGTGAATATAGTAACTAATTTAATTTGTTCATCATCCTTAAGCATTTTAATAAAATCTCTAAAATGAGGATGCAATGTAGGTTCGCCTCCTATTAACCCAATACGATTATTAGGATTTGTCTTAATAAACTCAACCGCTTTTTTAAAATTTTCTACCGAAATTTCGCTAAAACTTTTATTAACAAATTCATCTGCAAAACAATAAGGACATTTTAAATTACATTTTGACGTTAAAAAAATATTTGCCATATAATTACTTCCTTAATCTATTAACATAATTATTTAATCTTATCATAGCTGACTTTAAATTGTCCAAAGAATAAGCATAGGAAATTCTAAGATAACCCTCACCACTTTCACCAAAAGCACTGCCCGGGATTGCAGCAACCTTTTCTTCCTGAAGAAGTTTAGTTGCAAATTCTTCGCTTGTCATACCGAATTCCTTAATGCAAGGAAATACATAAAAAGCCCCAAAAGGTTCAAAACATGGAAGATTCATTTCTTTAAAAGCGTTTATCAAAAATCTTCTTCTTTGATTATATGCCTGACGCATCTGAGCTACATCATCATCACCGTTTTTTATTGCCTCAACAGCTGCATACTGGCTTGTTGTAGGTGCACACATTATAGCAAATTGATGAATTTTAAGCATCTGTTTTACTATCTCTTTCGGAGCACAAGCATAGCCTAAACGCCAGCCTGTCATTGCATATGATTTAGAAAAACCGTTTATTAATATTGTACGTTCTTTCATTTTAGGAAGAGACGCGATTGAAACATGTTTACCATTGTATGTTAATTCTGAATATATTTCATCTGACATTACATAAATATCATTATCAATAATAACTTCGGCAATTTTTTCCAAATCATCTTTTTCCATAATTGAGCCGGTAGGATTATTAGGAAAAGGAAGAATTAAAAGCTTAGTTCTTGGAGTAACAGCTTTTTGTAGTTCCTCCGCCGTAAGTCTGAACTGATTTTTAGCCTGTAAATTGACAATAACAGGTTTTGCATTTGCCAATATTGCACACGGTTCATAAGAAACATAAGAGGGTTGAGGAATTATAACTTCATCACCGTTATTAACAAGTGCTCTTATACCGATATCAATAGCTTCAGAACCCCCAACCGTAACAAGTATTTCACTATCTGGGTTATATGAAATATTTTGAGTTCTGTTTATATAGTTCGAAATTTCAAATCTTAAATCTTTCAACCCCGAGTTAGAAGTATAAAAGGTTCTGCCTTTTTCAAAAGCATAAATACCCTCATCTCTAATATGCCAAGGCGTATCAAAGTCAGGTTCACCTACACCTAAAGAAATAACATCTTTCATCTCACTGACAAGGTCGAAAAACTTTCTTATTCCTGATGGCTTTATGTTTATTACTTTGTTTGAAAGTTCTTTTGTCAAGGTGATACTATCTCTCTTTCATCTTCATGTTTTTTAGCTAAAATAGTGCCGTAATCTTTATATTTTTTAAGAATAAAATGAGTACCCGTACTCAAAACGCTTTCAAGAGTAGAAAGTTTATCCGATACAAAGTTTGCAATTTCTCTTAGTGATTTTTCTTCCAATATAACAAGCAAGTCAAACCCGCCTGAAATTAAGTATACAGCTTTAACCTCGGGATAGTTATATATTCTTTCCGCAATTTTATCAAATCCTTGCCCCCTTTGAGGAGTAACTCTGACTTCTATTAAAGCAGTTACCTTCTCGATAGAAGTTTTTTCCCAATCTATTAAAGTATTATAGCCGCATATAATACCGTCTTTTTCCAATGTTTCAAGCTCTTTTAAAACATCTTCTTCTTTTTGTCCGAGCAGAACAGCAAGTTCATTTAATCCTATTCTGCTGTTCTTTTCTATTATTGAAAGTAATTCTTCTCTCATAAAAAACCTCTTTAATTATCTGATTAAGTTCCAGAAATATCTTTTTATAGTTTTTCCGACTGATAATTTTTTTATTCTTGCAGATTTTGCACTGACAATATCAACATTTTCTGGTTGAATTGAACGTTGATAATTAACCGCCTTTGGTCCGAACAACATAACATATTGCGGAGAATAACCGCTTGGCACTTCAAGATACTCGCAAAGTTCAGGGAAAACTTTTAATATCATTTCGCCATAACCGCACCAACAAGTTCCAATACCCATACTTTGTGCATACATTTCAAAATAACTTAAAGCAATAATCGCGTCTTCTTTTGCACAAGGAGCTTTAACCGAATTAGAAACAACCAGCATATGGGGAGCTCCTCTAAAGATTATGTCTTCGCCATTTATAAAAAATTTTGTTAAAGATGAAAATTTATCCATTATGGCTTTAATCGGTTTTTTTGTAAGTGCATTAATTACTTTATTATTTGTATATGTCCTAAATTCATCCATAACATTAACATCATCAATAAAAGCAAAATGAAGCTTATGATAATTACATCCCGTTGGTATCCAAGGGAGCATATCTTTTAATTTTTGCATTTTATCGGGTTCTAAATTTTCATGTTTATATTGTCTGTCACTTCTGCGGGACTTAATTAAATTTAATATCATTTCAGGGTTTTGAGAATATATTTTTTCAGACTCTTCAGGTTTTTTATCTAATATAGAAATAGCTCCGACAGGACAAATTGCCATACAATGCTGGCATTTTAAACAATTTTTAGGAGCCGAAGCAACAGGTGCCGAATTATTATCAGGTTGTGATAACACTTTTGCTATACAATCTTTTACACATAACCCGCAATGTATACATTTCTGTTCATCAACTTTAAAATTTAATTCCGACATAAAAACTCCTTTTTATTTGATGATAACAATATTTTATAATAAATACAATAATTATAAATAAGTATTGACTTAAAATATTTAGCAAGTAATATAATAATTGCTGAGGGCGTTTAGCTCAGTTGGTAGAGCGCCTCCCTTACAAGGAGGATGTCAGGAGTTCAAGTCTCTTAACGCCCACCATATATAAAAGAGGTTTAAAAGCCTCTTTTTTATTGCGTTTGCGAGACAAATGGAACGGTTTCTCAATTGCCCACCGCCTCATCGTCGCTGTACAATTTATACACACACCTCTGCCCTCGATTTGCTCGTTAAGCCCATCGGGCTAAAACTCGCTTTTCTCGGGTTGTCTAAGCTGGGCTTGAACCCTTATAAAATTCCTCCCCTTGAGAAGTGAATAAAATAATAATCCTTATTATTTAAAAAATCTTTTAATCTGTGCGTTATAACATCAGTATTCTTTTATGTTAATATTAAAAAGTAAATAAAAATGAGGAAAAAATGAACGAAAACCCTGAAATATCAATATTATGTTGTTCTTATAATCATGAAAAATATATTGAGCAGACAATTAAAAGTATATTAAATCAAACATTTCAAAATTTTGAAATAATTGTTGTTGATGACCACTCTAACGATAATACATTAAGTGTTTTACAACAGTTTAATGATACAAGATTAAAAATCTTTACCAAAGAATTCAATCAGGGAATAAATAACTCCATTAATATGGCCTTAAAAAATGTAAAAGGAGAATATATTGTTTTCTTTGGTACAGATGATGTTATGGAACCTGATTTTTTGGAATTAATACATAAAACATTTTTGGAAACACAAACAGATGTTATTTATTCTCCATTAAAGATTATTGACTGTGAAGGTAATTTGAAAAAAGAAAAGGGCAAAATTGAAATAATAAAATTACCTGTTGATAAAACGAAATACGAAATTTTAAATGAAATGTTTTTGAAAAATAATTGCCTTACGTCTCCCGGAATGGCAGTAAGAACAAAAGTTTTTAAAAAATATATGCCTTATGATGAAGGAATTATAAATAATCAGGATTATTATATTCATGTTAATTTACTTTTAGAAAATAACATATATATTTTAAATGAAGCTAAAATTTTATACAGGCACGATGATAAACATAAGAGTTTATCAAGTGATAATGATAGTTCAAGATTAATTCAGGAAGTGGCCGAGTGCCCCAGAGTAATGGATTGTTTTCTAAAAACAGATGATATAGAATTATTGAAAAAAATTTTCCCCGAAGATAAAGATTTATTTAAACATAAAGAATTAATACCGTTTTATTTCGGTAAACAGGCTATAAAATCAAAGAGTATTCATCGCCAACTTTGGGGATATAGAACTATTATGAATTTTATTTCCGATAATGATAATTTTAAATTACTCTATAAATTAGAAAAATTTAATTTTGCAGATTATCTTTTATTGAAGAAAAGATTTAATATTTCCAATCCTTTTGAATATCCAAAATATCAAAAATATAAAAAATTATATAAAATACTGTTAAAATATTCTGTGATATCGACAATATTAATAATTATTTCAATAATTTTATTAATAAATAAGTTTATTTAAAAAATTGCGAATATATATTATTTCACCTGATTTTTTATATCTGAGAAAAATCATTTTGTACTCTTAAAGTATGGTTACAAATTTTAAAATAGATTATATAATGGTGCAGATATATAAAAAATGAGAGGTTGGAAGTTATGGCTTTGCATCAATTAAAGTATCCGTACAGAAAATTTATATTGCCGATGGCAAAAAAAATATCCTTTATTAATCCTGATGTATTCAGTTGGATTGCATTTTGTGTAACTTTTATAACCGGTTATTTTTTCTATATGGGAAATCAAAACCCGCAGTTATTTTTATGGATTATATTTTTAATATTTTGCAGAATGACATTAAATACGCTTGATGGTGTTGTTGCAATACAAAGAGGTGATGACAGTAAAATACACGGCAAAATTATAAATGCACTGCCTGACAGATACGGTGATTTATTTGTTGTCGGCGGAATTTTATTAAGTCCGATTTGTAATGATTTAATAGGAGTTTTGGGATTAGGAACAATGTTTCTTGTGAGCTATTCGGGAATGCTTGGAAAAGCTTTGGGAGTTTCTTGGCAAGGACATGGCCCTCTTGATAAAGTAGAAAGATTATTTTTGCTTATGATTTTTGCCGCACTTCAATATTGGGGTTATATACATAATGCTCCGAGTATTAAATTTATGAATTTTGATTTGTCTTATTTGGAAATTTGTATGTTAGTTTTCTTTGTTTTAGGTCAAATTACCGTTTTGAGGAGAGTCGACGGAATTAATAAAGAAGCAAAGGAAATTGAAAGGAATTAATAATGGAGCAATTTATAATTACACCTACCGTTAGAATTGTATTAATCGGGTTATATATATTCCTTTTTGCCTTAATGGGTATTTTTAAAATTTTGCAAATTATGAAAAAGAATGTTGATAATTGGCTTATCAGAACACGTTCTTTTATATTTATAACAATAATATTTACTGTAGCCGTATGCTCTTGTGTTGTTGGGGCATACTTGTTAATAGGGCTGTTAAGTTATTTGGCATTAAAAGAATTCTTTTCCTTTACTCCGACCAGAACAACTGACAGAAAAGTTATTTTATGGGCGTATTGCTCTATTCCTATACAGTTGTATATTATTTACAGTCATTGGGTAGTTCTGTTTTATTTGTTTATCCCGTTATATGTATTTTTACTTATAACTGTCAGAATGGTTATAGCCAGTAATACGGATGGGTTTTTAAAATCTTTGGCAACAATACAATGGGGTTTAATGACTTCGGTATATGCATTGGGATATTTGGCATTAATACTTACAATACCGTTTAAATATAACCCTGCCGGCGGAAGTGTGGGGCTGTTATTCTATATTTTATTAATAACCGTTACAAATGATTTTATGCAAATGTTCTGCGGAAAAGCGTTCGGCAAACATAAAATTATACCAAAAGTTAGTCCGAATAAAACATGGGAAGGCTTTTTAGGCGGAGTAATTGCTACAACAATATTTTCAATGGTTGTTGCTCCGTTCTTAACCCCGTTCTCATCATTGCAAGCGGCATTCGCAGGGTTTGTGCTGGCAATAGCCGGATTCTTCGGAGATGTTGCTATGTCTGCAGTTAAAAGAGATATGGGTGTTAAAGATACAAGCTCTCTTATCCCCGGGCATGGCGGTGTTTTAGATAGATTTGACAGCTTAATATTTACTGCACCTTTATTTTTCCATTATTTTGCTTATATAAACCCAATTGTAATTGCAAGAGGTCATTAATATGTTTTTTTGTAAATTATTTAAGTATCTTTTGTTCCTGTTTATAATTAAACCGTTTATTTATCTTGGGCTGGGTGTAAATGTATCTGGAATAAATAATCTTCCTAAAATAGACAAAGGTGCTTCCATAATTGTTGCAAATCATAACAGTCATATAGATACTCTGCTTTTAATGAGTTTGTTTAGCTGTTCTCAAATATTGAAAATTCATCCGGTTGCGGCTGCCGATTATTTTTGTAATACCAAGTTTAAACAGTTTGTATTTACAAAATTACTCGGAATAATTCCTATTTCACGAAAAGTTCAAAAAGCAACAAAAGAAGAAATTTTTAAAGATATTAATGAAAAGCTGAGAGAGGGCGAAACTATTATAATATATCCAGAGGGAACAAGAGGGGAAAATAATGAACTTAATAAGTTTAAATCAGGAATAGCTCACATAGCAAAAATGAACCCTGATATACCTGTAATACCTTGTTATATAAACGGCCCCGATAAAATTTTGCCTAAAGGTGCTTTTTTGTGGGTGCCTTTTATTGCCGATGTATATGTAGCGGAACCTATATATTACAATAATACGCCCACAAAAGAATTTACCGAACAAATAAGAAAAGTTGTAGAAAATTTAAAAAACGAGCATAAGAAAAAAGAAGAATTATAATTTTAATTAATAAGGAGCTTATTATGACTTCACCGAGAAGAAATATAAAAACCAGAGATACAAAATGGGCACAAAATCTGGCAAAATTTATTGCGTCAAAAACAAATCTTACTCCTAATTCAATATCTGTTTTGAGCGTATTTTTTAGTATTATTGCCTTTATTGCATACTGCGGATATATAATTCCCGTATATCCTCACAAATTGCAATTTTTACTTCCCTTGATTGCACTGATAGCAATTCAATTACGATTGCTATGTAATTTATTGGACGGAATGGTTGCAATAGAGTGCGGTAAAAAATCGGCAGTGGGTGATATTTTTAATGAATTTCCCGACAGAATATCAGATTCTTTTATATTAATAGGTATAGGTATTGCGGGCGGAAGTTGTTATTCCTTTATTCTCGGAATATTTGCGGCATTGTTTGCTATGTTTACCGCATATACAAGAGTTCTTGGCGGGGCTATCGGTGTTAATCAATATTTTATAGGTCCTATGGCAAAACAGCACAGAATGGCTCTTATTACAGTCGCAAATATAATTTGTGCGGCTTGTTTTAATGTGCCGAATATTAATATTTACTTGTATCCGATTTTTTCAATTATTGTTATTTTAGGATGTATTATAACAGTCTATAGACGTATTAAAAATATTGCAAATGATTTAAAGTTAAAAGCTGAAAGTCAAATTAATTAAAAAAAACTTTACAGATTGCTCCATAAAGAAAATATTTGTTGGAAATTACATTATAAAAATAATGTATAGTTAAAGTTTTTGCATAATAAAATATTATATTAATATTGCCCGACTGTCTATTAGCCATGTGGCTATATTTTTATATACAAGTGGTCTTTTTGACATTATTTAAAATAAAGATTGTTGAAGGTCAATATTTGAAATATTAAAGCATTTGCAAGCGTACGGGCTTAGTTTTCTGCCTCTTGGAGTGCGTTGTATGAAGCCTTTTTGAACCAAGAAAGGTTCATAAACATCTTCAATCGTTTTTACATCTTCGCCAAGAGCGGTAGCTAAAGTTTCAATACCTACGGGTCCTCCTTGATATTTGTCTGCAATAATATTTAAAAGAGCCCTGTCTGTATTATCAAGTCCGTATTTATCTATTTGAAGAGTATCTAAAGCATCATTCGCTGTTTTTTCATCAATAATACCGTTTGATTTAACTATTGCATAATCTCTGGTTCTTTTCACAAGTCTGTTAGCAATTCTTGGTGTGCCCCTTGAACGTTTTGCAATTGCTTGGGCACCTTTTACGTTAATTTTTATATCTAAAATTTTTGCAGTTCTTTGAATTACTTGAGTAAGTTCTTCATCATTATAAAATTCAAGTCTGTGAATAATACCGAAACGATCGCGTAATGGGCTTGATAATGCACCCGCTTTAGTTGTTGCTCCGATAAGAGTAAATTTCGGTATGGGAATTCTTATTGATTTCAATGTTTGAGCTTTTCCTGTTGTCATATCAAGGTAAAAATCTTCCATTGCGGGGTATAAAATTTCTTCCGAAATTTTATTTAGTCGGTGTATTTCATCAATAAACAGAATATCACCGGGTTTTAATGTCATTAAAATTCCTATAATATCTCTTGGACGTTCCAGAGCCGGAGCTGATGTGATTTTTATATTGGTGTTCATCTCATTAGCTATAACAGATGCTATTGTTGTTTTCCCTAATCCGGGAGGCCCGTAAAATAAAATATGGTCTAAGGGCAGTTCTCTTTTTTTTGCGGCTTCAATTGAAATTTTTAAAGTCGCTTTTAAGGCACTTTGACCTATATATTCATCAAAATGTTTGGGACGTATATTTGTCTCAAAAGACATATCGTAAGAAGTTTCTTCACTTGTTATGTCTTCATTTTTTGTTTTTTCAAACTTTATATTTTCATCATCTGATATTATTGCCAAGATTATTACCTTTCTTTTACTATAATATCATCAGATTTAAAAAATGTAACTTTTTTTAGTTTATAATATAATCGTAAGAGCATGAGAGGGTAATAAATTGGATATAAAAGAATTAATATCGAGACCGTCAAAAGAACAAAGACAGGCATTATTAAATAAAGAAGTAAGTGCTGTTGAGCTTACAAATGCAGCGTATGAACAAATAGATTTGGTGGAAGAAAAAATAGGTGCTTATAATTCCTTAACAAAAGACTTTGCACTTGAAACGGCAAAAACCGTTGATGAAAAAATTAAAAATAATGAAGAAATCCCGCCGTTAGCCGGAATTACTCTTGCTCTTAAAGATAATATAAATTTGAAGTCATATCCTACAACGGCATCAAGTAAAATACTTGAAAATTTTATTTCTCCGTTTGATGCTACTGTTACAAAAAAATTAAAAGATAATTTAATTCCCATAACGGGGAAAGTAAATTTAGATGAATTTGCAATGGGTTCAAGTACAGAGAACTCTGCATTTAAAATAACAAGAAATCCTTGGAATTTAAATAAAGTACCGGGAGGCAGCTCGGGAGGCAGTGCAGCAGCCGTTGCGGCCGGTGAATCTACTCTTGCTTTAGGGTCTGATACGGGCGGTAGTATAAGACTTCCCGCAAGTTATTGTGGTTTAGTCGGTTTGAAACCTACATACGGCAGAGTATCAAGATACGGTTTAATTGCATTTGCTTCTTCACTTGATCAAATAGGACCTATAACAAAAACTGTTGAAGATGCCGCATTACTCTTGAATGTTATTTCAGGACACGATGAAAAAGATTCAACCTCTTTAAATCAGCCGGTACCTGATTTTACCAAAGAATTAAAAAATGATTTGAAGGGCGTTAAAATAGGGTATATTAAAGAATTGTGCTCTGAGGGGTTAACCGAAGATGTTTCTAATGCCGTAAAAAAATCATTGGAAGTATACAAATCTATGGGTGCTGAAATTGTTGAAATTTCACTTCCGCTTATAAAATATTCGATTGCTGTATATTACATAGTTGCGACAGCGGAAGCAAGTTCAAATCTTGCAAGATTTGACGGCGTAAAATACGGTTACAGAGCAAAAGATGTTGAAAATCTATATGATATGTATGTAAAAACGAGAGCTCAAGGTTTTGGCGAAGAAGTTAAACGAAGAATAATGCTTGGTACTTATGCATTAAGCTCGGGTTATTATGATGCTTATTATAAGAAAGCTCAACAAGTAAGACGCCTTGTTAAAAATGATTTTGATAAAGCATTTGAAAAAGCAGATATACTTTTATCTCCGACTTGTCCTCATACAGCTTTTGATATAGGTTCTAAAATTGAAGATCCGTTAAGCATGTATTTGACTGATATTGCAACAATTACGGCTAACTTGGCAGGAATCCCAGCAATGAACATACCTGTCGGTTTGGATAAAGACTCTATGCCTATCGGCATTCAACTTCAAGCTAACTGTTTAAATGAAGCAAAATTATTAAATGTTGCCTTTAAACTCGAGGAAGCTGTACAATTTAATTATAGTACTCCGATTAAGAATTTGGTGTGATGAAAAAGAAACTAATTCTGACAGTATTAATATTATTCTTCCAAGTCTGTTTTTTGACTTTAAATCTTGCTTTCGCTACAGAAGTTGAAGTGAGTGAAGAAGATCAGCAAAAAGCTGAATATTCCTATAAAAAAGGGATAGAAATGGTTAGAGTTAAAGCTTATGATAATGCAATTTCAGCTTTTAAAAATGCTTTGCAATATAATCCTAACCTTACTGATGCTCTTTATAATATAGCTTCAATATATTGTGCACAGCAGAGATATGAAGATGCATATAAAACATATCTTAAAATTATAGAAATTAACCCGAATGATTATGATTCAATACTTCAGGCGGCAAAAATAGCATATAATAAGCAAAACTATTCACTGGCAATGAAATATATCAAGTATATTCCCGATGATTATGAGTATTATTATGTTGCACAACAACTATATAAAGATGCAAAAGAACAATTTGAAACGCAAAAAAACAGGGTAGAACGTTCAAAATTAACTACGGCAAATAAAAACGAACGAGTATTAATTGATAAATTCAATTCTCCCGCAGGTATGGTTGTGGATTCAAACGGGAATATGTATGTTGCGGCGTATTCTGATAATGCAATAATAAAAGTAGACAAAAATAAAAACAAGTCAAATTTTGTTAAAGACTATCTTTTAAACGGTCCGGTCGGTTTGGCTATTGATATTTATGATAATATTTATGTTGCTAATTATGACGGAAATAATATTCTTAAAATTACTAAAGGCGGACATATAAGTGTATTTATGGATAAAGTTTCCAAACCTTATTTCTTATATATAAAAGATGATATTTTATATATTTCCGAACAAGGAAATGATGTTGTTTTAACTTATAATTTAAGGTCGGGTAAATAATTAACTTAACCTTTTTGCGAAACTTCCGCCCACTTCATATAATGATAAATTATCTCTCATTAATTTATTAAATTGTTTAATTTGATCGGCTGTTAAGGTTGTATCTTTACTATATCTTGGAGAAACGGACTCAAATGCATATAACATATTTTTTGAATTTTTAATGAGCGTTTTAAAAAATTCAATTACCTGATTGAATTTATCTTCACCTTGAAAATAATGTGAAAAGTAATATGGGTCGCAGATTGCTAAAACGGGTTGAATGGGTTCTTTGCTTAAACATTCAATCATATCCTGATATAAATTATCATCTGATGAAACTACTTTTTGTTCATTTTCGTCGTAGTGAGTAGAGTATTCATCAAATACTTGTTTAATACTTTTATTTACTTCATCATCTTTAATAATACTTGAACCTAAAGCAGAAAAACCTTTTTGTGAAGACCCCAAATAAACTTTGTGCAATTCGTTGAGAATATCCTGAGCATCTTTTAAAATGTCTTCGGGAACCATGGAAATACCTCTTATAGCTGTATCACCTTTAGTTTCGGCGTATTCTCTTGCTCTCCAGTATAAGTTTGAAATTGCAAAATCTTTTTTATATTTTATCCTGTTTTGTTTTGCAAATTCTACAACACTGTATGCAAATTCGGGATATAATTCGTTAATTTTTTTAATAAAATCAACAGTCATAGCTTTTCTTTTTTGAATTGTCGATTCGACAAAACTAATTAAATTCTCCGAAAATGGATTTATTCCGTAGATAAGCATATCACTGCTTTCATAACCCAGATTTGAATTTGGGGCTTCGTGTGCAAAAGAAAGTTTAATACCCGGAACAAATCTTACGTTTTTATATTTGTCCGGGTCTGAAGCAATAATTCTTATTGCATGCTGCAAACCTTCTAAAGAATCTCTGTCTGTTAAAGCAAAAATAAATGGTTTGCCTGTTTGTTTCATATGTTCATCAGCTAAAAGAGCTACATCATCTAATATATCAAATATATTTTCTTGTCCGTCTGAAAAACTTGTTTGATAATCTAAATCGGCACAATATATGCCGTTTTCTACATTTCTTTTATTGTATTGGAAATTCTCACAATTTAAATTCGGAATTATTTTTCTTAGTTCATCAGGGTCTAAAAGGCATTTTAAACAATCAGTTGAAAAATTATAACCAAGCATTGAGTTCAATCCTTTTGTAACATCAGCAGTATACGGCTTTGGTATTTCAAAAGGTTTGTCAGGTACTTGTGTCGGTGGTTTTAGACTAAAAATTTTTGAAAAGAAATTACCGGAAAATGCTATTGTTTTAGTTTGCCCGTATGAAAAATTATTATCAAAAGTATAATCTGCCGTACTTTTTTTGGCCGACTTTAAGGCGGAAAGATTATAGTTTTTTATTTGAGGGTTAAAATTTACCTGCATTTTTTTCTCCGAAAGGATTATTTTTTACGGGATCTTGTTATAAATAGTACAAATGCCATAGCAAGTGCATATTTTAGGATTGGAACTAATTTTTTGTTTTGTTGGTTTTTATTTTGGATATATGAATCATATAAAACAGATTGTCTAAATTCATCATTTTCCTTTAGTTTCTCGCTTATAGAGAATTTGGGCAGAGAAGACGGTGAGGAGATAAGCCTGGAGTCTGAATTTTTATTCAGCTTTTTGGCTGCTATTGTGTTATTTGTTTGGTAAATTGGGGAATTAATATTATTAGACATGGCTGCTCCATACGGCTATTAATAAGTCTAAAAAAAATATATTTTGATAAAAAAACGGAGAATAAATAAAAAATAGTTACAATAATTAATAAAAAGATGTAAATTTTTGTTAAAAGGAATGTATAATTAAAGCAAGAAAAAGTGATTATGAACATTAATATTGTGTGGTTTTCTGCATGCAAAGGAGCAAATTGTGAATATAAGAAAAAGTAATTTAACACCTAACAATGTTGCATTTTCAGGACACAAAAGAGTGTTAAATGAGTCAGGGTTTGAAAAACATAAGTTTTATTATTTGTATGACCCTACAAAATACTCTTGTGAAGTAGAATTATATAATATCGAAAAAGACGAAAAGGGTAATTACAAAATAGCAGAAGAAGCTCCTGCAGAAACACTTCCGATGGTTGATGGCGGTATAAGCCAAGATATGAGTGAATTGTATTCAATATATTCGGAGGACGGTTTTGCATACAGATTTAAACTGACGGATAAAAATACGGGAGATGTATCTTATGCTTTTGATAACGGGTCTGTTATCGGCATATTTGATACGGAAAATACTGATAATAAATATAATGTTGTATTAAATAACAGGGCAATAATTAATAAAAACGGTCCAATGCAGTTAATTATGCCTGATGAATATTATCCCGGCGTGGAAATGAAAGACGGAAAACCTACAATAAATGAAGGGTTAAGAGCTAAAGCTCTTGCCAGCGTCAGAACACACGCCAATAAACTGGGCGGAAATTTTGCCGGAATTATTCAAAGATTGCCTCAAATAAAAGCAGAGGGTATATCAAGAATAGTAGGTACTCCTTTTACAAAAGACACAATTTCTTCTCACAAATATTGGACGGAAAATGCTTATCAGGTTTCACCTGATTTGGGAACAGAAGAAGATTTTAAAACCATGCAGCAAGAGCTTTTTAAGGCAGGTATTAACTGGATATCTGATGCTGCTTTGGTTAATGAGGGTTTTGGCGGTATCCATTTGGCAGAACTTTTAAGAAAAGGTTCAGATTCGGTATCTAAAAACATGTTTAGAGCTGAAGAGAGACTTTCTCTTGGTATTTTACCGAACGAGTCGCAAAATACAAGAATGAAAGTTATTAATGCTCCTGTGATAATTACGGAAGATAATGTTGTTGAAAGAAATAAAAATTATAATCCTTCAAAACCTACATATATTCAGTTCTATGATAAAAGGCTCACAAGCAAAGAGCAGATAGATTCTGATTCTCCGTTGAGAGGTACTACTTATGATAAGAAAAATACTGATAATATCTATGATATAACAAAACATGATGATGCTGTATATCCTTTCCCTATTGAAGTAGACCCTGCAGAACTGGAAAGAAATATTAGAAATGCCGTTAAATCAGGCAGTAAAGTTGATTTAAAAAATATAAAAGGCACAGATACAATAAAAAAAATAGCCGATTTCTCAACTTTTAATGTTGTGACCAAAAGTGAAGCAGCAGGCTTGGAAGTATGGGACGGTAATGTTGATATAGCAAAATTGAATTTCTATCGCAGTGCAAAAGATGAGACACGATTTATCAATATGCCTTATGAACAACGACAAGAAGCAATTGCAGATTTTGACAGAGGAGCACTCGCTGTAAGAGATTACGCAATTAATTCCGGTAAATACTGGACAAAACTTGCTGCAGATGCTCAACTTGAATATGTTTCAACAGCACTTGCTTCAAACTCAAAAACGGCAGATGATTATATGTCTGTCATAAAAAAATTAAAAAGAAATGATATGATGCCTGAGAGTGTTGAAGAAAATGTTAATGAAAAAATAATAAATAATGTATTGAGAGGTAATTATCATTTAAGACGTTTGTATGAAGCAGATATGCGTGCTGATATTAATCCTGAAAAACTCGGAAGTAAATATACGCTTTCTGATTATATTTTAAGACAGGCTATGGATGTTCCTTTAGAAACACTACCTGTAGCTACTAATTTACTTGGAATACTTACTTCTCCATATATCGCAAAAAAAGCTAATACAGATGAGGAACTCGGGGTATCAAGATATGATTTGATGAAAGCAAAAAATCCCAATCTGCCGGCTAAATACAGAAAAGTTTATAATCAGGCTGAAAATTTATATTCTGAGGAAATTGCTAAGATTATAAAGGCCGTTGTAAAAGATATTCCCGATATAGAAGAAAATGGGCAAGTGAGCGAATACGGCAAATATGTAATTTCAGAAATCACTCCCGAACTTACCAAATATATATTTGTCAAGGCATTAAATCCTAATGCAAAAATATCTTTTAATGAAGAAAATTATCATATTGATTTCAGTGATGTAAATTCTGAAGATATAACAATGCAATCATTGGGTATACCATACAGCGGAAAAACATCTGAAGAAGAAGCTCAAAGTGTTATTAATATTCTAAAAAGCAGAATAAAATCAATGAATCCTTCTGATTTTTCTGATGTAAAATCTTTAGTGGAAAGAAGATTTGCACAGCGTTCATTAAATGATTTTAAAGTTGCAGAAATGATAATGGACAGAACAGAATCAGGTTTAGGCTGGAGAATAGATGCAGCAAAAGATATAGCAGCTATTGATGCCGTTCGTTCTGATTCTGACAGCATGGAAAAAACCTGGCAAAATGTTATTGATTTCTGGAAAAAATATAATGAAACAGTACTTTCTGTTAACCCTCATGCATATACTACAGCAGAAATTACCGATTTGGATATGTTAGTTCCGAATAATCCTGATGCAATGTATACAAGTGCTGCAGATGCGGAACGAAAATTTATACAGGAAACAGGCATAACTGCAGTTGCAAATTATAATTATTTCTTCTCTTTATTGCCTGATTTATATGCACCGTTAAGGCTTGAAGATTTTGATGATAATAACGGCTGGCAAGCTTCTCAGGAAAAGAACTTTAAATTATTAGGTAAAATGGATACAGGTTGGGGAGAAAACCCCGGGTTCTTATTCCAAAGCCCCGAAGACGGTGTTACTAACTCGTATACCTTTGTCGGTAACCATGATAAACCCCGTATTATGCATTTATTATCTTTAGATGCAGCATTATACAAGTCTGATTTTTCATCTGATGAGCATAAGTTAGCTGCTTCAAAAGTATTAAATAAACCCGTAAGTTCAATTAATTTTGATAAATTAAGTTCTAAAGCCGTAGCAATGGGCTCAAGATTATATGATGCTTTTGATTCGGTAGTATCAGATAATAATCTGAAAAAAGAAATTTATAAGGCAATAGCCGAGCTTACTTCAGGTCAATTTAAAGGTGCAACATTTGACTCTGAAGCATTCGGTACAAGACCGTTAAATATAGCAATAAGAAGTGTATTGCAGCAAGCAGAATATAACGGAGTTACTATTCCGAATATGAAAGAACTTGAAGCAAAAACATTTATGAATGTTATAGAACCTGCTTATGACAGATATCTTTCAATATTAAAGCTGACAACAGTTTTACCCGGAAGTCCGACTGATTTTGCGGGTGATAGAACAGGCTTAACGGGTGCTGAAGAAAAAGCTAAAAACTATCATCAGCAAAACAGAAATGTTATTCCTTGGGAATGGCTTAATGATAGTCCTGATAATTTATATTCAAATATAAATAAGATGTATAAATTATCAACTGAAATTTCAAATTTAAGAAAAAAACCTGAATTAAGTGCATTAAATAACGGAGCAACGGTAACTTTGCCCGTAATGAAAGAAGTTGTTTCAAAAAAAGACGGAACAAAGTCTCTTGAAAAAAATGAAAATATGCAAGGTATTCTCAGGTACAATGACGAGGGTTCCGTTGTAATAGCACTTAATGATACAAAAGGTGCAAGTGCTCCTTTAACAAAAATGATGGATAGAACAAACGGCCCAACTGCTGCAAGAATATACTTGAACCCTTCTATTACCAATGCCAAACAAGGATTGAAACATGGTATTAAAGTCGGAACGGTATTTAAAAATATCAGACCTGAAGATAAGTCAGAATATGTTGTTTCAAAATCGGCTGAAGGGTATTATTTAGCAAGACGTAATGCAAACGGTCAGGAAATAGCTATTCAGATAAAACCTGAAGATTTAAATACACTTATATTATATAAAGCAAATTAATATTTCGGATATAGATAAATTCCTTTTTTATAAATCTTAGTTTGTAGTAAGATGATAAAAAAGGAATTTTTATTATGAAATTATTTAATACATTTTCAAATGCAACGGAGGACTTTAAACCTATAAACGGTAATAAAGTCAGTATGTATGTATGCGGTCCGACGGTGTATGATTATCCGCATTTAGGTCATGCAAGATGCTATATTACTTGGGATATGCTATACAGATATCTTAAATTTAAAGGTTATGATGTTACATATTGCAGAAATATCACTGATGTTGACGATAAAATTCTTAAAAAGGCAAGGGAAGAAAAAACTACCGCAGAAGTTATTTCAAGAAGATATTATGAAATTTTCGCCGAATCAATGAAAAAATTGAACGTATTAAAACCTGATATTGAGCCGTTTGCAACAAAGACTCTGGGTGAAATGATTTCTATTATAAAAGATTTAATAAAAAATGATTATGCTTATGAAACAGACGGAGATGTTTATTTTAGAGTAAAAAGATTTAAAGACTACGGTAAATTAAGTAAACAGCCTATAGAAGATTTAATAGCGGGAGCCAGAGTTGAAGCATCAAGTATAAAAGAAGATGTACTTGATTTTGCTCTTTGGAAACGTGATGAAGAATTCGGGTATCCCTCTCCTTGGGGAAAAGGCAGACCCGGATGGCATATTGAATGCAGTGCAATGTCAAGAAAGCATTTAGGTAAAACTATTGATATTCACGCCGGCGGGGCTGATTTGATTTTCCCTCATCATGAAAATGAAATAGCACAATCAGAATGTGCAAACGGATGTAAGTTTGTTAATTATTGGCTGCATAACGGTTTTGTTACAATTAACAAAGAAAAAATGTCTAAATCACTGAAAAACTTTGTTACTATTGACGATATGCTTGCTAATTATGATGCAAATACAATAAGACTTTTTATTCTTACAAATCACTACAGAATGCCGGTTGAATTTTCTTCTGAAGCCTTAGATGGGGCAAAATCAGGTTGGAAACGTATTCAAACCGCTATTAATGAAGTTATAAAGTATGTGGGTCGGGATAAACTCATTGATGTAAAAGATACTGATGAAATAAAAAACTTTACCTCTGCTATGGATGAAGATTTAAACACCTCAAAAGCACTTGCCGTTATTTTTGATGCGGTTACAAAGGCTAATAAAGCGGTAAATGAAAATGATTTAAACTCAGCTGTAAAATATGCTTCAATACTCACTTTGTTGACTGATGTAATAGGCTTTAAAATTGAAAAAGAAAGATTAAATGAAGAAGAACTTCAAAACAGATTAAATTCAATTGTTAATGAAATGGAATTTTTAACCTCTGAAGATAAAAACTTAAAAGGTTATTCTTTAATGGAAAAAATAATTGAATACAGAAATATTGCAAGAAAAGAGAAAAATTGGGCAATTGCCGATAAGGTAAGAACTTTATTGGACGGTATAAATATTATTTTGAAAGATACAAAAGAAACAACAAATTGGGAAGAAAAATAAGGAACTTTTTTATTACCCGACTGTCATAGATAATGAGAGAGGGTAATAAAAGGGAGTATGAATGCAAGAAAGGACACAGGCTCCTCAAGCCGCGTCCTTTGTTTTTCTATTAACACATAAAACGTAAATACTAGTGAGCTTCGCCTCTTTTTTCAAACATAGAAGGTAATGCAATAAGTAAGAAGTACATCAATGCCCCGAATAATAATAAATAAAGACCATCCATAACACTATTCCTCTATTAAATAATAACCACATTTATAATATTCCACAAATTACTTTTTCTTAAACATTGATATATAATATTGAGGTAAATATGGAAAAATCAGTACTAAAAAAGTTATTTTCAGGATTATGCTGCAATGTATGCAAGCATGATTTTGATGAAGATGCAATTTTTATAAAAAGAGAAGAAAAAGATTTATTGGTTTTGCAAATTGTATGCCCTGAATGCGGAAAAAGCTTTGGTATGGCACTTTTAGGGCTTGGAGGTTTTGCATTAAAATCTGATTTAAAAGATGATGCACTTGAAATTCAACCGACCCCCATGCCTATTTCTTACGACGATGTTTTAGATGCTCATCAATTTATTGATAAACTCGAAAAAGATTGGTCTAAATATATTCCTGATGAACTTAAGAATATTTGATATTACTATAGGCTTTTATTTTCATCAATTTTATAATTAGTGGTTTTTATTACTTCAAGAAAATCAGACCATTTTTTTTGTTTTATTTCATTGGATAAATTTGTATCTTTAAATTCTACTGCATAAGAAAAATCGTTTTCTTTTGTAATTTTAAGTCCGTATTTTTCGCAATTTTTGTAAACATAACTGTTTTTCATTAAAGCATATTGCCCCGGACTTATTGTAACGTATTGAATTACTGATTTTAAAAATTTAATTGTTTCGTTTATTTCTTCAACTGTTTCTGTCGGAAAATTAACTATTATTCCTGCCATATTTGATATACCTGTTTCATAACATGTTTTTAAAATATGAGGTACATTCTCTAAATTGATTCCTTTGTTCATTTTATCAAGAACGGATTGACAGCCTGATTCCAGCCCCCAATATATTGATCTTAAACCTGATTTATAAAGTTTTTTGATTAATTCATCCGAAAATTCTTTTTCAAACCTTGCAAAAATTGTATAATAAATATTTAAATTTTCTTTTATTATTTCATCAGCTAATTTATTAAGATATGCAGGGGATAACGCATCATCTTGAAATTGTATCCAACCATGTTGAGGATATTTTTGTATGATTTCTTTAATATCTTTGATGACTTTTGAAGGTGTTTTTATTTGATATTTATCATATTTAGAACCTAAGCTGCAAAAAGTGCATTTGCCCCAATAACATCCTTTAGAATTTATTATATAAATATTAGCCCTTTTAAATAAATATTCGTCGAAGTTAATACCATCAAAGGACATATTTGCCAAATTATTTATATTCTTTATTCTTTTAGGTTCTGTATTAATTATTACATTTTTTTTATTTTTATACATAATTCCGTTGACATTTTTACAGGGGGTTCTGTTTTCAATAGATTTTAACAATTGAATAATAGATTCTTCTCCGTCGCCAAACATTATCGAATCGCAAAAATTATTTAAAATTTTAGGATTGTTATATATGTCTTGCGGCTTTATATAATTTCCGCCAATTGTTATGTGACTTTTTGTCCTGATTTTTAAAAGTTTTGATAAAGTTAAAGCAGGTATTAATGCCCCTATAAATGGTATTGTTATTGCGATTAAATCATATTTTTCTTTTCTTATTTCTTTTTTTATTATTTCTTCAAAAAATTCTACAAATATATTTTTTTCTTTATTTTTTGTAATTTCTTGTATATATTGATAATCAGGACTAAAATCTAAAAAACTGTTTTCGAAATTACTTAATTTGTTAATTTTGAAATTTTTATACTTTAAAGTTATAAAGTTTAATGCTGAATTTATTGTATCTTCAGCTTTATCAAATTCTTCATTTCCATATAATGCTTCACTATATATTTGCAATGAATTTTGTATATTATTAATAATAAATTCAGCTTCTTGTTCATCGTATTTTATCTTTTGTTTATCATACTGATTTTTTGTTTTTTCAATAAAATCTTTTGATAATATTTTTCTAAAAAATTTAATATTTAAGTCTAAATTTTTTGCTTTATAACTCTCCCCGGCAGGTGCAAATGCTTTTATCTGACCTAAAAGTACCGGCATTGCAATATATATAGTTTTAGGATCCAGTAATGGAGGTGTAATTAATAAACAATTAATCTTTTTCGTTTTTTTAATTTTACCTAATAATTTTACGAGCATAAATAAAAAAACTCCTTAAATATTTATTATAATCGAAATTTATTAAATATTCCAGTTTTGACTGAGTTTAGCAAATTTAAAATCTTTATAATAGTAGTTTAATATTTGAAAAGCATTGTATCCTTGAGCTGCAAGATTGTTAGCCCCTGTTTGGCTCATGCCGACTCCGTGCCCGTTTTTCTTTGTACCGGAATCAAAAGAATATACCGATTTTAAGAAAGAACTGCCTGAATTCCAAACTTTGGTTTGTCCGCCCGAGCTGGCATGATAGTATGTTGGTAAAACTCTTTTATCCTGTACAAGAACAATTCCTCTTGTATCATCAACTGCTCTTGAGGTTGTGGCTTTTTCGGCACTTGCACCGCCGTATACTTGATCGGCAGTAGTATCAACAAGGTCAAAACCCTTTGATGCATGTTTACCGGCGGCTCTTGTGGCTACCGCATAACTCCTTGCTGCAATTGCTTGTGCCCTTAGTGCTTCCGTATTCCATCTTGACGGCATTTCTGACGGAACTACCCCTTTTAAATAGTCTTCTAAAGGAAGCTGATTTATCAGTGTTGCACCGTAGTTGCCCCAATTATATATTATAAACTCACCTCTATACCAGGCTCTTTTTGCACACAAAAAACCCTGAGTTTTTGTTCTGATTAATATTTCATTTGTTTTGAGTCCTACTTCTTTTTTGTTTATTATTATAGCCAGTTCGTTTCCTTTTGATTTAATATGATAAACTTTCATGGGGCTGATTTGATACAAAAGCTTATCATTAGCTGTATCATATATTTCACCGTATACGGATGATGCGATTTTTATCTCTTTCTGATTTGTTTGCAGCCCGATTTTTATTGCCTCGGCTCGCAAACTGATGCAAATAATTATTAGTACAGAAAGTATTATTCTTCTGATTAGCATATCCCCATTTCAAACTTATATTTGTAAACATAATATCATATAAATGATTTCAAAGACAAAAGTTCATTCAAACGGAGGAGAAAGGTATAAATAAAATCATTTATTTCCACCATAAATACGGGGTAAATTGACTTTCAATATATTATCATTAAGTATGAGTAAAAAAGGGAAAGTATATGCTAAACGGCGGTGTACATTTTACAGAAAGAGGAATAGTTCAAAATATCAGAGCCATGAGAATGCAGATGGCTCTTATGGGAATAGCTAATGAGAACATTACGGGTTTTGATAAAATTGGTTATCAAAGAAAAATCCCGGTTGTTTCTTCTTTCGCCGAATTTATAGGTGAAGATGCAATTTCAACTACGACTGATGATTCGGTTGGCAGATTGGGACTTACAAATAATCCTTTAGATTTTGCTCTTGCCGAAAAAGGATATTTTCAAATTTTGACAAAAGAGGGTATCCAATTAACTCGTGACGGTCGTTTTAAAATGAATAAAAACGGAGAAATTCTTTCGCTTGACGGCAGTAAAGTATTAGACAATATGGGTAATCCTATAATTCTTCCGTTAGTCCCAGAAAGTATTGAAGATATATCTGTTGATTTAAACGGTGTTGTAAAGGTTTTTAATAAAAAAACAAGAAAATTGGAAACTGCGGGTACATTAGGTATTGTTACACAAGATGGAGTTGCCGTAATGGCTCCGAATGTTCGACAAAGGTACAGTGAATTTTCAAATGTAAATTTGCAGACGGAATTTATGGAAGCAATGCTTTATCCAAAAACTTTTGAGGCAAACAGACAACTGTTTCAAATACAGAATTCAAATTTACAAAGAGTAATATCGGCACTTGCAGGAAGCTAGAAAGGTTTTAGATGACACTTCAAGGTATTATAAATAAAGGTATAGTTAACGCAGAATTCCAATTTGAAAAAATGGGATATATATCTACTAATGTTTCGAACTATAATACAAACGGATATAAAAATGTAAGATTTGAACAAATGCTTGATGAAAACGGTTTCTTGTCGGGTGTTGAAAGAACTGATTACTCCCCCGGTGCTATTCAAAGAACCGACAGAGAATTTGATGTCGCAATCGACGGTATTGGTTTTATTCCTGTTACATCGACTACGGGAGAAGTTTCTTATACAAGAGAAGGCTCTTTTAAAGTGGATAAGGACGGATATCTGATTACTAATGACGGATATCTTGTCGGTGACGGAATACAAATACCCATAAACTATGATAACCTTGTTATCAGAGAAAACGGTGACGTGGAAATATTTAATAAAGACGGTTCGGGTAAAGAGTATTTGGGTAATATTCCGTTAGTAAATTTTCAAAATGTTGAGGGTTTGAAAAAAGGCGATAATAACAAATATTATATTACGGCAGAATCGGGTGAACCGATACTTTTAAAAGACCATACAAGATTTAAACAGGGAAATATAGAAGTTACTAACGTAGATATGATGAATGAAGTTAATTCAATATTAAGATTGAATGCTTCAATGCTTGCAAGTTTTAAAGTATTGCAAACAATAAATGATATGTATTCAAAAGCATTACAGCTAAATCAATAAGAAGGTGAGTAAATGATACAACCGAATAATCCTATAGGAAGAACATTAAATGCACTTGATTTGATTGCACAAAGGCAGAAGGCTTTGTCATCAAACCTTGCAAATATGGATACGCCTAACTATAAAAGAAAAGATATATCATTTACACAGTATTTAGGCGGAACGGCAAATCCGTTAGAAACTGCACTTGCGGCAAAAATGGGACCGTCACCTGTGAGTGTCGAGACAAGTGATGAAAAAGTTGACCCTGCAACGGAATTATCCGAAATGCAGAAAAATTCATTGTTGTTTACGGTAGCGGCAAGAAGAATGACATCTATAATTACCGAAATGAGAACAGTAATAAATATGGGTAACAGCTAATGGGTATATTAAGTGCAATGAATATAGGCTGTGACGGCCTGAGAGTACATGGTATGAGGTTGGATATCCACTCAAAAAATATTGCTAATATGGATACTCCTAACTATGAAAGAAAGATACCTCTTATTGTATCTACGGACAGAAGCTCTTTTTTAAGTATTATGAATCAGATGAGAGAGTCTGTATTTGGGGCGGGTACGCTTCCTTATTCTTCAGGCAGTGTTGCGATGTCAGGAGTTGTTGAAGATCCTACATTAGGAGATAAATTGTATAAGCCGGGACACCCTGATGCTGATGAAAACGGATACATAAGAGCATCAAATGTTGATCCTCTCGTTGAAATAACAGATGCTACAATGGCACAGAGAGCCTATGAGGCAAGCTTAGCTATAATTACAATGACAAAAGCAATGGCGGACAGGGCAGCATCAATCGGAAGTTAGTATTTTTAAAGGGTAGTGTGTAATGTTTACGGGTATAATTCAAAATTTATTAAATTCATCAGGACAAGCTAATGCTATAAAACGTGCTCAACAGATAGATACTTATGTTCAAAGTCAGCTAAAACCCGAACAGCCAGAAGGTGTTGAATTTAAAACATTTGAAGATGTATTAAATTCATCTTTAAACGTACATACAAGATTTAATACTAAATCAACTCCAAATTCAGTAAAATTCGGAAATTTAACAACAACAAAAACAGATAATATTGGAAGATATACCGATGATGATATATCCGCAATTTCATACTCTCAACAGTCACGAAGTGCTGAAAAATCTCATATCAAAGAGTTAGTATCAAGAATAGCCAGAAAACACGGAATTGATGAAAATTTGGTAAATGCTGTTATAAAACAAGAATCAGGTTTTAATCCGAAAGCAAAATCATCTGCCGGGGCTCAAGGTCTTATGCAATTAATGCCCTCTACCTCACGTGCGTTAGGTGTAACAGACCCTTATAACCCGGTACAAAATGTGGATGGCGGAGTAAGATATTTAAAAAGTATGATTGACAGATATAACGGAAATATAGTTTTAGGCCTTGCCGCATACAACGCCGGTCCCGGTAATGTTGACAAATATGACGGTATTCCTCCATTTAGCGAAACTCAAAATTATGTAAAAAGTATTTTAGCTAATTATTTATAAACGAAAGGTATAATATATGATTGAAAACAGATTAATTCCGAATGTTAATATTTTTTCAGATGTTGCTTCAGCAATACCTGTTGGTGATTTTTCAAAAAAAGGATTTGGATTGGATGCTCTTAATGAGTCTGACGGTACAAGTTTTAAAAATGTTCTTTCGGGAATGATTACAAATTTAAATAATGAAATTGATAAACCCGATCAATTATTAAATGAACAAATGATGGGAAATCCTGATGTTGATATCCATGATGTTGTTACTGCGATGGCAAAAGCAGAACTCGGTATCAGCCTTGCTACTCAAATGACTTCTAAAGTTGTTAATGCTTATACTTCCGTTATGCAAATTTCAATATAATAACAAGTGTAAAGTTGTTACCTTAAATAAAAAAAAATAGTATAATATCAAGTAAGTTTTAGTATGAAGATTAGGGATTTATGAATTTTAACGAACTGTTGAAAAATAAAAAATTGTTATATTCTGTAATAGGCGGTGTCGGAGCTTTCCTTTTTATTCTTGTGCTTATTGTTGCTCTTAGCGTTGGAGGCGGCAATAAAAATAATGCTGAAGTTATTGATAAAATTGAAAAAGAACCTTTTGATATAGTAACAACGGATAACCAAGGTAAGGCAATTGAAATTCAAAGTATATTGGCACGGCATAAAATTGTTGCAAAAAGAAGAACAGACGGTTCAAAAACGACAGTATTTTTAGAGGGCGGTAAATATACAAATACTCAGCGTGACGGAGCTCTTTTAATCCTCGTTAAAAGCGGTTTAATTGATCAAAATGTCGGTCTGGAAATATTTGATAAAAATGATTTTACTTCTACAAGAGAAGATAAAAGAATAAAACTGGCAAGGGCTGTTAACGGTGAACTTTCAAGATTAATAAGGAAAATGCCTAATATTGATAATGCTGCAGTTTTAGTTTCAATCCCCGAAAATTCAATGTTTAAAGCTGATAAAAAACCCGTTAGTGCTACGGTTATGTTGACTGTTGCAAGCGGTGTTAAGTTGGATACTTCCGTAATTAAAGCAATTAAAAGTTTATTAATGGGCTCTGTTGTTGATTTGGCTGCGGAAAATATATCTATTACCGATTCAAACGGTAATGTTTATAATAGTATGGTTAAATCCATTGATGATCAGATTTCTAAAGTTCAGGAAAATGATTCTTATATGCAAAATAAAGTTGCTGCACAACTTGATATGCTTATAGGACATGGTAATTATGTTGTAACCGTCAGCACATTTTTAAATCAAGTGCCAAGAGAAACAACAAATATTCAGTATAATCCGAATGAAAAAACTGCATTGACCGAACAAACATTTAAAGAAGGGTTAGGTGATAATTCTCAAGATACAAGCAGAGGTTCTGATGCGGTTAGTGTATATTTACCTAACGGACTTCAAAATTCGGCATCATCTTCTTCTCAAAATAAAAATTATTCAAGAACTGCAAGTGAAACAACATACGGTGTAAGTAAAACTCATACAAGTGAGTATTATAAAACCGGAATAATAGAAAAAATATCAATAGCAGTTACAATGAACGCGGATGCAATGCCTCCGAATATGACGGAAGATGAATTAAAGGAGCAAATAGCTCATGCCGCTTCTCCAAAAGTATCGGCAGAAGATGTATCAATAGCATATGCAGAAACAATAGACCCTTATTTGGCTTCCGACAGACCGGTTAATCTTCCTACACCGGATGCATCGGGAAATCCTTGGTGGCTTGCAATTGTTCTTTTACTGCTCGGGTTAATTGTAGGTTTTGTATTTGTACATAAAAAGCTTAAAGATTCTTCCTCTGATCAGGTTAAAGAATTACAGCAATTGAAAGAAAAAACAAAATTACAAGAAAAGCAAATAGTTGATGTCAATTTGAAAGCTGCTGAATTAATTGAAAAACAAAGTATTTTAACTCAGGAATTACTGGAACAGCAAAAACAATTGCAGCTTGAAAAAAAGAAACAACCGGATATGTCTTTATCTGATGTAGTTGAGGAAGTTTCATCGGAGATGAATTATGCGGACAGTAAGAAAACTGTTGAAGAACTAAAAAACTGGATTGAAAAAACGTAGTGGAGTAAATAATGCCGATAGAGGGATTCGATTATAAAGCATTTGCAACAGACTTGGCTCAACAAGCTATGGAAGTCCTTATGCAGCCTAACAGTAATGCGGCTCCCGATACTCTTACGAATGAGGATAAAAAAACAATAGTTGATACAGTCAGAAGATTTTGCTTTATGGCCGGTGAGGCGTTAAGTAATGATCCGCAGTTAAAATTTAATGCGGATCAAGCTGCACTTGTTACTCAATTTATCGGAGAATGGACTTTTCATAAGTCAATTGATTTGATAAACGGGGGTATACCTGTAGCTAACAGAGACGGTATTCTTCAGGTTGTTGCGGCTAATATTTTTAATACTGCTAAACTTGCTATTATAAAAAATATGCCTCAAGAAACTCTTATAAATCTTGTAGAAGAAAAAGTTAAACAAGTTTATGATGAAGAACTTCAAAAATTAGTTAAAAGCGGAATATTAAATCAACAACAGTTTGAATCTGCCGTTAATAAATCTAATTTGAATGATATGGTGCAAAAAACAGAAGAAGAATCAAAACTGGTAAATGCACAACAATCTGTAGAACAATCTCAAACGGGTTCTGATAATAAAGTTTTGAAATTTGCAGCACTCGCAATTTTGCTCAAAAGATTACCGCAAGAAAAATGCAAAGATATTCTTGAGTCGTTATCTGATAACGATAGAGGCCATGTACTTAATTATATGAAAATGAGCAATCTTGAAGATAAAATTGACCATAGAATTATTATTAAAACATTGGAAGAAATTAAAAGGTTGCTTCCTGTTTCAGATACGATAAATATTCCAAAATTATTAAAAAATCACTATAAACTTTTAGAACTCACATCACCTGATAAATTGAGCAGACTTGCACAAAATGAAAGGGAATCGGTAAAGGATTTAATATTGGATACGACGTTCCCCGCTGCTGATTTTTTTTCTCCGCGAGTATTACAATGTTTAATTAATACGATAGAAAATAAAATAAATGATAATTAAGAAGAAATATACAACTCAAAAAACTGATAAAAAAGAAAAAATCACCGAATTTATTCCTGATTTGTCCGAGGTTATAACACCTTTGAATCAGGAAGAAATTGTTATTCCTGAGCCTGAAGAATCTGTTAAAAATGAACCTCCAAAAGATAATGATGATATATTTTCTTTGGATATTGATAACATTCAGTTTGAGCAAAGAGAAGAAAGAAGAGAGGGTGTAAGAAGAAGAGGGTACAGGCGTACTCAAGACAGAAATATTATAAATCGTGCACAGCAAGATGCTATTTCTATAAAAGAAGCAGCAAAAAAAGAAGGATATAATGAAGGAGTTGAAAATGCTAAACAAGATTTACAACTCTTAAAAGAAAATTTTGCCGAGTTTTTTAATTATAAAAATGAAGTTTATGATAAAGTTTCCGAATGTATTATGGAAGTTGCAACTAAAATAGCAAGTAAAATATTAAATAAAGAAGTTGAAACGGATAGGGAGTATATTATACCACTAATAAAAGGAGTATTGGAAGAAATAAATAAAACCGAAAATCGTATAACTTTAAAAGTTATGCCAAAAGATGTTGAAATCCTCAGAGAAAACGTTAATGATATATTTTCAGATAATTATTTTGAAGCAAAAGTAGTAGTTGTTCCGGATAATGAAATCAAAAACGGAGGAGTAAAGGTCGAAACGTCAAACGGAATTATTGATGCAACAATAGAAACTCAATTGGCAATAATAGAAAAAGCATTGAAAAAACAGAAAGAGGAATAATTAATGGCACAGCCGCAAGGCTCAAGTACATCAATGGTAAGTGAAATCGGATTAGCAATATTTGTAATACTGCTAATTGTGCTGTTAATTGTTGAATTACCTCCCGTTATTGTAAACTTCGCAATAAGCTTTAATATAACATTAGGTATTTTGCTGTTGATGATTTCTTTGTATATACAAAGACCGTTGGAATTAGCTTCTTTCCCGTCCATAATATTAATCGGAACAATGTTCAGACTTGTATTATCAATTGCATCAACAAGATTAATTTTGTCAAAAGGTGAAGCGGGTGAAGTAATTGATGCGTTCGGTAATTTCGTAACCGGCGGAAATTTGGTAGTCGGTTTTGTAATATTCATAATTATAACAATTGTACAGTTTATGGTTATTACAAAAGGTTCTGAACGTATCGCGGAAGTTGCGGCAAGGTTTGCATTAGATGCTATGCCCGGTAAACAAATGACAATTGATGCCGATTTTAATGCGGGTTTAATTTCACCGGAAGAAGCAATAAAAAGAAGAGAAGACCTCCAAAGAGAATCTAATTTGTACGGTTCAATGGATGGTGCCATGAAGTTCGTAAAAGGTGATACCATGGCGGGTATTATCATTGTTGTAATAAATATTGTAGGCGGTTTGTGCGTCGGTGTTTTAATGCAAGGAATGCAAGCCGGAGAAGCTGTTCAAAAATATACAGTGTTGACAGTTGGTGACGGTTTGGCTTCCCAGTTGCCGTCATTATTAATGGCTATATCCGCCGGTATCGTTATGACCCGTTCTACTGCTTCAGGCGGTTCATTAGGCGGTGATTTGTCGGGGCAAATTTTAAGTAAGCCTTCAAGTTTAATATTTACTGTTGTATTCTTAATGATTATTGCCTTGTCAAGCTTTATAACGGGCTTACCTTGGTATACATTTACTTTATATGCAGCTGTTATTTTAGTCGCTTATTTGATTGTTTCTGTTAATAAAGATGTTCAGTCCCAGTTAGGACAATTAGATGCGGTTAAAAAGAGTATGAGTGATTTAACTAACCCTAACAGAATGTATGAAAGATTGGGCGTTGATGTATTAAATCTTCAGGTCGGAACAGGATTATTAGAAATAGCTGACCCTGAGCAAGACGGTTTATTATTGCCGAAGATAGCTGCTTTAAGACAAAGAGTTACAGATGAACTCGGTTATATTATTCCTAATATTCGTATTATGGATTCATCAGCGATTGGTTCAAATGAATATATGATATCAGTTCGCGGAAATACTGTTGCAACAGGTACGGTTTATCCTAAAAAGAGTATGGTTATTGCAGACCAATGGGATGCTATGGGTAAAGAAGTTCCAAAAGATGCTATCATTGGTGTAGACCCGACTTTCCAAACTCAGGCATACTGGATGGATACTGAATATCTTAAAAAAGAAAAAGTTGATAATGCGGTTGATTCGGTTGATGTTATTATCACCCACTTGCAAGACTGCGTTAGAAAATACGTAGACGAAATTATGACTAAAACCGATGTTCTTAAACTTATGGAACTTGTTAAGAGCCAAGACCCGACTCTTGTTAATGACCTTGTTCCTACTATTATTTCAACAAGTGATTTGAGAAAAATATTTGTTAACTTAATAAGAGAAAAAGTTTCCATAAAAGATATTATATTTATTTTTGAAAGATTATGCGACTATGCAAGATTTTCAAAAGAGCCTGATATATTGTCGGAACGTCTAAGAGCAGCTTTAGGCCGTCAAATTTGTCTTGCAAATTGTAATCAGGATAAAGTACTATATGCTCTTACTTTGTCCCCTGAATGGGAAAAAACATTAGATGACAGCTGTCAAAGAACAGAACTTGGTACAATGTTCCTGTTAAATCCTTTACAGGTTCAGGAATTAATTGAATCAGCGGCTTCTACCTTAATAAGAGCTCATCAGAATATTAATGTTCAGCCGGTTATATTGTGTTCGCCAAGAATAAGACTGCCTTTGTACCAACTTCTTGAAAGACATATTCCTACAATTGTTGTTATTTCTTATTCTGAACTTATTACTGATATCAGAGTTGAAGCGGTTGATACAATCGGTGAATCATTGAATTATAATTTCGAGTAGGTAAATGTTAGAACAAAGCAGAGAAAAATCAATTGAATATGTAAAAAAACAAGCTTTTGAAATAATAAATTCGACAAAGCTGTATAGCTATAAAGGAACAGTATCAAAACTTTTAGGTTTGACTGTTGAAGTAAAATTGCCGGGGCTTAAAATAGGTGATTTGTGTTTTATAGAAACAATGGAAGGCGAAAAAAAACCGGCAGAAGTTGTTGCATTTAAAGGTGAAAATGCCCAATTGCTTTTACTATATGACGGGGCAGGAATAGGTCAGGGCAGTTTAGTTACAACAACAGGAAAAGCAATAAGTTTTCCTATGGGAGATTTTTTGCTTGGAAGATTAATAAGTCCGTTAGGTGAACCTATTGACGGAAAACCAATGGATACAAGAGGCGGAGTTTGGGTAAATATAGATAATGACCCGCCTGATGCCTTTGAACGACCTATTATTAAAACAGTATTTTCAACCGGAGTAAGAGCTATAGATTCAATGTTAACGCTTGGTGCGGGACAGAGAATGGGGCTTTTTGCGGGTTCCGGTGTCGGAAAAAGTACAATGCTCGGTATGATTGCAAGAAATTCTGATGCGGATGTTAACGTCGTTGCCTTGATTGGAGAACGTGGCAGAGAAGTTAAAGAGTTTGTTGAAAACTCCTTGGGCGAAGAGGGTATGAAAAAATCTGTTTTGGTTTGCTCAACAGGCGACCAGCCTCCTTTAATTCGTCAAAAATGTTTACTTGCAGCTACTTCTGTTTGCGAATATTTTAGAGATCAAGGCAAAAAAGTTTTCTTAATGACTGATACCGTTACCCGTTGTGCTATGGCAGGCAGAGAAGTAGGTTTGTCTATAGGGGAACCTCCTACAATTAAAGGTTATCCTCCATCTATATTCTCATGGCTTCAAAGAGCTTTGGAAAGAAGCGGAAACAGTGAAAAAGGTTCAATTACGGCTTTATATACGGTATTGATGGAAGGTGATGATATTACTGACCCGGTTGTTGATACGGTCCGCGGTATTGTTGACGGACATATATTTTTATCAAGAAAAATTGCGGAAATGAACCATTATCCCGCTATTGACGTTCTTGGCTCCATAAGCCGTTTATTTACGGAAATTGTTACAGATGAGCATAAAGAAGCAGCTAATAAAATGCGTAAAATTATGTCTTTGTATCGTGAAAATAAAGACTTAATTGATGTAGGTATGTATAACCCCGGGTCTAATCCTAA
>CANRMD010000006.1 GCA_947631645.1 Candidatus Gastranaerophilales bacterium
GAGGCGAAGCCGAGCGAACCCGAAAGTGCAAGAAACAGGCGGAGCGGAGAAATTACGGAGTAATTTAAAAGCGAAGCGGAATGTTTATGCACGCCCGAAAATTCAATATGGTGCGGGAGGGTGGAGACGAGGCGAAGCCGAGCGAACCCGAAAGTACAAGAAACAGGCGGAGCGGAGAAATTACGGAGTAATTTAAAAGCGAAGCGGAATGTTTATGCACGCTCGAAAATAGATGCCGCTCTACCTAAATTAAATGAAAATTTATGTGATAATTTTGTATAACTTATTATAAATACGACAATCATTCCAATATTGCATTGGAATGATGAAAATTTATTGTGAAAGGTCAGTTTACATATCCATTTTAAAGGTAGATCTTGGTTGACCTTCTCTCATTATTTGTCCTAAAGAATATATTTGGGCTTGATATTTTCTGATTTGACCTGCAACTTCGCCTGAAAATACTTTGTCATTTTCCGCAAAATAATCAATAAAAGGATTAACAGTAATATTTTCAAGTTCTTTTTGGGCAACCTTTTTTACATCTTCAAAAGATTTTTTAGGCAGTGCAATATTGAGCCCGAACGGATTTCTTTGTATAATGTGATTTTCCTGCATTGTCCTTTTTTTCTCCTTATAGAATGTATATCGGCATAATTTATTAAAACTTTAATGATTATTGTTAATCTGTAAAGAAATTATAAAGATATGTTAATTTATAAATTTTTTTTGATAAAATAAAAAACAGTGAAATTTTAGTGTAACAAAATATGTGGCATGGTAGCAAAAAAAATTTTGACATACATTAAGATTAGGGAAAAGACACAAATTGTATGATAGAGAAAATAAATAATCCTGTATTATCTATAAAAACAGCCGAATATAAAAATAAAGATAAACAAAGTTTTAAAGGACCCGCGACGGCAGTTTTAGGCGGTTTACGTGCTTTAAGCAACAGTCCTGCTATCGGAGCTTGTGCTGTTGATTTGTGTTCTATGGTTATTCCAAGAACCGTAATTGAAACAAAAAACAGAGGGAAACAATCAGGGATTGAAACCTTTTTCAGAGAAGGTGTAAGTTGCTTTATTCATGCTTGTGTCGGGCTTATCGGATTAGGGGCTGCTACATTAATATCGGGTAAATTTAATAAAGATTATGGTATAAAAGCTCAAAATATTTTTGCCAACGGTGATACCATCAAAAATATGTCAACGTTATGGCAAAATTCACAGGGGCAATCAAAACAATATTTTGACGGTTTTGTACAAAGTTTAAAAGGATTAAACGGAGCTCAATGGCAGAGTGTTTCTGCACAAAGTAAAGATGAAATTGTTGACTCTCTTGTAAATCTTTCTAATAAAATGAAAGAATTATCTTCTGCAGGTAAAGGTTCTAAGAAACAATTAACGCAAGAAGTTAAAGAATTAAAAAATGTAATTATCTCTAAAATTGTGAAAGATACCGGAGCAAAAGCTTCATTTAAATTAAATATAGGGCAAGAAGGAGTAAAAGAAGTTTCTTCAAGTTTATCGGAACTTGTTGATAATGCTGTATCGCTTTCAAATTCTTTTAAAGGCAAACCGCTTGATAAAATTCAAAATTTTGCCGGAGCACTTACAAAAAATAAAGTTGCATCTACTTTATTAGGTTTAGGTATATGTGCTGCTTTATGTATGTCAGTCCAACCGATAAACAGATGGCTGACAAAAAAACGTACGGGGCAAGACGGTTTTGTCGGGGTTGAAAATAAGAAAAGCGACAATTCTGATAAATTTAAAACTTTGAAAAAAGTTTTAGGAATTGCGTTCCCTATTGCAGCAATCAGTTCAATCGGGAAGCCTGTTGATTTAATATCTAATGTTCAATTCAACAGTAAAATACCTACAATAAATCAGTTTAAATTTTTATACGGGCTTACAATCGGTTCAAGATTTATGTCGGCAAGAGACAGCAATGAACTAAGAGAAGCCGTAATAAAAGATACTTTAGGGTTTACAAACTGGCTAATATTAGGCGGAATGGTTTCAAAGCTTACCGCACGAGCTATCGGAGGAAAAGAACTGATTAATAATCCCGTTACTCAGGACGGAGCTAAAAAGGGTGTTAAATATGCTCTAAATTGGCTGACAAAATCTTCAGTTAAGTCTTTTGATGAAGTACTTTTGCCTAACGCTAAAGAACTTATGAAAGACGGTAAAGTGATGAAGTTCTCCGAAATGTTCAAAAATGCCGCACCTGATGTTAAGAAAAAAATATTTAAATTAGCCGGTGCTCAAATTGCGGGATATTTATATTCCGGTATCGTTTTAGGTATGGGCATTGCAAAACTTAATATATTTATTACAAAACAGGTTCAGGCGAAAAGAGATCTTAAAGAAAAAATGAAACCTAAAGATGCTCAAAGCTCTTTATCAAAGATTGATTTTGAATATTTTAATAAATTAGATAAACCAAATCCCGTGTTTAAAGATTTTAATTAATTTGTTATAATTCCAAAATGGATATTATTTTAAAAGAAGAATATGAAAAATTTGTTCCGGCGGATTATAAATCTGTTATATCTTGTTGTTCCGATATTGCTTTGGCAAATGGAATCAATATCTATTTAATTGGCGGAGTTGTAAGAGATTTAATCTTAAATAATATTTTTAAAGATGTTGATATTACAGTTGAATATGATGCAATTGAATTTGCAAAATTATTGGAAGCTAAAATAGATTGTAAGATAATTTCAACGCAAGAAAATCTTAGGACTGCAAAAGTTGAATTTGCAAATGGGGTACAGATAGATTTTGCTTCTACCAGAGAAGAAAAATATTCTTCCGGCGGGGTTTTGCCCGTTGCATATAATTTTGGCTGTGAACTTGAGAAAGATGTTAAAAGACGGGATTTTACAATTAATACTTTGGCTCTTGGGCTTTTAAATAAAGATAAATATAAGCTTATTGATTATTTTAACGGATACAGTGATTTAAATAATAAAAAAATTAAAATTTTACACGCAAAAAGTTTTATTGATGACCCCTCAAGAATAATCAGAGCGTTAAAATTTATGGTAAGATTTGGGTTTGAACTTGATACTTATACAAAAAAATTGATGGAAGAGTATTTATCCGATAATAGTGATTTAATTCCTTTAGAACGAATTAAAAATGAATTATTTCAATATTTTTCTATTCCAAAGGAAAATTTATATAAGAATATTATTGACTACAAGGTTTATAAATTATTTGGCGATAATCCCATAACTGAATTTGACGAAAAAAAATTAAAAAAATTTCAAGATTTAAAATTCATTTATTTTACTTTTTTAGTTTTAAATTCAAATTATGAAGATGAGAGATATAATCTTACTTCAAAAGAGAAAAAAATTTTGAATGAAATAAAACAACTTTTAACAGAAAATATCAAAAAAGACGATTTTGAAATTTATAAAAAATATAATGAAAAACAAGATTTATCATTAAATATTTATTACTTAATTACAAATGATACAACAGTTTTAAGGTATCAAAAAATTTTAAAGAATATAAAAGTAGAAATAACGGGAAATGACTTAATTAATTTAGGGTATAAACCGTCTAAAATTTTTATTCAAATTTTTGATGATATTTTAAGAGAGAAGCTTAAAGGTAAAATAAAAACAAAGGAAGAAGAAATTGAATTTATAAAAAAAATGAGCAGATAAAATATCTGCTCATTTTTAAATTTATTATGCATTTGCACTGATACACAAAGCTTGTTCTTTAAGAAGTTGAGCTTTGTCTGTATGTTCCCACGGAACATCAAAATCAGTTCTTCCCAAGTGTCCGTATGCTGCAAGTCTTTGATAGAATTTACCGCCGTTTTTCTTGGGTAAATTTCTTAAATCGAATTGATTAATAATAGCGATAGGTCTTAAATCAAAGTTATCTTGAACAAGTTTCATAATATGGTCGTCAGAAATTTTTCCTGTACCGAAAGTGTCAACGAAGATAGAAACAGGTTGAGCAACACCGATAGCGTAACCGAGTTCAATTTCGCATTTATCAGCTAAACCTGCTGCAACGATGTTTTTAGCAACGTATCTTGCTGCGTATGCTGCACTACGGTCAACCTTAGTCGGGTCTTTGCCTGAGAATGCACCACCGCCATGTCTTGAGTAACCGCCGTAAGTATCAACGATTATTTTTCTGCCAGTTAACCCTGCATCACCTTGCGGTCCGCCTATTACAAATCTTCCTGACGGATTGATTAAATATTTTGTTGTGCTGTCCGGTTTTAATTGTTCTCTTTCAAATACATAATCTATAACATATTTAATCATGTCATTTTTAATTGTTTCTTGAATAATCTTATTATCGGATGTACCGTTAATTACGTCATCATGTTGGGTTGAAATAACAATAGTATCAATTCTTACGGGTTTATCATTTTCATATTCAACGGTAACTTGAGATTTGCCGTCAGGACGAAGGTAGTTTAAAATTCCTTGTTTTCTGACTTGAGCAAGTCTGTAAGAAAGTTTGTGAGCCAAGCTTATAGGCAGAGGCATTAATTCGGGTGTTTCATTGCAAGCAAACCCAAACATAATTCCCTGATCGCCAGCACCGATATTATTTGTTTCATCGCTTGATACTGAAGCATTATTATCTCTGGCTTCAAAAGCTTTATTTACACCGCCTGCAATATCGGTTGATTGTTCATCTATACTTGTTATAACGGCACATGTTTTGCTGTCAAAACCGCCTGATGATTTACCTGTATATCCGATATTTTCTATTGTTGTTCTTACTATGTGCGGTATATCTACATAGCAAGAAGATGTTATTTCACCCGTTACAAGAACCATACCTGTAGTAACAGATGTTTCTGCAGCTACTCTTGATTTTGAATCTTGGGTTAGAAATTCATCTAAAATGGCATCTGATATCTGGTCGCAAACTTTGTCGGGATGACCTTCCGTTACAGATTCAGATGTAAATAAGTATTTTTTTGAACTCATATTCGGCTCTCTTTCATGACCTTTTATGTACTACTTTTGTTAATTTTACTTTTAAAAAAATTTCAAGTCAAATAAAATAGCAATAAAAAACCGCATTATTGCGGTTTTTTAACTTTTTTATAATCAATTAATTTACTTATTTTGTTTCTCTTATTTTTAAAGTTTTAATTAATTTTCTGTAATCGTCAAGATTTCTGTCTTTTAAGTATGAAAGAAGTCTTTTTCTTCTTCCTACCATCATTAAAAGACCGCGTCTGCCTTGGAAATCTTTAGGATTAGATTTTAAGTGTTCGGTTAATTCAGAAATTTTTTCTGTCAATAAAGCGATTTGGGTTTCAACGCTTCCTGTATCTTGTGCATTTTTACCGTATTTTTCAACGATTTTTGCTTTGTTTTTTAAGTTTATTGCCATTCTCTTTTCCTTTTTTATATTTTGTGACTTGGTGGTGGGTAAGTCTTGAGTATTATCATAATAAGAAGAAAATAATATTTCAAGCCCGTAAGTAATTTTTCTTAAAAATTGACAACAATTTTTGAATTTAATAATATTTGAATATGAAAAAAGCAATGCTTATATATCCGCCTACCGGCAAGTTTTTTCAACGGGGAGAGGACAGGTGTCAAATAGATGTCGGTTCTTCAAGCGTTAATTCACTTAGAGCCTGCAATGATTTGGGTTATGTTTCAGCTATTTTAAAAAAAGACGGATTTGACATATTTTTAAAAGATTATCAAGCTTTAAAACTTTCTTTAAATAATCTTTTGAATGATATAAGAACTAAAAATCCTGATATTGTTTTTATAAGTACGACAAATGGAAGTATTTTTGATGATTTAAAAGTAATTTCCGAAATTAAGAAAATAAAAAATGATATAACGACTATTTTAAAAGGTGCAATATTCTTTAATCCTAATGAAAAACTTTTTGAACATATTGACTTATCTCAAGTTGATTATTTAATAGGCGGTGAGGTCGAATTTATAATCAGTGAATTATTAAAAGCTCATTATACCGATAAGAATTTATTAAAAAATATTGAAGGGATATCTTATAAAGAAAATAATAAATGGGTAACAAATAACTTATATCATTTTCAAGAAGATATTGATTCACTTCCGTTTCCTGACAGAAGTTTAATGCAAAATGAGCTGTACATTAATCCTATGACAAATAAACCTATGGCTCTAATTACAACTTCAAAAGGATGTTGTTTTAGCTGCAGATATTGTTTATCTCCTGTTTTATCCGGAAAAAAAGTCAGAACCCGTTCTTCAAACAGCATATTTAATGAAATAAAAGACTGTGTAGAAAATCATAATATTACAAATTTCTTTTTAAAATCTGATACATTTACGGTTAATAAACAAAATGTCCTAGAATTATGTACTCTGCTAATAAATTCAAAAATAAATGAGAAAATAGAATGGGTAGCTACAACGAGAGTTGATACAACAGATGAAGAAATGTTGAAAATAATGAAACAAGCGGGGTTGAAATTGCTTGCTATAGGTTTTGAATCCGGTTCACAAGAATCTTTAGATAAGATGCAAAAAAATACCACCATTGAAAAAAATCTTGAAACTGCTAAACTTTGTAAAAAATTTAATATTAATATTTTAGGTTATTTTTTAATAGGTTTTCCTTGGGAAGATAAATCACATCTTGAAGCTACAAAAAAACATATTCTTGAAATTGATGCGGATTATATTGAAATATCAGTTGTTGTGCCTTATATCGGAACTCCTATTTATGAAGATTTTATATGCAATAAAGAACAAATGCCTGATATACTCGGGTTTGATGCTTATAATCATATTTACGAAAAATATGCAAAAATATCTCCAAAATATATGCAAAAGTATAGAAAACATATACTTTTAAAGTATTATACACGTCCAAAATATATTATAAGTAAATTAAGAGAAATAAAATCTTTACCCGTACTGAAAAATTATATCCAATACGGGTTAAGACTTTTAAAAAATACACTTTCTTAGTTGTTAAATACTTTGAAAAATTCTTTTAGAAATTCATAACCTTTAAGGTATGTTTTATAATTAATCTGTTCATCGCTTGAGTGCATGTTAAATACGTCAGCCATGCCGATAAGAACGGGTTTTAAAGTCTTGCCGTATTTATTTTTATTGTTTGCGTAAATATGAGTTTCTGCTCCTGCGTGGAATGATGAAATATCCAGAGGAAGATTTAAATTTTCGCCTGCTTTTTTTGCGGTATTTACAAGTGTTTCATCGTCGCTTTTTTCAAAAGGAGGCAAATGTTCCGAAGTTTCAACCTCTGCAAGTGCCAATCCTTTGTATTTCTCATTAAATTTATTAACAATATTTTTTATTTCATTTATTAAATTATTTTCATATTCTCTGCTTGAGCTTCTTATTGAATATGCTGCCCCGGCTTTTGTATTAATAATATTAGTTACTGCTTTATCTAAAACTGTTTCAAGATATTTATTGCTTGTTGTAGTTGAATTTTTAATGTTATCTATTGCGGTTTCAATACCTCCTCCGATTATTACGCCAAGATTAATTGAAGTAATAACACCTAACTCATCTTTTTTATAAACTCCCTGAGGAATTTCACTGACAAGTTCAGCTACAAGTTTAGCTGCGTTCAATCTTGTTTTATCATCAATATCAATACCCGAGTGACCGCCTTTTAAACCTTTTACATTAATAACAAGTTTAGTATAGCTTGCACCTGCTATTTGTACCTGACCTAATTTGTCTGCATCAAGAACAAGAATGTGTTCGGCTTCTATTTCATTCATTTTAACGTTATGAATACCCGTCATATTTTGTTCTTCATCACGGGTAAAAATTATTTCAAGTCCGCCATGTTTTAAGTCTTTATTTTGAGCTAATTCTATAGCAAGTAAAATGGCAGCCGCAACACCGGCTTTATCGTCGGCACCTAAAGTTCTTGTTTTATCAGTTTCAATAATATCTCCGTTTAATTTTATATTAACGGAGCTGTCATCGCCTACTACATCCATATGTGAACTTAATAACAAAGGTTTTTTAGAAGGGTCTGTCGCTTTAACTTTTGCTCTAATATTTCCGTAGTCATCTCTTTTTGCTTCTATATTATTTTCTTTAAAAATTGAAAGTATTTTTTCAATAACTTTATCTTCTTTTAAAGAGGGGGACGGAATTAAAGCTAAAGTACAAAATAAATCAATAAGTTTATATTCTTTTCGTAATGTTTCCATTTTTTACTCCTTTTTAGAATAATTATAGATTATTTTTTATTAATAGTATATAATATATATGTTAAAAAGGTGTAAGGAAGTTATATGGCTAAAGTTTTATTATCAATACCCGATAAGTTTTTGACCCAAATAGATGAAGTGGCGGAAAACGAGCAGAGAACCAGAAGCGAATTAATTCGTGAAGCTTTACGAAATTACATCAAAAGAAATAGCATATTTGACATGAAAAAAACTGCATCTGACGCTGAGTTTTTAGAAAAATTGTTGGATTAGAATTTAAAAAAATATTTAAATTATAAGGCTTAGAGGGTATATACACCCTTGCGGTTGAAATTTTATATTGACGTAATAAAATAAATTATAACAAACTTCAAAGCGTGATAAATAAGATAAAGAGGATTTACATGGCTCGAAAAGTATTGATAATAATTGCGGCAGTATGTTTTTTATTTATGAATTTCCCGCAAGTAACAAAGGCAGAAGTTGTACCTACAATAGCAGTAAAAAAACTGATTGTTAAACATGCGAAAGAAATAGGTATAGATCCTGCAATAGCATTAAGTATTGCAAAGGCCGAATCGGGTTTTTGTCAGAGTAAAAAAAGCAGAGGCGGAGCTGTAGGTGTGTTTCAATTAATGCCAAACACCGCCAAAAGAATGGGATATAATCCGTATAGTATCCATGATAACATCAGAGCAGGTATTACATATTACAAAAAAATGTATAAAATGTTCGGTTCAATGGAATTAGCACTTGCCGCATACAATGCGGGCCCCGGGAATGTTAAAAAATATAACGGAATACCGCCGTTTAAAGAAACTCAAAAATTTATTTCTTCAATAAAAACAAGTTATAATCACTTTAAGAAAAGCCCTGAATCTTCTTTAGAAACTTACAAAGGGATTAAAGATATTAATTATATTATGAAAGAAGAAGATGAAGAAATAGCATTAAATGATTTCAGAATGCAGCAAGATGCAATATTAAAAGAATTTTTGTCAATTCAAGGAATTTAAGAGAGTAGAAGCATGTTTCAAGAGATAAAAACCCACGAAATAACAACCGACGTAGTTATATTTACAATTAAAGAAAATAAATTACAAGTTTTGTTGGTTAAACGTGCTAATGAACCGTTTAAAGGAAGATGGGCGATACCGGGAGGTTTTATAAGATTATCCGAGAACCTTGATGCTGCTGCACTTAGAATATTAAAAGAAAAAACAAACGTTGATAATATTTATCTCGAACAGCTATATACTTTCGGTGATCCGCTTCGTTACCCCGGCTCAAGGGTTATAACGTGTGCATATTTTGCTTTAATAAGAAGTGATGATATAAAATTATCCGTTGATAATTCACAAGGGATTACGGAAGTTCAATGGCATGAAGTTTATAATCTGCCGACTTTAGCTTATGACCATAAAGAAATTATAGAATATTCAATAAAAAGAATGCGGGAACGTTTAGAGTTTTGTCCAATTGCTTTTCAGCTTCTGCCTGAAAAGTTTACTCTGACCGAACTTCAAAAATCTTATGAATTAATATTAGATATGAAGCTTGATAAACGTAATTTCCGTAAAAAAGTTTTAACCGGTGCAATTTTGAAAGAATTAAACGAATATACCAAAATAGGTTCAAAACGTCCTGCCAGATTGTATTCTTTTGATAATATTACTTTGAACTCAAAAAGAGGTCACTTTTTCTCTTAATCATTGATTTAATAAAGGTTTTATAAGTTCTCCTACGGCATAATATTCAATATGAAGATCAAGCTTTTTGGCTTCTTGTTCAAAATATTGATAAAATTCTATTATCGGATGATTTTTATCAATTTTATTTTTATTATATGTATACCAGTGTGATTCAATATCCATAATAACAGAATTAACATTTGATTCTTTGCTTAAAATAAGCCAATTTTTAATTTGTTCTTTAAATGCATTTGTATATACGCCGAATTCATACGGAAGAAGTATATATTTTGTTGCAACTCCGTATTTATTATTTTTTTGAGCTTTTGCGTATTTTTTTATATTTTTCCAAACCTCGTTAAATTTATCAACTCTTTTAATAATTCTGTATGTATTTGTATTAGAACTGTCAGGTGAGATTGTTAATCTTGTATTTTCTTGAGATATGTATTTTTCAATGCTCTTGGAGAATTTGATTCCTGAAGAATTAATTTGCACACTTGCAATATTATTTTTATAAAAAAAATCCATAATTTTATCAAATTCTTTTAACAGTGTAGGTTCTCCGCCGCCAAAACTTAATCTTCCGTCAAACCTTAAAATATTTTTTTCTTTCATATCTTTAAGAATGGGCATAAAATTATAAGGTTTTATTTTGGGTTTTTTATCTAAATCACAATATATACAATTTGAATTGCAATGAGTCCAGTGAGATATTATTATAAAATTAATATAAGGTTCCCAATCATCCCAATCTTTTTCTTGATAATACTGACAGGTTTTACAAAAAATACTCGGGTTTCCTTCTTTCATATTTTGAAGTTGAGTTTTTCTTTCCCGCATTAGTAAATCCCAGTCTAAAGCTTCCCCGTTATAAGGCTCTTTAATTTTATAAAACTCTAAAAATCTTATGCCGGAATGACAACAATAATCTATTTGATTTGTCCAAAACATTATCGCATGTCTTAAAAATTCACAACTTTTGTATTTCATTTTATTCTTAGTTAAAAATTTAACCTTTTATTATAATACTTATTTTATTTTATATTATTTTATTGAAAAAATTAAGTAGAATTAAATATATAATGTAAAAATTATTTAGTGTAAAAAATGAATTTGTAAAAGTTTATTTATATTTTAAGATTTTACTTAAAATTTGTGATAAATTTGATATGTAGATAAGAGATTAGATAATAATAATCCCTAAAACAGTTTAATGATTTAGAGTCAAGGAGATTTATAGGTATGCCGGAGTACTTGAGCAAAGAAGAAATTCGTAAGTGGAGAAGCTCATTAGAACGCATTACATTAGAAGAGTATGCGGCAAGGTTAGGTAAAGTTATTCAAGAAGAAAAACACGACGATAGTTTAGTTGACAGTGTTATGTTTAGGTCTTTAAATTCAATGTCTGTTGAAAAGTACGAACCTAAGACAGAAAAAATACAAACACTCGCAATTAAATCATTTAATAAAGAAAAAGAAATAAAAAAAGAAACAAAAGAAATAATACCTCAAAAATCTGTTGTAAAAGAAGAAGCTTCTAAAAAAACAGAAAATAAAGAGCCAAAGAAAAAAGAACAAGTAAAAGCAAAAGCAAAAGAAGTAAAAATTATGCCGACAGTTAATGAGGATGTAAATATTTCGTTTAAAAAAGCATTAACAGCACGCGAACAAATTGTTTTTGATTATTTCTTTGCTAATAAAAATAATATAGTATATGCAAAAGATTTAGCTGCAATATTAGAATTGCCGAGAGATTATGTATATAAATATATTAAAAATCTCAGAAGCAAATTGAATGAAGATATTCTTCAAAATGCTGACAACGGCGGATATTTGCTGAAAGTATAATTTATAAATGGCAAAAGAACGATTAAAAGTGGCATTTCCGCATATGGGAAATGTATATATATCATGGGCTGCTGCGTTAAAGAAATTGGGTTTAGAACCAATTATTCCGCCAAGAACCAGTAAACGTACATTAGAATTGGCTTCAAAATACAGCCCTGATTCAATTTGTCTGCCTTATAAATTAATACTTGGGAATTTTCTGCAAGCAATTGAAAACGGTGCTGATTATGTTGCTATGATTACTTCCCCCGGAATTTGCAGACTCGGAGAATACGGACAGAGCATAAAAAATGTACTGAAAGATATCGGTTATGGTGATAAGTATACAGAACTTCAGCTCTATGACGGCTTTAAAGGCATGTATAAGTTCTTAACAGATTTGTCAGGTGAAAAAAATCCTATTCCTTTAATAAAGGCAATAAATATGGCGGTTAGAAGCGTTTTTGTTGTTGATAAACTTGAAACACTTTTTTCATATTACAGAGCCAGAGAAATAACTGTAGGAACGGCAGAAAAACATTTTAATAAAGCTCTTAATATGGTAATGACGGCAGAAAATACAAGAGAACTTAAAAAAATAGCTAAGGAAGCTTTTGAAGAAATTAAAAAAACGGAAATTGACCCGAATAGAGAAATTGTTAACGTAGATATAACGGGCGAAATATTCCTTGTTCAAGACCCGTTTTCCAATCAAAACATAGAAAAAGAACTCGGAAGAATGGGAGTTCAAACAAGGAGGAGTTTGACTGTTTCAGGTTTTTTAAAAGATGCAATTATTCCAAAGTGGTTTAAAAAAGGTGAAACTCACTTAGAACGTGCTTTTAGAATGGCAAAGCCCTACTTGATGCGTGATATCGGCGGTGATGCGTTAGAATCTGTCAGTGATGTAGCATACGCAAATGAACGTGGAGTTGACGGCATTATCCATATAAGTCCTTTTACCTGTATGCCTGAGATTATGTCTCAAAATATTTTTCCAACAATGAGAGAAAATTGTGATATTCCTATTTTAACTCTTATTATGGATGAACAAACAGGCAGAGCCGGTTATATTACACGTCTTGAAGCTTTTGTTGATTTAATGAAACGAAAAAAGTATATAAAAGCAAAACAAAAAAAATTGCAAAACGTTTAATTATTAAGATTTGTAAAGTACTAAAACCCTAATAGAACAAGGGTTTTAATTAGTTTTTGAAAAATTTTGAAATAATTAGGCAATTATTTAAAATGTATATACTTTATATATATGTAGATGATAAACACAGGATATTAAGAGAAGCTAATAAAACAAATCATATATTCATACTTACCTTACTTACTACCTTTACTAACACACGAGGAAATTGAAAAAGATTTCAGAGGAACAATTCTTGTTCCTTTTTTTTTGTGCTATGCTAATAAGTATAGAAAATTAAAAGGAGGAACATTAGCATGGAAACATTCGGAATTGAAAAATGGGGAATTATTAACCCTAAAGCTGTTTACAGAAACCTTACTCCCGCTGAATTGACAGAAAAAGCATTAGCAAGAGGCGAAGGTAAGTTAAGTAATACCGGTGCTTTAGTTGTTACAACAGGTAAATATACCGGTCGTTCACCTAAAGATAAATTTATTGTTGATACCGATACAATTCACAATGAAATAGCATGGGGAAAAGTTAACCGCCCTATTTCAAGAGAAAAATTTAACTCAATAAAAGGCAAAATCGCTGCATACTTAGAAAACAGAGATGTATTTATATTTGACGGTTTTGCAGGTGCTGATAAAAAATATACTAAAAAATTCAGAGTTATTAATGAACTTGCAAGCCAAAACTTATTTATTCATCAATTATTAATCAGACCTTCTCAAGAAGAGCTTGCAAACTACGGTGAAGCTGATTATACAATACTTTGTGCACCGGGCTTCAAATGTGACCCCGAAGTTGACGGTGTTAATTCTGAAGCTTGTATAGCTATTGACTATGAAGCTCATACAATTATCATTTGCGGTTCTCAATATTCAGGCGAAATTAAAAAATCAGTATTCGCTACTATGAACTATGTAATGACGAAAGAAAATGTACTTCCAATGCACTGCAGTGCAAATATGGATCCTGTAACGGGTGAAACGGCAGTATTCTTTGGCTTATCAGGAACCGGTAAAACTACATTATCAGCAGACCCCGCTCGTAAATTAATCGGTGATGATGAACACGGCTGGTCACCTGACGGTGTATTTAATTTTGAAGGCGGCTGCTATGCAAAATGTATTAATCTTTCAGCTGAGCATGAACCTGATATTTACAACGCTATTAAATTCGGTTCGCTTGTTGAAAACGTAATTATGGATGATAAAACAAGAGAATTTGACTTTAATGACGGTAGCTTAACCGAAAATACCCGTGTCGGTTATCCTATTGAATACATTAACAATGCTCAGGTACCTTCAAAGGGCGGAATACCTAAAGTTGTTGTATTCTTAACAGCTGATGCATTCGGCGTATTACCTCCTATTTCAAGATTAAACAAAAATGCAGCTATGTATCACTTCGTAACAGGCTTTACGTCAAAATTAGCAGGTACAGAACGTGGTGTAACAGAACCTCAACCGACATTCTCTACATTATTCGGTGAACCTTTTATGCCGATGGATGCATCAGTATATGCTAAGATGTTAGGCGATAAGCTTGATAAATACGGAACACAAGTTTACTTGGTAAATACAGGCTGGGCAGGCGGAAGTGCAGCATCAGGTGCTAAACGTATGAAATTAAGCTACACAAGAGCTATGGTTACGGCTGCATTAAACGGATCATTTAATAACGTTGAATTCAAACATCATGATGTATTTAACGTTGATTATCCGTCAAGCTGCCCCAATGTTCCAGATGAAATGCTTGATGCACGCGGTATGTGGGCTGATAAGAACGCTTATGACGAATCTGCAAATAAGTTAGCTCAAATGTTTGAAGATAACTTCAAGGCTAAATATCCTAATATGCCGTCAGAAATTGTTAACGCAGGTCCTAAACCAAAATGCAGAGTTTAATCTGATTTGTTTTTTAGAAAGCGGGCAGGTGATATACAACACTTGCCCGCTTTTATTGCTTTTATTATTTAAATTCTATATATATTAACGATACGGAGTGATATATGAAAAAATTTATAACATATTTATTTGTGCTTATATTAATAATAAAAAATGAAAAATTGTTTTAAGCATTTTCTATCATTTGTTTGTCTTTATCTCTCCATTGATAGGAAATTTCATAAGCAATATTATTTTCTATCGCAAGTTTTTTCATCAGGCTTGCCTGATTAATTATATCTTCGGTTATATTGCCAAAAGGGCTTCTCGGGTTATTGGCACTGTTTGATTCGCAGTCTATAACAATGTGTTTAACTTTTGCTTCTTTGCATTTTTCAATAAATTGACGAACGTCATTTTCGTTTGCACTCAAAGAAAAGAAAATATATTTAACAAACAACATATCGGGGTATTGAGCGTATTTTTTAATATTTTCCCAAACTCTGTTAAAGTTATTTTGTCTTTTTATTTTTACATAAGTTTCTTCGGTTCCCGCATCAGGGCTGATTTGAATACTCATGGAACCGTCTTTTAAACCTTCAAGAATTGTATTTGAAAATTCAATTCCCGAAGAATTAATTGCCTGTCTTATATGATTTTTATGGAAGAATTCGGCAATATCTTCAAACTCCGAGCAAAGCAAGGGTTCGCCCCCGCCCCAATTAATAAGACAATTATCATTAATTGTTTTTTGTTTAATCATTTGTTTAATTATCGGAAGCAGTCTGTATTTTATATCCTCGGTTTTTCTCCCTATTGCACAATATATGCAGTTTGAATTGCACTTTGTAAAGTGATTTATTGTTAAAAAAGTTATTTGTTTTTCATAAGGCAGAGGCGGAACTACTTGTTTAATCAAAAATTTACATCCCCTGCATGCGGCATTAGCTGTTTGATTAGAGTTCATAATTCTGTCCAAATGATTTATATATTCATCAAAATTAAATTTTTTAATGGGAATAGGATATATAACAGGCGGAGAATACGGCATCCTTGAACAATGACAGCATTTATGAACACTAAACGGAAGAAAAGATATATCTTCATATATTCTCGAGCAAAATAACAATTCCTTATCCGCCCATTTTTCATTAAATTTATTAATTTTATATTTTTTGAACATAAACAAATTATATCAAATTGAAATATAAAAAAAAATCATTAATACACTAAACAGAGTATTTAAAATACCTTAAAAAAAGTACATACTTAGATATGTAGAAAAGGCGGTATAAGGTTGTACAATTCTATATATCCGAATTATGTAAATAACTATTTCGGCGTAAATAATAGAATAATAAAGAGAAAACAAGATGATGAGAAAAATTCTCAATCATCTAAAAAAGCTGAAAATGAACCACAGCGAGATAAACACTCGCCTAAAGACGGCATGTATTTTCCTAATGGTGAAAAAACAGCAATAGATTATACAAAAAGACAGATTAGCATTGATCAAGTTGTAAAAGATTTTAAAAATACCGCAAATGCAATAGGTGTACCTGATGATCTTAAATCGGAAGTCGGCAAATATTTATCTTTGGTTGAAAGTCAAGCTCAAAAGGAACAGCCTAATGCACAAATAATACAATCAAATTTAAAAAGTGCCTCTAAAATACTTGATGAGTATATAACCGAAACCTTAAAAAAACCATCCAGAGTCGTCGAAAACTGGGTAGATACATTATTTTTACAGGAAGTTGATTATAAAAGCGGAAAAAAGGTTCAACAAGAATCTGAAATGCCGCAAACGCAGCCTCAAACGACAGAAGAAATAACTGTTGTCGATGAACAAACTCCAACTCAAGAACAACCGACTGAAGAAAATCAAGCCGCTAAAGAAGAACAAGTAACATCAAAAACTTATTATGTTCCGATTGATGCTCAATTAAGAGAATTACTTATTGCGGCAAAAAATTCCGCAGATGTTAAAAATAATGAACAAGCTCTGTATTTGTACCAAAGTGCAATGGATTATGCAGAGCAAATAGGAGATATTCAGGCATGTGCAATAATTCATTATGAACAGGGGAAATTGTATAATAAATTTAATAGGCTTGAAGATGCACTATATAATTATGACAGAGCGGCTAAAAAAAGTAGTGATTTTAATATAAAAGCAAGAGCACATATTTCAATGGGTAAAATTTACGATGATTACGTATATGTACAGCCAGCACTTGACCACTATTGTGCCGCTGTATCTTTTGCCGGAGAATCGGATAATTTAAAACTTCAAACAAAAGCCTTGACTGATTTGGCTCAAATTCATACAGACAGATATGAAAAAGATGACGCAATAATGTTTATGTCTTTAGCCGCAGTTAGTGCAAATGAAACAGGAAACGAAAAACTAAAGGGTTTAACTTATTTAAGAAGTGCAAAAAACTGTGAGAAATTAAACGAGAAAGCAAGAGCATTAAGATTATACGGAAATTCTTCAGCTTCATTTATTAAAACCGAAGATAATGAAAATTTGGCAAAAAATTATAGAGATGCTGCACTAATAATGCTAAGCTACGGAAATAAAGCCAAAGCAAAATCACTTTTATCAAAAGCGTTTATTGTTGCACAAAAAACTTCGGATGCTGATTTAAAAGAAGATATTACTAAAAAGCTGGCTGTTTTGTAGCATTGTATAAAATTATTTCAGAATAGACAAAATTCCTTTTTTCGTTTATAAAAGTAGTAACTGAATAAAAGGGATATATATGAAAATTGTTATATATGGTGCAAATGAAACAGCGGCACTAATAGCGGCAAGTCTTTTTGAGGACCACGACATAATTGTAATAGATGACGAACCAAACGCTAATGATGATATACAAAAGCTTGATATAGAATATGTACAGGGAACGGGTTCTAATATTGCATTGTTAGAAACAATCGGTATAAAAGATGCCGATATATTTATAGCTTGTACCGAAAATGATGAAGCTAATATAGTTGCGTGTTTGACCGTTACAAATATGACAAAGTTAAAAACCGCATGTTTTGTAAGTAAAAAAGAAAATGTAGAGTCTTTATCCTTGGTAAGAGGTTCAAAATATCAACGTGAGCTTATGATTGATTATGTTCTTTGGCCTGAAGAACTTATGACTCAAGAAATTTTCAGAATTATAACAGTACCTAATGCTATAGATGTTGAAAATTTTGCTAACGGAAAAGCAAGACTTCTTGAATACAGAGTTGTTGAAACAACAAATTTTCTAAATAAAAAAGTAAAAGATTGCAGTTTCCCCGAAGAAACACTTATTGTAGGAATTACAAGAGATAATACTTTGTTTATTCCAAATGGTGATACCGAATTGCAACTCAATGATAAAGTTATATTTATGGGTTCATCGTATTCTTTGGATATTTTAGCAAATAAATTCTTTCAGGAAAAAAATGACGTTAAACAAGTAACAATTATCGGAGGCGGTAATGTGGGCTTGATGCTTGCTCAGAACCTTGAAAAAGCCAATATGAAAATAAAAATTATTGAATATGATTATGACAGATGTGTTGAACTTACCGAAAATTTAAAAAATACACTTGTTATAAACGGAGACGGGGCAAATTTTGCACTGCTTGAAGAAGAACGTGTCAGCGAATCAGATGTTGTTGTCAGCGTAACAAATAATGATGAAAGAAATTTACTGTGTTCTTTATTGGCAAAACAATTAGGTGTTGATAAAGTTATTACAAGAGTTTCCAAAAATGCTAATGCTAATCTTTTTGAGAAAGTAGGTATAGATGTTGCTATTTCTCAAAACGGGGCAGCTATTGATGAAATTGAAAATCATTTAATTAAAACTGATGTAGAAATTCTTGCAACAGTTGAAAGAGGGCAGGGAAAAGTTCTGGAAATATGTATACCGTTTGATTTCAAGACTAATACAATTATGAATTTAAAACTTCCTTGTGAAGCAATAATAGCCATTATTCAACGCAGAAACAGAGTAATAATTCCTCGCGGTACAACACAAATTATGCCATTTGATAATTTAATTGTGTTTACAACACAAGAAAATGCCGACAAGGTTTTAAATTATTTTAAAAGGTGCGTATAAATATGAATTATCGCAATATATTTAATACAATAAGTTTAATATTAAAATATATAGCAGTTTTAATGCTTATACCTTGTATTTGTTCAATAATATTTAAAGAATGGAATGCCTATCAGCCTTTTATTATAGCCTCGGCTGTCTCATTTTTACTGAGTACGATTTTGAAAGATCGTTCGGGTAATGAAGATTTGAATAAAATTAATAAAGGTGAAACGCTTGCAACTGTTTTATTTTCTTGGATTATCTTTGCGTTAATATCTGCAATTCCGTATTTATATTACGGATTAACTCCGATAAATGCATTATTTGAAAGTTTTTCGGGTGTAACAACAACAGGTGCAACCGTTTTAACTGATTTTAGCTTGTATCCTAAAACAATGTTCTTTTGGCGTTCATTCAGTCAATGGCTTGGCGGTATGGGAATATTAGTATTGTTTATAGCAATATTGCCTCAATTCGCAATCGCAGGCAGACAAATGTTTTTCGCTGAATCCCCGGGGGCAAGTTCTACCGAAAGTAAATTAACCCCGAGAATTAGACAAACCGCAGCGGCACTATGGAGTATATATTTTATTTTAACATTTTTGGAAATAATAATATTAAAATGGATGGGAATGCCCTTATTTGATTCGATTTGTAATTCCTTTTCAACTGTTGCAAACGGCGGGTTTTCTCCTGCTGCTGACAGTATTATGCAATATGGCGACCCTAAGTACTTTTGGACTATCGCTTTATTCATGTTTTTGGCAGGTACTAACTTTGCTCTTCAGTATAAAATCTATGTAAAAAGAAACTTTATGGCGTTATTTAAAGATTATGAATTTAAATTGTATTTCTTTACTGTTTTTATTTTCACAATATTAATAACAATAGTTTTAGTTACTTTAAATATGTATGATGTAAAAAAAGCAATAGAATCAGCATTGTTTCAGGTAATATCAATAATAACAACAACCGGTTTTTATACTGTTGATTACGATCAATGGAATTTAAGAGCGAAATTAATATTATTTATTTTAATGTTCTGTGGAGCCTCAATTGGTTCGGCATCAGGCGGGTTAAAATTATTGAGATTAATATTTATTTTCAAATATTTAAAACGCCAAGTGGCAAAAATATTCCATCCAAACGGTGTGTATCCGATAAAAATTAACAGAGTAATTATAAATGAAGATATTGTAAGACAAATGATATCTTTTGTAATATTTTATTATACTATTTTTGCTTTGACTGCAGTCTTGTTAACATTTATTGAAGAAAATACGATAGTCGGAATATCAAGTGCAATAGCATCTTTGGGAAATATCGGACCCGGGTTCGGTTCAATAGGTCCAACATGTAATTTTTCGGGGATGCAAAATATTTCTAAAATTATATGTATGATTAATATGCTTGTGGGTCGTTTGGAATTAATTCCGTTTTTGGCTTTATTACATCCTGATTTTTGGAGTTTTAAAAAAATAAAAAACTTGCCAAAAAATAAGTAAATATGATACAATTTTTTTGTTATTAATTAGTTTTGAGAGTAGTATGTTTAGAAGAACTTGTACATTAGGAATAGCAATATTAATTGCGGTGTATATAATTAAATTATTTGTAGTCGCTTGTATGAATATGGAACTCGGGGAATTCAAACCTGTAGCAACTATATTTTTACTTGATGTATCAGCTTCTAACAGAAATTTGTTAGAGTCACAGGAACAAACAATTTTAAAAATAGCAAAAAGGCTTGATAGTGAAGATCAGGCGTTGATATATGTTGTAACTCAAGATGCCTATAATATATATAACGGTAATCCGCATAAACTTGTTCAAATAAAGAAAACAATGCAAAAACGCGGTGCTTATGATGAAAAGAATTGGGGTACGGCATATGGTTTAGCGTTGAAAAAAGCAATCGGTGATGCTCTTATGTACCACCAAGATGGTTTTAAACCGGCTATTATTATATTAGGTGATCTTGAAAATGAAGGTGACATACGTAAACAAATAAATTGGAATACACTTCCAAAAAATATTCAGAAAACTTTAGAGTATGTTCCTGATTTAACATTGGCATTTTTGTATGCACATCCGCAAAAATTGGATGATGTCAGACAAACAGTTTTGCCGGCGATGAAAGAAAAACAACCGAATGAAGGCGAAAAAAATCTGATTTTAGCATCAGAAGAAAATGTCGATTTGGCTATTAGAAAAATTCTTGAAGCAGTAGGAAGATAGAGGATAATAAATGAAAGTTACCATTACGTCTAAAAATAACGAGAAAGTTTTTAATGATACAAATGTCATTAACATAGGAACTGCCCGTAATTGTAATTATAAGTTGGATTTGGACTTTGATTTGATAATTTCACTTCAAAAGTTGGAATCCGGTAAATGGCAAGTTATAAATAATTTTCAAAGTGACAGAATACTATTCAAAGGTCAACCAATTGGTAAGGCTATAGAAATAGGTTCTTTATGTAAATTAATGATAGCAGATACCGATGAATTTATCGGAATTAAGATAACTGTAGGCGGTACAAATCCAAAAGTTGTATCGGGTTCTTTAGAACTTGCAAACAGAAGAAATGCCGAAAAGCTTAAAAGAGAAAATCAAAAAACAATCACTATGATTGAAGATGAAGAAATTAATGAAGATGATATTAAAACTCTTTACGGTGAAGGTATCGGGGCTACTACAAAAATTAAAATAGACAGAAGAAAAGCTGATATTGAACGCAGAAGATCTTTAATTACAAAAGAAATTGCTTATAAAGCTAATTATTTAAGAGCAAAATTGGCTCAAAATGAAATGATTTTATCAGTATTAAATCTTCTTATAGGTTTTGTTCCTTTGGCAATGGCATATATCTTAAAAGATATCATAAGGTTAGATTCTTTGAACGGTCAATTACAGAATAAAATTTTGTTCTTAGTATCTATATCATTTATAATAATTACTTTACTTTTAAAGCAAGGTCAGTTTTTGATGTTGCAAAATAAAGGTAAAACAAAACTTTCACAATCAAACATAATGATACAAAGATCTTGTTTGTTATCATCTTTTGGTATTTTTGCTTTGGTAATGATAGGTTCGTTATCTGAACTCTTTATGCATACATACGGTTTGCCTTTATTAATACCACAAATGTTAATATTATGTACTTTCTTGTGTATATTCTTAGGTATATTTGCAGGGTTTACAAAAAATATTATTGCTGAAAGCGGTGAAGAACTTGACAGCTATGAATCAAGAGAAGATTTCCAAGCAGTTATTAAAGATTATCAACAATGGATTACATTGTATGTAAACAATATAACCAAAAAGAAGTTAAAGGATATAAATAATAAAATATTTAACTTACAGTTAAAATCATACGGAGAATTTGCATTGGGTGTTATTACTGCTCCGTTCTTGGCATATGCCGTATCCCAGACATTAGGTGAAATATTCCCTGAAGCAGCTGGTTTTATAAGAATTGCAGGAGGTGCTTTAAAAGTTTCACCTGTATTCTTGGCTTTAGCTTCAATGATGATAATTTTTGCATTCCATTCTTTTGCTACTTCATTTGCAACTACTAAAAGAATAAACGGTTCTAATGTAATAAAACAAGACGGTTTCAGTGATTATAACGTACATGGTGTTACATTGCACGGTGTTGAAAGCAGTAAAACACTTAAAAAAGAATCTAAAAAATGGTTATTAATTGCTATAGGTGTTGTTATTATTGAATATACGATGAACGTAACTTACTTTATAGGAGTTATGGGCGGTGATATTTTGAATATGGTTGTATGTGCTTTAGGTGCAGCACTTCCTACAGCTATTCTTATAATGGAAACAACAATGTTAGGTAATACTAAGTATGAAATTATAATTCGTGAAGAATTATTAAATAAAGTTGATAAGGATTATTAATAATGTATAGATGTACTGAATGCAATCAAGAATTTGAAGAATGTCCGGATTATTGTGATTGCGGAAATGATACTTTTGAAGAAGTATCAGCGGATGCTGAAGATTCTTATTATGAATCTGAATATGAAAGACCGCTTCCTCCGCCTCCTAAAAAAAGATTGACAAAACAGGAAAAGGAAGAACTCGCACAAGAAGAAAAAGAAAAAAAGATGTCTTTGGTCGTTCTTGGCGTAGTGGCAATTTTATTATGCGTGATAATATTTGTTTTACCGCCGCATAAGAAGCCAAAAATGGAAAAGGTTAAAATTAAGGTTTCGCAAAAACAAAATAAAGACGTTCTTGATGTTGATTCTTATTGGGATAATACAGTTCCATCAGTACATAAAAAAGAGGATCCGTTAGCGAACTTACCGTTATTAAATTCAAATTTCAGTTCAATTTCTCCTACTTTAAGAGAATATCTTGTATACATAGGTAATGAATTTAAAAGAAAATGGGATACTACAATTATAAAAGGTGACGGAGAATGCAAGGTTGAATTTACTGTTAATAAAGAAGGAAATTTGGCAACGAAGAGAATTGTATCTACATCACATAATGACAGTTTAGACAATTCCGTTTTGCTTGTATTATCTAAGTTAAACAGTTTTAATGTTCCGCCGGATGAATACAAAGGCGAAAGAGTATATATAACATTTAAAGTTAATCCTGATAAATCATCAATGGTTATTTATCCGATGAAATAAGTTTAAAAACTCGGGAAAAGAAATATTAACCCATTGAAATTCATTAATTTTAATGGGTTTTTTACATATTAATCCCGCAACAAAAGTACTCATTGCAATTCTGTGATCATGGTAGCAGTTAACATCACAATCACCGGTAAGTTGAGTTTTGCCGTTTATAATAAGTCCGTCATTTGTTTCTTGAATATCAGCACCTAATTTTGATAATTCAACTTTAACTGCATTAATTCTGTCTGCTTCTTTATTTCTTAAATCTTGAGCATCTTTTATTATTGTAGTTCCTTGTGCTTGTGTTGCAGCTACTGCAATTATAGGAATTTCATCAATCAATCTTGGTATTATAGCTCCTTGTATAGTTGCAGCCTTTAAAGAAGAATATCTGACTTTTATATCAGCTACTTTTTCATTGGAGATAATTCTTTCGTTAGTAAGCTCAATATCAGCATTCATTGATTTGAGAATATCAATAATGCCCGAACGTGTTTCGTTAATTCCGACATTTTTTATTGTAATATCAGAATCGGGAACAATTAAAGCAGCGACTATAAAAAATGCAGCGGAAGATATATCACCGCATATATTTATATCAACAGGATTAAGCTTTGATTTTTTTACCGAAACTTTATTTCCTTTTATTGATATATCAGCCCCCATATATTCAAACATAAGTTCAGTATGATTTCTTGATTTATAAGGTTCCGAAAAAGAGGTAATTCCGTTTGCATTTAAGCCCGCAAGCAGAATGCAAGATTTTACTTGTGCTGAAGCAAGTTCGGATTTATAATCAATCCCATTTAATTCAGTTCCGTATATTTCTATAGGAAGTTTAAAATCATTATGATTAAATTTCCCTCCCATAAGTTCAAGCGGGGTTATAATTCTTTTCATCGGTCTTTTAGAAAGACTTTCATCTCCAAATAATGAAGAGTTAAAGGGTTGACCGGCTAATATACCTGATATTAGTCTTGTTGTAGTTCCCGAATTGCCGCAATTTAAAGAAGTAATAGGAGCTTTTAGTGCATCTTTTGCATTTATTATCAATTCATTTTCATTTAGATATTCAATATGACAGCCTAATTGTTCTATTATTTTTAATGTTGTTAAACAATCAGCACCTTTTGAGTAATTAGAAATTTTAGCTTTCCCTTTAGTAAGAGAGGAGAACATAAAAGCTCTATGGGTAATAGATTTATCCGGAGGAATTGTTATTTCACCTTGTAAAGAATTTGTTTTATTTACGGTAATATCCATATTTTTTATTAGACAATAAATTTAAATTATTTGCAAATCGATTACATAAAAAATATTATTTTTATATTTAATTAAATAAAAAACAAAAAAGATGAAATCATCAACCGGATACTACGTTTCTAATTTTCAGGCTGCGACTCAAGCTGCGGAACTCCTCCCTGCGGTCGTCAAACAGTCCTCGCTTTGATGTTGTCTTGCTTGAAAATTTACGAAACTTCGTATATGGTTTCAGATTTCATTTTTTTTATTTATTTAAAAAAGAGCTAATAATATAAAAATTAAAGTCCCTTGCGTAGTATAGTACAACTTCTTTGCGAAGAAACAGCAAAGACCCGTCTGTTTGAGCTGACTTTGTCAGCGAGTTACGGGGCTTATGCTGAGCTTAGAAGTTATCTATACGCAGCATCAGGACGCAATTTTTATATTATTTGCACATTCTTAAATATAATTAAACCTATTAATAATATTTTTTATGTATTATAAATCATTCGGTGATATTATTCTTCCTGCGATTGCACTTGCTGCCGCAACATAAGGTGAAGCCAAATAAACTTCACTTTCTGTATGTCCCATTCTTCCGACAAAATTTCTGTTTGTTGTTGATATGGCTCTTTCACCTTTGGCAAGTATCCCTGCATGTCCGCCCAGGCAAGGTCCGCATGTTGGTGTAGATACGGCTCCGCCCGCTTCTATAATTGTTTCTATGTAACCTTCTTTTAAAGCATTAAGATAAATTTGCTGAGTTGCGGGGAATACTATTAACCTTACATCTTTGTGAACTTTTTTCCCTTTTAAAATTTCTGCTGCCGCTTTTATGTCCGATAAACGTCCGTTAGTACAGCTTCCTATAACAGCCTGATCAATTTTTATATCTCCCGCTTGAGAAACAGGTTTTGTGTTTTCAGGCAGATGAGGAAATGCAACAACAGGTTCAATTTCTTCCGTGTTATAAATTATAACTTTTTCATATTGTGCATCTTTGTCGCTGGTATGGAACTTAGGCAGGCGAATACTTCTGTTATTAAGATATTCTTTTGTAATATCATCTGGCTCAATAATACCATTTTTTGCACCTGCTTCTATTGCCATATTACAGATGGTAAATCTTCCGTCCATTGGCAGATTTCGGATTGTTGAACCTCCTATTTCCAAAGTTTTATATAAAGCTCCATCTACTCCGATATCACCGATTAAGTATAAAATAAGATCTTTTGCCGTTACGTATTTATTTAATTTCCCGTTAAATTCAACTTTAATTGCAGAGGGAACTTTAAGCCAAGTTTCACCTGAAGCCATTGCACAGGCAATATCGGTTGAGCCCATGCCTGTAGAAAAAGCACCTAATGCCCCGTAAGTACAAGTATGAGAGTCTGCACCTATAACCAAATCACCCGCCGTAACTATACCGTTATCGGGTAAAAGAGCGTGTTCTATACCCATTCTGCCGACTTCAAAGAAGTGTGTGAGATTTTGCTCTCTTGCAAATTCACGAACTTGCTTAACTTGTTCGGCTGATTTTATATCGCGGTTTGGGACAAAATGATCGGGTACAAAAACGACTCTGTCTTTATCAAAAACTTTATCTACCCCGATTTTATTAAATTCATTAATAGCTACAGGTCCCGTAATATCGTTTGCAAGTGTAATATCAACTTTTGCAGTAATTAATTGCCCCGGATAAACTTCTTTTAATCCGGCGTGTTCAGCTAAAATTTTTTCGGTTATATTCATAAATTATCCTCACACAAAAACTTTTTAAATGTTATTATAGAACATAAGAGAGTCAAAAGGAAGTATCGGAGAAAAAATGCCCGTAAAAGAATTTAAAACCGTTTTAACGGAAGAACCTGTATTAATAGGACCTGACAGCGGAAAAGATAACATAATATTTGCAATAGAATCAAGTTGTGATGAAACTGCAGCAGCTATAGTAAAAAACGGGCGAGAGGTACTATCAAATGTTGTAGCATCTCAAATTAAGACACATATAGAATTTGGCGGGGTAGTCCCCGAGGTTGCGGCAAGGGAACACTTGGAAGCCATAAATCTTGTTATAGCTCAAGCATTTGAACAATCGGGATTAAAAGCGGAGGATATAACGGCTTTTGCTGCAACGGTAGGTCCGGGGCTTGTAGGTTCTCTATTAGTCGGTATGAATGCGGGCAAAGCTCTTGCTCTTGCTCATGATAAACCTTTTATCGGGGTAAATCATTTGAATGCTCACGTTTGTGCTAACTTTTTAAATACGGACCTGGAACCTCCTTTTGTTGCTTTGTTAATAAGCGGAGGTCATACTCAAATTATAGAAGTAAAAAGTTACTTAGAACAAAGAATAATAGGTGAGACTATTGATGATGCGATAGGAGAAGCTTATGATAAAGTTGCAAGACTTATAGGGCTTCCGTACCCCGGGGGAGTCAACCTTGACAAACTCGCTCAGACAGGTAACCCGTTTGCTTTTAAATTGCCTGAGGCTAAACTTCAAAATGAATATGATTTTAGTTTTTCCGGTTTAAAAACTGCTTCTTTGCAATTAATTCAAAAATTGAAAAAAGAAAATCTTGAGCTTCCAAAAGCTGATATTGCTGCAAGTTTTCAGGAAAATGTTTCTTCCGTATTGTTGAAAAAAGTAAAAAAAGCTGCGGATAATATAAATGCAAAAACAATAGTTTTAGCAGGCGGAGTAGCGGCAAATTCCGAAATAAGAAAGAAGTTTTTTGCACTTAAAAATAACGGATACAAAATATATGCACCTGAGATGAAATATTGTACAGACAATGCATCTATGATAGCTTCAAGTGCATATTTTTTAGCGGGAACAATGGACTCACTTAACGTAGAAGTTTTTTCAAGAATGTAAAATAAAAGCCGCTATAGCGGCTGTGGTTGGATTTCTCCAAATCTCCTCTCCCTAATAGTCGTTTGACTAAACTTTTTTTTACAAGGCAGGTTAACACTTTTTATTTGCAACTTTTATATTAAATCACTATTTTTTATTCTTGCATAGTTATTTTTTAAAAATTTTTTTTAATTAATGTATCGAATACACTCAACATTCAATAATAGTAATGTATTTGTTGAATATATTTATTTGTTAAATATCTTAACATTTGCATAATTCTCGCCTTATCCCCCCTGTATAACAATACCATTGTATAATTCAAAATAAATTGATATAATCATGTCAGTCAGGATATATAGCATGAAAAAAGAATTATCACTTGCATTTGTATGGCACTTTCACCAGCCAAATTACCAAACCCAGCCTAACGGCATCAGAATTATGCCTTGGGCAAGACTTCATGCAATTAAAGATTATCTTGATATGCTTTTGGTGATTGATAAATTCCCAAATATTAAACTTAATTTCAGTCTGGTTCCTACTCTTATTGATGCGATTGAAGATTATTCAAAAGACGGGCATGATATTCATTCAAAACTTACTGTTACACCTGTTGAAGAATTGACTAATGATGATAAAGTTTACATTTTAAACTATTTTTTTGATGTAAATTATCAAAACAAAATTTCTAAATTTCCGAGATATAATGAACTGTACCTTAAAAGATACAGTAAACATGATGTAAATATTAATGAATTTTCCAATCAGGATTACGCAGACATAATGATGCTGTTTAATCTTGTTTGGTTTGATGATATATGGAAAAATAAATATCCCGAAATTAATGCTTTTATAAAAAAAGGCAGAAATTATACGTTACAAGAACGCCGTGAACTTATAGAGCTTAACAGAAAAATTATCAGGCAGATTATTCCCGCTTTTAAAAAATATCAAGATGAAGGTAGAATTGAGATTATAACAACTCCTTATAATCACCCTATTTTACCTATACTTATTAATCCAAATGATTTAAAGATTTCAACACTCAAAAACCCTATGCCTGATTGTAAAATTGCTTTGATGGTAGATGTTAAAGAGCAGTTAAAAATGGCTCTTGATAAAATGGAAGCAACTTTTGGCAAAAAACCTAAAGGCATTTGGCCAAGTGAACATTGTATAAGCCAAAAAACTCTTGATGTTCTTGCTAATATGGATACCGAATGGGTTATTACAGATGAAAGTGTTCTTTCTAATTCTATTAAAAAAGATTTTGTCAGAGATTTTCGCGGTTGTTATGAAGATCCTTATGACCTTTGCTCTTTTTACCTTTATAAGACTAAACGAGATAAAGAAATAAACATTATTTTCAGAAATTCGGTATTCCCTAACCTTATTACTTTTGAATATCCTAAATATGACAGTGTTCGTTGTGCGAATGATTTGTATGACAGAATAAAAAACATATATGACAAATTAAAAAATTCGCCTGATAAATGTCATTTGTTAACAATCGCAATGGATGGTGAAAACAGCTGGGAATATTATCCTAATGACGGTGCCATTTTCTTGGAAAGACTGTATTCTTTAATAAATGATGACAAATCTTTGAAAACTGTTTTAGTAAGTGATTATATTTCGGAAAATAAAAAATCTGAAAAACCGTTAAAAAAAGTAACAACGGGTTCTTGGCTTAATCAGGAATTTCAATTATGGATAGCGGAACCGACAAAAAATCTTGCTTGGAAATACCTTGTTCAGACAAGAAATGATTTAAAAGAAGCCGAAAAATCAGGTAATTTGACAAAAGAACAAATTCAATCAGCAAAATCGGAAATATATGTTACCGAAGGCTCTGATTGGTTTTGGTGGTACGGAGAGCCAAACAATTCGGGGCAAGACCATATTTTTGACTTTATGTTCAGAGAACATCTTAAAAATGTTTATAAAATTATTGATAAATCTATACCGCAATATTTAGAAATGCCTTTAATCGCTTATATGGGTAAACCGCTTAAAAACCCCGTAAGAGAAATTACGCCTAATATTAACGGTATTATTAAAGGTAATGATGAATGGCTTCAGGCAGGCTGTATTGATATTCCTGACGGGCCTATATTAAATGAAAACAAAATTTTTAACAGAATATATTTCGGTAATGACAAAGATAATCTTTATTTAAGATTTGATACAAACAAGTATTTCTTAGAAAACAGAGATAGTTTTAAAGAATATTATTCCATATATGTATATGTTAAATCATATAATAATCAGATGGAGCAAAGTTCTGCCGTTAGGACTACAAATAAAGCCGATATGATTTTACCTATCTTATTAGACGGTTATACAAAAGAAATAAAATTTGCAATAACAAGTGCCCGTAAGTATCCGATGCAGTTTTCGGAATCGGTAAAAGACGGATTGTGGGAGTTAAATTGGAACCATCATATAAAATATGTACAAAATGAGATATATGAAGTAAGTATACCTTTTGATGATTTGAAAATACAATCCGGAGAAAGTTTTGATTTCTTTATAATAACAGGATGCAGCGGAGTAACTGAAGACATATATCCAAAAGATGCGGCATTAACTATTACAAGACCGTAATTGTACTTTTGATATAGGTTTTGGAAAGTGCAAAACACATCTTATCTTTGAATTTTAAACCCGCTATTTGAATGCGTTCGGCTTTCGCCTTGTCCTCGCTTTACCCCTCGCTAACCGGACTTAATTTTTTTATCATATTGATTTTTCGGGCGTGCACAGACAATCAGCTTCGCTTTCAAATTACTGCGTAATTTTTTCGCTCCGCCTGTCTTTTGCACTTACGGGTTCGTTCAGCTTTGCTTCAACTACACCCTACCGAAAAATCCTCTCTTGAAATTCCTTTCGCTCGGGGTAGTCGCTCGTTCAGCTTTCGCCTTGTCCTCGCTTTACCCCTCGCTAACCGGACTTAATTTTTTTATCATATTGATTTTTCGGGCGTGCACAGACAATCAGCTTCGCTTTCAAATTACTGCGTAATTTTTTCGCTCCGCCTGTCTTTTGCACTTACGGGTTCGTTCAGCTTTGCTTCAACTACACCCTACCGAAAAATCAAAAAAAACCCTTCTTTTTCAAGAAGGGGATGAGCACTAAGAATAAGCAATCAGAAGAGTTGAGGATTTACTCTTATATAATAGCTATTTTTTCCTTTACGTTCATTGCACTTAATAACTATATTTAGTAGTTATACTTTTGTTTAAATAAGCTTACATCTTATTTGTATTGTGATTGTAACTAAGGTAAAATTATTTTGTACTGTAGGAGATATTTATGACTAAATTAATTGAACTTAACAACCTTAAACAAGAGTGTGAAAACTGTCTTAAGTGTGAGCTTGGTAAAACAAGAACAAATGTTGTATTCTCTGACGGAAGCCCTGAGGCAAAAATTCTTTTAATAGGAGAAGCTCCCGGAGCGGATGAAGATGCCACCGGTACTCCGTTTGTCGGCAGAGCAGGGAAATTGCTTTCCGCTCTTTTGCAAGACTGCGGGCTCGATAGAAAAAATGATTTGTATATTTGTAATACCGTTAAATGCAGACCGCCTGAAAACAGAGTCCCTACCGATGAAGAAAAAAATTTGTGTGAACATTTTCTTATTAAACAAATTAATACCGTTAAACCTAAAGTTATTGTACTTTGCGGGGCTACAAGTGCTAAATCTTTCTTGGGTGATAAAATTAAAATCTCACAAATTAGAGGTCAATGGTTCAAAATTCTTGATAATTTTGATGCTACCGTTATCTTTCATCCCTCTTATTTGTTAAGAAATCACTCTGAGCTTGAGGGTTCTCCACGATGGCTTACTAAACAAGATTTACTTAAAATTAAAGATTTTATTTCATAATATTCGTAAACATTTGTAATATAAAATTATATTATGTGCCCTATTTCCTTATATTTGTTACAATAAAAATTGGTAAATTATAAATTGAGAGTGCAAAATGGCAGCTGATAATTATAAAGAAATTCTTCAAGAAGTATGTGAAAAGCTTAATAATATTGATTCCGTTAAAGAAACTGATATTTTAAATATTAAAAATTCCGTTGAAGCTATCGAAAGCTTAATTACTGATACACAGGCTAAGCTTAATTTTCAGGATATTAAAGAAAAACTTGAAAATATATCTTTCCAAATGGATAACAGTAATGAAGGTATTTTAAAAGATTTATTTAATGACATTAATTCTTTAAAAGAATCAACCGGAAATGTAGGTAAGTGTCTTGAAAATATCCAAAATCTTCAAAATTTGACTGTTACCAGCAGCGAATTTGAAGAGTACCAAAAAAGACAGCTTGATTTGGCTCTTAAAACCAACGAAAATATTTTTAATGAGTTGACTTATATTAAAGAAAATATATCCTCTACTCCTAACGGTGAAAATGTTAAAAATTTAGAAGAACAGCTCTCTAATATTCACGATAATCTTTCAGATTATATTGAACAACTTGTTAAAAAAATTCCTGAGGTTCCCTCACTTGATGAAATCGGGGCTATAATGTCCGATTTGAACAGTGTTCATCAAAAAAATATAAAACAAACTAATCAGCTTATTAAAGATTTGCAATCTAAATTCTCCAGTTTTAAAGATGATTTTGAAAGCAAAGATTTTGAAAATCAAATTGAAAAAATTAGTGAAATATATGACAGTTTAAGCAAAATTAATCTTTGGGTTGAAAAAGTCGGTTATGTTAATCAGGCAATTGAAAATGTTTACGCAAGGCTCGGAGAAAACGTTGATTTTGATGAAGTAAGCGAAAAAGTTGATATTATTTATGAAAATATCACTGCTCTTAATAATTGGTCTATGAAAATTGATAACGTACAAGATACAGTTACTCAATTAAAATCAGATATTTCTTCTTTCAGCGATTTTCAGGAAACTACAAAAAATATTTCTGAGTCTATTAATAATCTTAAAGAACATTTGAGTTCAAATAACTCTTTAGAAGGAATTGATTTTGAAGACTTTATTAATAAAATTGATTTGATTTACGACAACCTCGGTATGCTTAATGATTGGGTCAGCAAAATTGATGACATCGTTAAAAGAAGCAATGACCTTGATTTAAAATTCCAACAAACAAGTGATAATATATCTTCTAAACTTCAAGATGCTATTGAAAACTTTAATTTTCAATTTGATGAAGCAAATGAAAATATTACTCAACTCGATTTTAAAATTCAAGCAGTCGAAGATACTTTTAGTATTAAATTAAAAGAAGCTGATGAAAATATCACTTCAAAATTAGATGATATTAATAACGATATTAATTCAAAATTACAAGAAACTAATGATAATATTAATCTTAAATTTGACGAAACTAATGACAATTTAAATTCAAAAATAGATGAAATTTCTCAGACCGTTGCTAACAGTGCTTCAAATACGGATAAAATCGTACAGGATGTTCCTGATATTAAAGCAACTCTTGAAACATTGGCTTCTGATTTGCATGCTATAACAAATACTACAAAATCAGACGGCGATTCATATATCTATACACTTATGGATATTGAATCTGATTTTGAAAAATTACATAAATCTATTGATGATAATAAAAAAATTGCTTCTGATGATATCCAATCAATTAAAGAATGTTTTGCAGAGCTTAATGAAGATATTTCAAGTATCAGTATAAGAACCAATAAACTTATTCTTTCCGCTGACGATGCAAATAAAGAGTTTAAAACTTATTTAGACACTTTTAAAAATGTTATTAATTCTTTTGAAAATCAAAATCAAGCAAATAATTTATCGTTAAAGTTTGATTTACTCTGTTCTAATGTTTCAGAGATGATAAAACTGTTAAACAAAAGTGTTAATGCAAATAATAATTTGAATACGGCTTTCACTTATCTTGCCGAATGGATTGACGCTACGGGCGGTGTTTTAAATAACATTCAAGATGAACTTTCTCAATTAAAATCAAATAAAACGATTGATACTTTACCTACTGTGGAAATTAAAGAAAAAACTTCTAATCCTGAAGAGTTTACATCTTTAAATGAAAATATATCGGAACTTAAAAGTTTATTAACAGGTATTATTGTTCAGTTGAATACGGCTCTCACTCCTGATATTGACTCTTTAAATGAAAGAATTGATAAACTTTGTGATGAAAATAATAACAAATTGACTCAGCTTGAGATACTTTTGCAAGAAAAAGTTATTGAACAGGAAAAGAAAATCGTTGTTTTGGAAGAAAAAATTGATAAAATGAGCGAAAAATTTGACAGACTTGTTGAAGTTATGGCTGATGATTCTCATAGTTATGAAATAAAAGATATTCTTAATTTCATCGCGAGCCAAATTAATACTAATGTTGTTAATATTCAAAATACCAATACTACTATTAATGAAGTTGCTCAAAAGCTTGATTCTTTTGATGCAAATATGAATAAAATTGTTTCATATATAGAAGAAGACTAATTAACGGGTATTGCCGTTATAAGCTCACCTTTGTTACTGAATACTGATTCCATTTTTTTATCGTTATAAGGAGTTTGTATTACAATACGATGTGAGTCCTCTCTGCCTTTTATCGACTTTGGAGTTTGGGTATATATTGATTTTAATGTATTTCTCAATTTTTCTTTTGTTGAATCGCTATATAATTCTTTAATGCTGCCTGATGAAGTTAGTGCTATTCTGTCTGTTAATCTTAATCTGGCATGAAGTGTTATATTAGGAATTTTATTTTCATCATTATTAAAATTCAGCCAATCATTAGAGTTAATAAAATCTATAAACTCTTTTGGCAAACTTTCTTTTATTGCATATATATATGTATTATTGTCACAATCGGCGGGAATTCTTAAACTTTCTTTATCCAGTTTTAATTCCCTTGCTAAATTTTTATATGATTCATTTGTTGTATCTATTTTGTTTACTATTTCTTTTGCAATTTTATATGAACTGTATCTTTCGTGAGCATTTGTATATGTTGATTTTAAACCTTCTATAAAACTTGTATTTGATTTTTGATTTAGTATTAAACAGAATAAATTGTTTAATTCGTCTACGGATTTTATTTTTCTGGGTTTGTACTTATTTATATCTATGTTTAAAATATTATCATTATCTATATTTCTTGGTATTTGATATTGTTTTATTACATTATTTAATGCGTTAAGCAAGGTTGTATAGCTTGTAAAGTCCATGTCATCAGGTATTAAATATAAATGTTTAATTAAATTATTGTATTCTCCCGAAGCGTTTTGATATGTTTTAAAGAATTTATTTAAATCTTTTACTGATGGTACTTTTTTATCTGCAATAATTTTTATTAAAGAATTTAATTGACCCGAATCTTTATATTGTGCTGTAAAAGAAGCCAAGATATTTTTAGAGTTCGGTAAAAAGCCTGTTTGAGTTATCTTTTCTATTCTGTCTTGTGCCTTGTGAGGGTCTGAGGATAATATATTTAAAATTTCTAAACATTGATTTCTATATTGTTCTGATTCTTGTGAGTCATCAAATTTTATTTTATTTTGTATTAAAAAATCAAGGGCACTTTGTTTTGAGTTAAAATACTTCCTGAAATTATTAAAGGCTTCTTGGCTCTTTTGTGTCTGCTCTGAATTATTTTGATGGAAAACAGCTATATCATTTAGGTTTTGTATTTTTTCGGAAGAACTAAAATCAGCACAATAATTAAATTCTTTATATATTTCTAACGGTGATTTGCCTATGAAATAATCACTTGCTTCATTTCTCAAGAAATTTTCTATAAAAGGTAATGCTGCATCAAATTTTGCTTTGTTTTGTTCTAATGTTTTTAAATCTGTTATATCTTTTTTATCAGAGTATCTGTATAAATCAATAAATTCCGATACCTGTTTTGTCGTTAGGCTTTTTTCTTTTGTGTTATGTACAGTATTATAAAAAGATAAAAACGAATTTTGATCTTTTATTTTATTTGCATTTATTACATCTATTAAAGTATCAACGGCTTCTGTATCTTCTTTATTACAGCCTTTTGTATAGACCGCTGTTAATATGGCATTAAAATCATTAAATAATACTTGAGGCTCATTTGCATGTATTTGATTACAAATTGACTCTTTACTGATTATTATATCAAGCAAATCACTGTCAGAAATAATGTTTTTCTTTGTGTATATGTTAATTTCATTAACTGATACATTGCATTCATTCATTACTTCCAAAAGTGAAATTTTTTCTTCCGGAGTATTTAATTCACCAAAATTTTTATTAAGTCGGTTTCTTGCAGATGTTTTTATTTTTCCGAAATCTAAGGCTTTTTCTATATATTCCTGTAATTTATTAAGACTTTTTCCGTCATTTTTTAGATATAAATAATTAACAATATCACTTAATTCGTAATATACCTTTTCACTATTCTGTTTAGATAATTTAGGATTAGCTTTTAATATATCATTTAAGAGTGCTATTTTTGCGTCATAAGTTTCTTGCAGATATTTTATTGCATTAACTTTATCTGCATCTGATTCAAAATTATTAAATTCGGGCTTTAAATATGATAATTTTTCATCAATTTCCGATTCGTTTTTTATGCCTGACTTTTTTAAAATATCTGTATAAGTATTTAATTTATTGAAATTCGGATTATCTTCATCTTCTTCTTGATTATATAAATATAATAAAAGATTAGGAAATGAACTTATATCATATTTATTATTCAAATATTTGTATATTTTAACCGCCTCAATATTTTGATTTTTAAATACTTTTGGCGTGCTTGAGTTTTGGGTATATATTCTTAAAAAATTAACGAGTTGAATGCCGTTATTTATTCCGGCTTCTTTAAAAAGAGAGTTTATATATTCTTGAGCTGAATTATTAGGTAAAATAATATAATTTAATTCTTCAATTTTCATATTTTTTAATTGATTTAATTGGGATTTTAATTGTTTACTGGATAGTGCAGTAATATAATTTTCCACATTTCTTTCATGTGTTAATTTTTTCATTACACCTGAAATTACACTAAAAATATTGCTAAATAAACTTCCAAGAATATTAACTTCATCTTTTGAAGTATCACTTCCAAAAGACGGGGTAACATTTTTTATCTTTTGTGAAGAAACGCTATTTAATTTTGTTGTGTTAAAGTTAACTTGCACTTATTTTTCCATTTTCCTTAAATTAGACAAAACAAAGGAAAAGGATAATTTGTCTTTTCATTAATTTTTATTAAGAGCTTTACGTAATATACCGTTAGTTTGTTTTAAAAGATTTGAAGCACTTTCAAAATCAATATTGAATTTTATTTGTACAATTGCTTCTTTAACTTTAAAATTATTGTTTTCAAGAGTCATTTTTGCTGTTTCATAATCGGTTTGAGCAATTTGTGATACTATTCGTATTGCTCTGTCTTTAAGTTTTATATTAGTAGGCTTAACATCAACCATATAGTTTTTATATGTTTTGCCGGTTTTAACCATTGCTCCTGTTGTGAGCATATTTAATACCATTTTTTGAGCGGTGCCCGCTTTCATTCTTGTTGAACCGGTGATAGCTTCCGCTCCTGTTTCAATACAAATGCTGAGGTCTGCATAATCCTTCATTTTTGCGTTGGGGTTACAGGTTAAAGCTATTGCTTTAGCGTGTTTTTCTTTAGCAAGTTTTAAAATTTCCATTACGTAATTAGCATTACCGCTTGCAGAAATTGAAACTACGGTATCGTTTTGATTAATATTAAGTCTTTTAAAGTCATCTTGAGCAAGTTCAATAGAATCTTCCGCCCCCTCTATAGCATATCTTAAAGCTTTATCCCCGCCGGCTATTGTTCCTGTTACCATATCAGACGGGGTATTAAAAGTAGGGGGACACTCGGAAGCATCTAAAACACCTAATCTTCCGCTTGTGCCTGCTCCAAAATATAATAATCTGCCGCCCTTTACAAAATTTTCACTTATTATATCTATTGCTTTTGCTATAGTATCTAAGTTTTTTGATATTTCTTGTGCAACTTTTAAATCTTCATTATTAATCATTTTAACAATTTCTAAAGATGAAGATACGTCAATATTAACAGTATCGGGGTTTGTTTTTTCAGTAATAATTATATCTTTCATTTTATTTCTTCTACCCCCTGTGCTATAGTTTCAAGATTTTCAAAAATTTCATATTTATTTTTATCTAAAGTTGTTTTTATTTCATTTTCAAGTACAAAAAATGTTGAGCCTGAGCCTGACATTAGTGAATTTTCGACATTTGTTTTTATTTCCCTTAATTCTTCATAATCCGGGAAAAGAGCATTTTCTAAACTGTTATAAATTAAATTTTTATCAAATTTTCCTTTTATTAAAAGTTCCTTTAACTTTTGAGTATTATTCGGATTAGATTTATCTTTAAGCAGAGCAAATTTTGTGTAAGCTTCTTTTGCACTGATACCAAGGTTTTTAGGCTTTATTAAAGAAACACTTTGTTTATAAAAAGGTAATATTTGATGAACTTCGCCTCTTGAAGTGCATAATTGACAGCCTCCATATAAACAGAAATTAAGATCAGAGCCTAAAGAGGAGCATAATTCTTCAATATCGTTTTCGGAAAAAATATTGTTATAAAGCTTATTTAAAGCATAAAAAGTACCCGCTCCGTTTGTACTTCCGCCTGCTAACCCCGCTGATACGGGAATATTTTTTTCTATATGTATTTTTAAAAATGCTTTTTTAATTTTTGCTTTTTCAAAGAAAAAATTCGCCGCTTTATAGACTAAGTTTGATTCGTTATAAGGTATTTCGTTATTGTTTCCGCTTAATTCAATTTTTAATTCATCAGCTTCATAAAGTTCAAATGTGAGGATATCATACAAATTTATTGTCTGCATTATTGATTGGATATTGTGAAACCCGTCGGGGCGTTTATTTAGGACTTCCAAAGTAAGGTTAATTTTTGCGGGTGTTTTAACTTTTATTGTCTTCATAAATTTTCCTTTAGTTGTTCGGATAATTTCCCCATTTGTTTTATAGAAAGGGTTTCGCCTCTCAGATTTGCATTTATTTCTAACTCTGACAGAGTTTTTTCCACCGCATTTTTAGCAAAACCTATATTTACAAGTGAATTTTTAATATTTTTTCGTCTTGTTGCAAAACAACTCTTTGTAACTTTTTTGAAAAATGTATAATTAGAAAGTTCAAGCAAAGGTTTATTTCTTACAGTCAATTTTACTATTGCCGAATCTACCTTAGGAGAGGGGAAAAAAGATTTAGACGGAACTTTTTGAATAAATTTTACATCTGCCCAAAACTGTGCCAAAACCGATAAAAGGCCGAACTCTTTTGAAGGCGAATTTTCATTTGCGGTTAATCTTTTTGCCACTTCATATTGAACCATTAAAACCACTTGAGAGATACTGTTTCTGTTTTTGTTATTTAAGTCATCAACTTCTCCTAGCAAATGTGCAAGTATCGGAGATGTAATATAGTAGGGAATGTTAGCTACAACCTTGATATTTTGCCCGAAAGTTGATAAGTCCGTTTTTAAAATATCCTGATGAATGATTTCTATATTATCAGCTTCAATTTTAGATAATTCATTAACCATATCTTCATCAAGTTCAACTGCATATACTTTTTTAGCCGATTTAACAAGATGTTCCGTAACGAACCCAAGCCCCGAGCCGATTTCAACTACAATATCATCTTTTGTTATATTTGATGTATCAAGAATAGTTTCTATAGCATGTTCATCAACTAAAAAATTCTGTCCGAGCCTTTTTTTTGCTCTGTATTTTTTTGCACGATCAAAGTAATTCATAACTTTTATAATACTACAAAATATGATATTTTATAATTTATGGACTGTTTTAAATATAATTCAAAAATTGGCGATATTTATATTCAGGCTGACGAAACTTGGCTGTATAGGGTTTCTTTTTCCCCTATAGAGGTAACAAAAAATAATCTGATAATAAAAGAAACTATAAAGCAGCTTGATGAATATTTTTTAGGAATACGAAAAACCTTTGAACTTCCGCTAAACCCAATTGGAACGGAATTTCAAAAAAAAGTCTGGAATGAACTAATGAAAATTCCATATGGTGAAATAAGGTCATATAAAGATATTGCAATAAATATAGAAAACCCGAATGCTTCAAGAGCAATAGGCAATGCAAATAATAAAAACCCTATTGCGATTATAATTCCTTGCCATAGAGTAATCGGGTCAAACGGAAACTTAACAGGATATGCCGGAGGACTTAATAAGAAACAATTGCTTTTAAATCTTGAAATGGCGTAAAATCACAATATTCACTCAAAAATTATTTAAAAATAAAAAACATATATTCTTAATTACCAAGAGCAAGAGAAATTCTGAATAATAACTATATACTTACTTATATTCCTTTTAGACTTCTGTATTTTTGCAATGTTATATCCAAAAATTTCCTGTTTGCTTTATTATTTAACTTAATATTATTGTGAACAAAAATGTTATAATTGTACGCGGACTATTTGAGCACAAATAACATAAACCTAAATGCCGATTGAAAATCAGTTTAATAAGAAATGAGAACATAAATAAACTATAGACTGCTAATCACATTCATTATCATAATGAGCTGCATACTTATGACGCAAATTTCTTGAATTTTAAACTTCTAAGACTTTTTCGGAAAATTTTATTGTCATATAAAATTGATAAAGTTTCCTTATATCAATCCTTTCACTATTTATTGCATCCACCAATTCTTTTTTTAACTCGTTTATGTCATCAAGATGTTTAAAATTAAACAGTTCAAACGGTTCAACATTTAATGCCGATAATATTTTAGAAAGTGTTTCTGAGGTTACAAAATTATTTCCGCATTCAATTTTACTAAGATTTCTTTCTCCAACTCCTATTAATTCGGCAAGTTTTTCCTGGGTTAAACCTTTATTCATACGTATTTCTTTAATACGTCTGCCTAACAGTTTTTTAATATCTGTTTTATTATCCATTGTTATCCTCTTATTTTTATAATAATTGACTAACAATTTTTAAATAACGTATTTTAAAACTCTAAAATAATTGACAAAGAGTTTTTAATGACGAATAATAGAGTTTATAAATTCTATTTATTGTTTAAATTAAGTTTAAAAGACAGGGGAGACAACATGAACAATATTATAGCCAAATTGTTAACTCTTTTTTTACCATATAGCGATATGAGAAAAGAGTTTCGAAGAACACATGACTTAAAAATATTTTCTATTAAGAGTTTTAATGAATATTATATTAAAAATTATTTGTTGAAAATTCAAAAGAATATAATTAAAAACAAATTAAATCCATTATATTTTGAATTTATGCAAAATCTGAATAAATTTACGTTTGAAGAAAATATATCAACTATGGAGCAATACATTGTTGACAGAATACCCGATAAATTAATATATGGTTCAATATGTTATTTAGAACAGACAAATTCTGATAAAGAAATATTATTATTAACCGATAAGGAAAATACTTACAATTGTAAAAAAATTAATATAAACGAAATTAGCAATTTTGCAGACAGTGAAAAATACATTTTTTTAGTTGCATACAATAAAGATTATTTGGGATTAGAAGCAGCAAAAATAATTTCTGATTTGGGTTTAAAATATCAAGTTATTACTCAAGGTACGCCGACCTGTAAATATTATCATACAGATAAATATGCTTATGAATGTTTAATGGATGAATGGATGAAAAAAGATAGAAAAGCTCATTTCAGTGCGTTAGATTTTGAAAATATTTTTCAGGCAATAAAGCAAACTCAAGATATTGAGGGTGATTTTGTAGAAATAGGAACATATCAAGGTGCTTCGGCAAGAGCCGCATTAAATTATATGAAAAGAGCAGGGATTAACAGAAAGGCTTATTTTTTTGATACTTATGAAGGATTTACTTATGAAGAAGCTCAAAACTCTGAAGATACCTATTGGAAAAATACACATACGGAAACTTCCCTGCAGACTGTTAAAAACTTTTTATCGGAATATGATAATGCAAATTGTATAAAAAGCAATATTATCAAAGATGAATTGCCAAGCGAAATAAGTAAAATTGCGGTAGCAAACATTGATGTTGATATGTATGAAGCGGTTAAGGCTGCATTATACAAAGTAAAAGACAGAATTGTTCAATATGGTATAATTTTAGCTGAGGATTACGGGCATACACCATTTTTGCTTGGAGCAAATAAAGCTGTTAGTGAATTTTTAGAAGAAAATCCAAACCAATTTATATCAATTATTAGTTCGGCAGGACAAATGATAATGATAAAGAAATAAAAAGAGCCTGTTAGGCTCTTTTTTTTATATGTTTAATTTTTGTTTATTCAACGTACATAAGTACTTGCCCGAATTCAATACTGTCTCCGTTTTGAACACATATTTCGGTTATTTTACCCGAAACATCAGCTTCAATTTCGTTCATAAGTTTCATCGCTTCAATAATACAAACGACCTGACCTATTGAAACCGAATCACCGACTTTAACAAACGGAGCATCATCAGGTGACGGAGCCGAATAAAACGTGCCAACCATTGGAGATGTAATCGGCTTACCTTTATGTTCGGAAGTTTCTTTGTTAGCTTCAGGTTTTGATTGTGGTACGCTTATTACTTGAGATGTAGCAGTAGCAGGTATTACAGCGGGAGTAACAGCCTGAACAATTTGTTTTTCACGTTTAAAACATACCGCTTTTTCTTCATCTTCTAAAGAAATTTCCGATAAATCATTTTCATATATAATATTTGCTAATTTTTCTAAGTATTCAAGATCAAATTTCATTTTATAATAATCCCTAAACTCTGTCTAAATACTCATTTGTTCTTGTATCAACTCTGATTATTGTTCCTGTAGTAACGAAGAAAGGAACGTTAACAACAGCACCCGTTTCAAGTGTAGCTGGTTTTGTACCGCCTTGAGCAGTGTTACCCTTTTCAGCAGGAGGTGTATCAACAACTTCCAGTTCTACAAAGTTAGGTATATCAATACCTATTATGTTTGTACCGTGAAGAAGTATTGCTACATTCATATTTTCTTTTAAATATTTAACTCCGTCACCGATTTTATCAGCACCAACAGAGATTTGTTCATAAGTTTCCAAATCCATCATTACATAATCGTTACCTTCTTTATAAAGGTATTGCATATCTCTTTTATCTAAAGTAGCTTTAGCAACTTTTTCACCGGCTCTGAATGTTTTTTCAACAACGTTGCCTGTTTCAGCATTTTTTAATTTAGTTCTTACAAATGCTGCACCTTTACCGGGCTTTACGTGCATAAATTCTACTACATTCCATAGTCCGCCGTCTATATCAAGTGTCAGACCTGTTTTTAAATCATTTACCGAAATCATTAATTTTTCCTTTTCTTAGATACTTTATCCGATTATATTTTCAACTATATCATAAAAGTTGAAAATATAATATTATTGTAACTATTTCTTAAAAAACTGATTGGGTGTGCTTTAGCATACCCAATCAAATAATTTATTCATTTTAAAAGCTTCTTTGCGGCTATTTTTGTGTTGTCTTTGCCGCAGAGGGCTGGCAGAAGAAGTTAGAGAACTTTAACATCCAATTATAGATAAAGGAGTGATGTTCTTCGTTATCAGGCTGCTGAGATTTTGCCAAAGTTTTCGTTTTAATTTTAGCCGGAGTTTCAACCTTTGCCCCGGCTTCTGTCTTGACGGCAGGTTGTATAACCTCAGTTTTTAGGATAATTTCATTTGTTTGAACTTTTTCGGGAACCTTTGTTTCAACTTTAACAGGTTTTTCCGCTTTAATCTTTGACGGTTTTTCAGTTTTAACTCTAGCGGGCTTTTCCGCTTTAACCTTCTTAGATTTTTCGGTTTTAGTTACATTAGAAACGGTTTTAATATTATCATCCGTTTTAACTTTTTCAATTTTTTTACCGTCATCACCTAAAGCAATTCTAAAGCCCATAGTAAAGGCAATACCGTTTCTGCCGCCGCTTCTTGCCATAGCTTGTAAAAATCCCGTGTATTTATCGTTCCATAGTTTTTGAATACCAAGTCCGTATTCTGCGTATGGTTTAATGCTTAAAGCTGGAAGCTCAACGTTATTTCCGTATAAATCAGCAACTCTTATTTGTGTCTGCCCCATTACATTATATACAAAACCGCCTGCCAAGTACGGCTGCCACCCTGATTCTGTATTCTGTATAAATTTAACGTAAGGATGTACTTGAAGTGCGTGCAATGGTTCAGCGTTTATTCGTACGTTTGCTGCGTTTGTGTAATCAAATGTGTTAATAAAAGTGTAAGATAGTAATAAATTAGGCTGAATAATAAATCTGCCGTCATTAAACTCAAAATTATACCCTGTTTTAGAAGCAACACCGCCCATAAGCATTGTAAAATCTTCATTTCCGTACATAGTAGAAGTTTCACCTATAGATGAACCGACAGAAGCTGTGAGTGCGGTATAGAAATTATTTTTATAGAAAGTATCGGTTATACCGCCTACAATACCGTTTTGATATGTATGGTTGCCCTGGTAGCTTTGGCTTGCCCCTGTATAACCTATATAGCCTGAATATACGCTGTCCCATCCGTTTTTCAGATGAAATACTTCGGTATCTCCGCCTATGTAAGAACCATATAAAACGGTGCTTGTTTTAGGCCCGTTTTTAAGCGGGATACTTTCAAACGAAGTATAGGGTCTGAACCAAAGGGCATTTTTATTTAGATGATTATTATATAAAGGAAGATTTCCTTCTGTTATTGCATATTTATTTTGATTAAGCATAGCTTTTCTTACAGAAGCAGGTAATGCTGAAAAAGTATCGGCATGTTCAAACGCATAATTGTATGTTTGAACCATAGAAGCATAACCGCCCGTTAGCTGAGCAACAGGACTTGCAAGGATAGCTGGGTTAAATCCTATTCTTGTGAATAAAAAATCACCTGTTGAACCTATAGAAGAAGTTTTTGTTGCTGCACCTGTCAAATAATCAACACCATATTGATAAATAGGGCCGTATGCTTTATTTACGGGTGAGTGAACTGTACCGGCAAAACTTGCGTCAGCAAAATTAACGGGAGTAACCAAATCAGTGCTGTCTGATAAAACTTTCATATCATTAACATTAATTGTTCCGCCTGAACTTGTTTCATAGCTTTCAGCTTTAATTCTTCCCATTACCTTATCTGCAAGATTTACGTCAACGGAATCAATGTTTATAGTTCCGCCTTGTATATCAAATTTTCTGAAATTTAACTGAGTCAAACCAAAATTATTAATATTTAATGTTCCCGATTGCATATCAAGTGAGTTAGAGTTATTAAGAAATTTAACATCGAAAGCATTTGTTGTTACATCTTTATGTGTAATATCGGCATTTAGAATGTTGTTATACAAATTAACTTCGCCTGCTTCATCACCTGTTATAGCAAGATTATACCCCACTTCGCCGTTAATTGTATCAAAGAAGTTAAATTTACCGCTTTTTTTGGCTGATAAGGTCAGAGTAACATCGTCTGCCTTACCGACATAAATAGCTTCACTTTCGCCGTTTGCTTTATTGTCTGCAAATTCAGAAACATAACCGTCTGCGGTTAATTTAAGTGATTTTTCGGTATATATAGCACCGCCGTGTGTTCCTGCAGTATTATTATAAAAGCTTGAGTTATATATGCCTTTATTATCTGCTTCGCCTATTTTTCCGGCATTATATACTGCACCGCCTAAACTTGAAGCACTGTTGCTTACAAAATCACCGTGAATATTTCCTGTTTCGCCGGTATTGGCTAATGCACCGCCTTGACCACCTGTCTTACCGTTTGCGGAATTGGAAGAAAAATTACCTTCAATATTGCCTATTTTCGCTCCTTGGTTATAAATAGCACCGCCTGTTGCATTTTTTTCGCTTGAAATAGCTCTGTTTCCTATAAAATCACCCTTTAAATCACCGATTGTAGAACTTGAATATTCTGCTGTATTATAATTGTAAATTGCACCGCCGAATGAATCATTAGCACCTTGTGAGTAGTTCTCAATAAAATCACCTGTTATATTACCGATTGTACTGTCACGGTTATCAATTGCACCGCCATGAGAGATATCACTTTCGGCAGAAGAATAGTTGCCTATAAAATCACCTGTTATATTACCGATTGATGCACCTGTGTAATTATATACAGCACCGCCATGTGCATCCTGGTCTGATTTAGCATAATTTTCAATAAAATTACCTGTTATATTACCTATTTTCGCATCGTTTTCGTTAAAAACAGCACCTCCGCTGGCTGTAACTTTTCCTTTCGCATAATTTTCGATAAAATTGCCCGTTATGTCACCTATTGTCCTTTCGCCTTCGGTACCATATCCGTCATTTTTAATTGCGCCGCCGCTTGCATAACCGTTTGTTGAATAAGCATAATTATAGGCAAAATTTCCTTCTATATCGCCTATTTTAGAATCGTAACTCATAATAGCTCCGCCTAATGCATATCCTTCAGAGTATGTATAATTTCCTATGAAATTACCTGTAATATCACCTATTGTGCCAAAAACATTAGCTATTGCACCGCCTTCAGACTTGTTGTCACTGTTTGTTTCATTTTTTGTATAATTTCCGATAAAATCGCCTTTTATGCTTTCTATTTCTGCTTTGTTACCGTTAAATATAGCGCCGCCTCTTACCCAACCATTTATTGAACGGGCATAGTTATAGGCAAAATTTCCTTCTATATTGCCTATTTTAGCCTCCTTATCGATGCCGTCATTTGTAATGGCTCCGCCGAGTACATAATCACCATTGTCACTATATGCATAATTTCCTATGAAATTACCTTTAATATTACCCATTGTGCTATAAACATTAGCTATTGCACCGCCTTGAGAACCAGCTTTACTATATGTATAATTTCCTATGAAATCACCTTCAATATTACCTATTGAGCCCCACATATTGGCTATTGCACCGCCTTGAGCATTACCGTCAGCTTCTACACGGTTTCTTATAAAATCACCTTTAATATTAACATTTTCCATTTGAAATGCATTATTATAAACAGCTCCGCCTTGCTCTTGGCTGGTGCCATCAAAAGACAAATCTACAAATCCTTGATTTATTTCTTTGGTCTCGTTATTAATTTTTTCTCTTGTGTTCTTGTCTGCATCATAATGCACTGTTATTTGAGCCTCTTGCTCATTTTCAGTTTTTTCTAAAGAATAATCCCCATTCTTGTCTTGTACCCATTTAAAATAAGCGGTAGCATCTCCGCCGGTACCGTAATCGGTTTTTTTCAAATAGGTATCTGGCCCTTCGGCATTTACGGGAAGAGAAGATAAGTTAAACACGGATACAATTGATACGGCAAGTAAAAGCCCAAAACCTGACCTAACCCCCTTAAATAAGCCTATTTTCGCTCCCCGGGGGGGGGAATTACAGGTTTAATTTTCTTCATAATCTATCCTCAACTATTTTAAATTACAAGTAAAAAATTTTATATAAAATAACTATACAGCCAAACTATCTTTTTATACATCTTTCATTATAAACATTTTTTATAATATGTAAAGATTTATTTAGTTTTTTATATCTCCGTTAAAAGTTGGATTTTTAACTTATATTTATATAATTACCTCAGATTACAAAAAATTAAACATTATTTTCTTTATGAGGGTTTAAATACAGTTGATAGCTGAGTGTGGCAAAGAATTATATAATATTGCGTTATACTTCAGCATAATTGGGAATCTTTTCGAGATGAAAGCAGCATATATCTGGTTGAACAGAGTATTTTGTAATTTTGATAATTGTAACTTATTTTTGTTACATTGATATTTTAGTGTTTTATTAAGGCTTCTATATTGCAGTTTTTCAAACCTTTTTGCGTTATGCAAAGTTCCATTAATTCTATGTTTTTATTTATATACTCTTTAAATGTTATCTTTTCGTTTGTCTTATTTTGTTTTTTTTCAATATTTAAAAGGGTTGTTTTTAATACCATTACTTTAAATCTTATATCATCAATTAAATTTAAAATATTATCCGTGACTATTTCTCCGGTATTTTGGGAAATTACATCATTAATATAACTTGACATATTTTTGTATAAAAAATATAAATTTGAAACAATATCGAGTTTTTGAAACAAAATACAATTCTTGTAATCAGATATTACAATTGCTTCAATGTATTTTTTAATACCTTCAATTTCCTTTTCAATTTTTTTATAATCACACATATCCAGTCCTTTTCCAGTTAAAATAAATTTAAATTTGTAATTTTAAAAGCCATTAATATTCATACTTTAATTCAAATTTTAAATTTATACTATTACCTTGGTGGGTAATCTATAAGGCTAATATTTAAAAGCAAAATATTGTAGCATTGGGTAATTGGTATGCCACAATTCTTCATTAGGTACATTTTCGGGAAGTTCAAGAGTAACGGTCGGAATATTTCTTTCAACGCCCGCAAAATTGCCAAAACTTCCGGGGGTGGGGTAACCTATATCCGCTTGAACGGGATAGGCTGTTATTTTGGAAATTGTTTGAGCTAATTCTTTTGCGGGGCCGTCATAGTTAACGATTTCAAAAGGTGCGTGAATTGAAATTATTGCATCAGGTTTATATTGTTCAAGCACTTCTATTATAAATTTTGTTTCGATTTCACTTGCAGGTTCTAATCCTCCAAAATATTCATTTTTATCGGTTAATTGCCAATTTTTTGTTGGGAAATTCCTGTTTAAATCAACTCTGTTTGAGTTTTGACGCTGATTTTTTGCCATACCATCAGGGTTTAAGCAAGGAAGTATCAATAATTTATTTTTAATTCCCGTTAAATCTGTTTTCATAAATTTATTAAGCAGATAATATCCTTGAGGTTCTTCACCATGAAAGACGCCTATCAGTAATATTTTTTTATCATATTCTTTATTTTGAGTTTCAAATAAAGTAATGGAATTTTTTTCTTTAGTTTTAGCAGATTTAACGGCTTTGAACATTATTCCCCCATAACTTTAATTAAAACTCGTTTACGTCTTTGCCCGTCAAACTCAGCATAATAAACTTGCTGCCAAGGTCCGAAATCAAGTCTGCCGTTTGTTACCGGGATTATAACTTCATGCCCGATTAAAAGGCTTTTTAAGTGGCTGTCTGCGTTAGTTTCTCCGGTATGATGATGATTATAATTAATATCAAACGGGGCAAGTTCTTCAACCCATTTATCTATATCTGATATTAAGCCTGACTCGGCATCATTTATGTAGACGCCTGCAGTTATATGCATGGCACTTACAAGAATCATACCTTCTTTTATACCGCTTTCGTGTAGTGCTTGTTCTACTTCGTCGGTTATGTTTATATATTCGCGGTGTTTTTGTGTATTAAACCAAAGATATTTAGTATAAAATTTCATTTTTCCTCTTTTTATTTTTTATCTCATTTTATATCATTTTATATCATTTTATATCATTTATTGAAATATTATAAGGTTTGAATGACTTGAAATAATAATGTAATTTTCTTAACGAGGTGAATATCAGAGCAATTCTCTGTTTGAGCCCGATAGGGCGAGTTAGAATTGCTTTGGTGCCGAGTTAAAGAAAATAATTATTATTGAACGGAATGAAAACCTTATAATATTTCATTATTTGTTTTTCCTTTTTATAATGTATTAAATAATAATGTAATATTTATAACGAGGTGAACATCAAAGCAATTCTCTGTTTGAGCCCGATAGGGCGAGTTAGAATTGCTTTGGTGCCGAGTTAAAGAAAATAATTATTATTGAACGGAATGAAAACTTTATAATATTTCAATATGTATTATCATTTTTTATTTTGTAATATATTTAATTAAGCTTCTTACTCCGATACCTGTAGCACCTTTTATTCCCTCTGAGTTTGCAGAGTCTAAAAATGCGGTTCCCGCAATATCCAAGTGAAGCCAAGGTGTATTTTTTATAAATTTAGAAAGGAAAATACCTGCAGCAGAAGCTCCGCCCATTCTGCCGCCTGTATTCTTGGTATCTGCTATATCACTTTTCAGCGTGTCGCCGTATTCTTCAAACATTGGTAATTGCCAATATCTTTCACCTGTAATATCTGCCGTTTTTATAAATTCTTTAATTTTATCTTCATTGTTACCCATAATACCTGAAGCTACGGTACCTAAAGCAACCATACAAGCACCTGTTAAAGTAGCTATATCAATAATTTCATCAACATTAAGTTCTTCCGCGTAAGCTAAAGCATCAGCAAGAGTAACTCTGCCCTCTGCGTCGGTATTATCTATTTCAATACTTCTGCCGGTTTTTGCTATAATTACATCCCCCGGTTTATATGCACTGCCTGAGGGCATATTTTCGCAAGCTGCAACAAGTGCATGGACTTCCACATCAGGTTTTAATTCGGAGATTGCTCTCATAGTACAAATAACAGCAGCAGCACCCGACATATCATCACGCATTGTAAGCATAGATGACGGCGGTTTAAGGTCTAATCCGCCCGCATCAAAAGTTATACCTTTCCCGACTATAGCAATTTTTCGTTTTGCTTTCTTTTCGGGTTTATATTCCATGTGAATAAACTTAGGTTCGTGTACACTGCCTTGCCCTACTGCTAAAAAGGCATTCATACCCATTTTTTTGATTTGAGCTTTATTATAAACGGTTGTTTTTACGCCCGAGTTTTCAACTGCATATTTTGCAAGTGTTTCAGGGTATAAATATTGCGAAGATTCATTTATTAAATCTCTGGCCCTGTTTACTGCTTCTGCGATAACGGTGCCTGTTTCAACCCCTTGTTTCGCTTTTTTATATTTTGTGTTATCTGTTTCAGCTATAATAAATTCTTTTATATTATTGTCTTTTTTTTCTGTTTTATATTTGTCAAACGCGTATGTTCCTGAAATTGCACCTTCTGTAATCATTTGAGCACACAATTCAGGGCACATTCCGCCTATACCTGCACCATGTAATATAGTTACAACTTTTTTTACACCTTTTAATAAACTGCAAGTTCTTATTATTTTTGCGGTTAAATCTCTTATTTTAGAATATGTAAAATCTTTTTGTTCACCCAGCCCGGCAATAAATATTCTTTTACCTTCTTTTGGGAGAGGAAGCTGATAGATAGAGCCGTATTTACCTTCAAATTTTTCCTGTTTAATAACAAAATCGGAAATAATGTTTTTATATGCTTTATCTACAATTCCCGTAACGCCTCCCGGGGCTTTTACCCCTTTAAACAGATTAACTATAATCAAATCTGCATCAATATCTAAGATAGATTTTTTTTCGATTTTAACTTTCATATTAGTCTCCTTATTCATTAAAGTTTTCGTTAAATTTTTTCATCCAGCCGAAAATAACCGATAATTCGTATGGTTTAGGCAGATATAAGTCTGCTCCGGCGTTTAAAACAAGCTCTTTATCTCTTATTGTTGTTGTGAATATAATTTCTGATTTAAAATCAGGTGTTTCAAATTTTAATTTTCTGCATATTTCAAGCCCTTTAAGAGTTTCGGAATTACCGGCATCAAGAATAATAACAGAGGGATTAAATTCTTTTATTGCGTCAAAAATTTCATCATATTGGGTTATAACTCTAACATTATAGCCTTGAAGTTTTGCGGTTGCTTCTAGAAGAATGGAAAGGGCATCATCAGGCTCCATAATAAGAATATTTTTGTTGTATTCTTTTTGCTCAACTGCGTTATCTGCGGTAATTTCAGGACGTTCAACCACATAGTTTGACCCTGTTTTATATTTTGCAAGTTTGTGAGTTGAAAAAAGCGAACTTATAACCTGTTTTATGTCGGTATATTTTTTATATTTGTTAGATATTATACCGATGCTTGCACAAACAAGATTCACTTTATCTTCTGCCGCATCATCACCGTGCATAAAAGTAAAACCGCGTTTTGCATCATTTTGAGAGTAGAATTTTTTTACTACCGTATCGAATGCATATACTAAATAATTGGCAATTCTTTCAGCTTTATCTGCGTTAGTAATCACGATAAAATCTTCTTGCCCTAATTGTCCTAAATAATCCGAAGGTTCAAGGCAGGATTTTATGATGGCTGAATAGGTTTGAAGCAGTTTATCAGCAGCCAGTTCTCCGTATAATTCTTTATAAAACTCAAGATTGTCAATATCTATATACATAATTTCCCATTGAGTTTCACTGTTTATAATACGTTTAATCATTTTATCGGAAACTTTTGAGTTAAACAGCATGGTTTTTTCGGAGAATGAATTTTCTAGATTTCGTCTTAGATGTGCTGATATTCTTGCTTTAAATTCTTCGCTGTTAATGGGCTCGCTTAAAAAGTCATCTGCACCGGAGTCTAAAATATCAATTTTATCTTGAATATGGTTCGATTTTGATAATGCAATTATTGCGGGACGTGTATTATATGTTAAGACTCTTATCTGCTCCAGAGCTTTTTTTACATCAAAGTCTAAACTGTCTGAAATTAATATTAAATCAGGTTCAAAAGAATTTATTATCTTTAAACCTTTCGCAAAATCGGAAGCTTGAAAAACCGTAATATCACTGTTTTCAAGAATTTTCTTGTATTTTATTGATTGTTCTTTTCTTTTATCAATTAATAAAACTACTTTTGCTAACATTTTCTACTCTTTAATCTTGTTTTTACCGTTATCTTCAGGCGTTGCTGCTTTGAAAATCACTTTAAATTCACTGCCTTTGGAGGAACTTTCGACCGTAATGTTTCCTCCCATTTTTTCTACAAGGGTTTTTGTGATATAAAGCCCTAAGCCGTTGCCTTGAATTTTTCTTGTTAAAGGCGAATCAACCCGCGAAAATTTATTAAATATTCTGCTTAAATCCTCTTGTTTTATTCCGATACCCTCATCTTTTACCGATATTATAAGGGTATTTTCATTATAATTTTGGCTTAAATCTACCGTTACGGTTGTATTTTCATCCGAATATTTTGATGCATTATCAATTAAATTTAATAATATTTGCTGAAATTTATCAGTATCCACAAGAATTTTAGGAAGATTTTTTCCGTAATTACAAACATATTTATGAGTTTTATACTGATTTTTAACCATTTGAACGGCACAATCAACAATCGGAACTGCATCTATCGTTTTATAAACCATTAATTCTTTTTCCGATTGCATTTTAGAAACGGTTAAAAGATTTTCAACAAGATTTATAAGCCTGTTAGATTGTTCCTTAATAATTAAAAGAAATTTTTCTCTTTGCTCGGGCGTTAACCTGTCATAAGACGTTAAAAGAGTATCGGCAAAACCTCTGATGCTTGTAAGAGGCGTTCTTAACTCGTGGCTTACGGTTGATATAAAATCTAAGTGTGCCTGTTCAAGATTTTCTTTAGTTTCTGTCATAAACATTATTATATAACTGTTTTTAATTTTTAGCTATGATATTATTATTTATATAGGATTAAATTATGGAAAAAGATAAAAAAACAATATGTGTTTACTGCTCATCAAGTAATCATTTACCTGAGAAATTTTATAAAATCGCTCAAGAATTCGGAACTGCAATCGGTAAAAACGGATATAATATGGTTTATGGCGGAACAACGGTCGGGATGATGGGTGTTATAGCAAATAATGCACTTGAAAACGGTTCCGAAGTCATAGGTGTTATCCCTGAACGTATTGCATCTTTTGGTTTAAAACATCCTTCTTTAGCGAAAGTTATTGTTACAAAAGATATGAGAGAGCGTAAAGCAACAATGGAAAAATACGCCGATATCTTTATTGCAACCCCGGGAGGCTTCGGCACCTTTGAAGAAATTTTTGAAATATTAGTGGCAAAACAATTGGGCTACCACAATAAACCTGTTATTTTCTTTAATTTTGACAACTATTACTCTGATATGTTAAAGATGTTTGAAACCGTATACGAGAATAAATTTGCAAAACCCGAAGCACGTGATTTGTACTTTATAGCAAACTCAATAGCTGAAATGTTTGATTATATTAAAACATACACACCTAAAGAGTTTGTTTTAAAGTGGTAAAAAGTTATTTTACAACAGAAATTGTATCAACTTCTACAGACAAAGAATGGAAGTCTTTATCAACTTCGCCAGTGATTTTAACGGTATCATTAGCACTGACGGTTGTTCCCGCCCAAACTTTATCATCGATTTCCACAGTTATAGTACCCGTTGAGTCTTTAAAAAGATATTTTTCTTTTCCGATTTTGGAAACAATATTCCCTTGTAAAGAAATATAAGAATTATCGGCAAAAGTTTTAACGGAAGCAACTGTTGCTGCTTTGTCTTGAGAAGCACCCGTGAATCCTCCGCCGGCATTATTATACTGAGTATTGTCTGTATAACCCGCATAAACGTTTGAAGCTGTCATAACAAAGATAATTGAAGTCAATGCTAATAACTTTTTCATATATTTCTCCTTTGTTAATAAAATAACTTATTATGATAATAAATACTATACCATATTTTATAACTGCTTGTGCATATTTGTGTAATTATGTAAAAACAAGCAATTTGGGTTATAATATAGCTTTCGTCTACACTGGACAATAATTTACATTAACGCTTCAAACTTAGAGTAAAATTCTGTTTTTTCACGTACAAAAATCATGTCGGGATGCTTATCACTTTTATATAAAACCATCATTTGTCCGTCATTAACGTTGGTGCAGTTTATCACGTCATCACGAAGCATCTCGTATATATTGCCTGTTTTTAAATGTTTAAACTTTTTGGAAGACATAAATATACTCGTGTTTAAAAATGTAGAACCCGCCGTTTAATGCTCGATAACGCCATAAGTTAGCGGTTTTACCTTTTGCTCTTTCGTTGCCTTCCATATTTTTAACAATTACGGCTTTCATTTTAAAGCCGATTTCACGCATTTTTTGAGCACAATCAGCGCCTAACGGAACTATTTCTCCGTTCGCATACTTATCGCCTATAATTAATGCTGCAAATCTGCCTTTTTCCAATAAATCGTAACCGTTTTTCGCTACTTTTCGGAACAAATCATAAAATTCCTCTGTTGTAGCACAGTTTGATAAATCTTCTTTTTTATCCGAAAACTTAATAATATCGTCATAAGGCGGATGAAGGATTAAAAATTGTGCTTTATTTTCCCTCATTACATCAAGTCTTGCCTGAATTTTATCTTTGACTTTAACATCGGCACTATCCGAGCATATTATGTTTACGTCGGTTACAAGTTCTTTATTTGAGAATTTATTTTTAACAACTTCAACCTGTTCGGGTTTAAGTTCAACCCCGATACATCTTCTTTGCATATTCAAAGCTTCAATGGCACTTGTTCCAGAGCCTAAAAACATATCAAGAACTATATCGCCTTTTTTTGTAAATCTTTCAAACAACTGTTGAGCCAATTGAGGAATATAGTTTCCGTGATACTCGTTAGAGTGCCCGTGAGTATTATCTCTTGAAGCAAATTCCCACCACGTATCCGTTTTAATGTGGCTGTAATTTTTCCAATTATTCAGGTCAATATCGCTGTATGGCTTTGTTTTAACCTTAGGAGCCACCCTTAAATCGGGTCTTTGCTCTTGAATTTTAACTTTTTTAGTATTATCGCCTCTTACCATAATCCCTCAAATGTATACTATATTCATTTGTTTAGTATATGGAAATTTATTCTTTTTCAAATCGTACAAAATTACGATTTATTTTTTGTACTTGAAATTCATGCCAAAAACCTTAATAAATAAATGTTTCGTGTGATTTAAGTCTTGTAAAAAATACAACATATAAATGATGCTTATATATGTAAAAAAATATATTGTATTGCTATAAGTAAGATTAGGGTGATAAATGACGGCTTTAAAATCAGAAGTAAATAGTACAAAAATAAAACCAAATGATTTATTTAAAGATTATTTTTGGTTTTATTCAAACATATATGAAAAAGTTCAATCTGCCGTTAATGAGTATTTTCAAAAAGATATTGAACTAAGATTTATGGGAGTTTCCATAGATGAGAATATTTTGGCATATGGAGATGAATATTTTGTAAACCATATACCTGTCAGCAAAAATTCGGTTGTAAAAATAAAAATATCCTCAGATTTAGTATCATCAATCTTAGATGTAACTCTTGGAGGTTCCGATAGGGCATTTGCTTTAAAGACCATGACCGATATTGAAGCAATGCTTATGAAATCTTTTACGTTATTTGTGTATAAAAATATTGAGGAACCTTTAATTAAAGCGGAATTAAATAAAAAGGTATTGGAAAGTGCAAAAGAATACAGTATGACATTTTATGCCAAATGCAGTGAAAAACATGCGGGTAAAATAATACTGACAATACCTGATTATATGATACCGCCTATAGAAATACCGGAATATGAAGAAAATTATGATATTTCAGATTTTCAATCAGCAAAAATAAAAGTTAAATTAAGTGCCGGCTCATCAAAAATAAAGTTAAACGAGATAAAAACAATAGAAGACGGAGATGTAATATTGCTGGAAAACAGTAATATTAATAAAATGTCAATACTATGGGATGATAATAAAGTGGAATTTAATATTGATCCTGACCCGTCTTTAATCATCAGTGTAGATAATAACGGAGGCAATGAAATGGAAGAATCATCAAGCGTAAAATCTCAAAATATGTGGGATTCAATACTTGTAGACATCGTTGCGGAATTTGATAATGTTAAATTAACTTTAGGAGAATTAAAACAAATCTCTGAGGGGCTTGTAATTGATGTCGGTTCCGTTTATGAAAATAAAATTAAGTTAAGAGTCGAAAACCAAGTTGTTGCAACGGGTGAGCTTGTTATATTGAATGACAGATACGGAGTCAGAATTGATAACATCGCTAAAGTAAAAGAATCAGAACCTAAGAAGGAAGTAACTTCCGTTTCTGCTGAAACTAAAGCGGAAAACATCGAAGCGGTTTCGACAAATGAAATGCAAAAAAATAAAGAAACCGATAAAAACTTTGATTACAGTGATTTTGAAATAGAAGACGAAAGTATATAGAGGAATATAATGAACAGTTATATAATACATTTTGCCACATACACTCTTGCAATGATAGGTTTTATTGTCATTGCGGTTTATATATATAAAAAAACAATGTATACCGGAGCTGCTCAAGGTGACAAAAATTATCTGAAAATAGAAAATGCTCTCAGATTAAGTGCAAGTAAAACAGTGTATGTTTTAAAAGCAGGCAGCGAAAAGTTTTTAATTGCGGCAGATAGTTCAAATACAACGCTGCTGGCAAAGTTAAATGAGAATAATTAAGAATAAACAGAGGTGGATATGGATGCAGTTTTAAAAGATTTAAGCCCTATATTACAATTATTGGTTGTAATGGCGATATTTTCGCTGTTGCCTTTTATGTTTGTATGTATGACAAGTTTTATGCGTTATGCAATAGTGTTCGGGTTTTTAAAACAAGCTTTAGGAGCACAGCAAATACCTCCTGCTATAGTATTGGTCGGATTATCAATTATATTAACATTTTATACAATGGGACCCGTTTTTCAACAAATGTATGAAATAGGTTCAAAACCGTATCAAAAAGACGGTTCTATTGTACTTGCCCTTTCTGAGGGTTCAAAACCTTTAAAAGAATTTATGTTAAAGCAAACAAGAGAAAAAGATTTGGCATTTTTCGTTCAGTTATCAAGAAAAGAAGCTCCTAAAAATATTGAAGAATTAACAATATGGGAAGTAGCTCCCGCTTATATTTTAAGCGAATTGAAAACAGCGTTTGAAATAAGTTTTATAATATTTGTACCGTTTATTGTTTTGGACTTGGTAATAGCGAATGTACTATTGGCTTTAGGTATGTTCATGCTGTCGCCGACCATTATTTCTTTACCGTTTAAACTGCTGATATTTATTGCCGTTGACGGCTGGGGTTTAATTGTAAACGGTTTAGTCGGAAGTTTTAACTAAGGATTAATTATGGATTTATTAATAGAATATCTTGCAAAAGGACTTATGGTAATGTTGATGATAGCAATGCCTTGTGTATTAACGGCGGCAGCTATCGGTCTTGTTGTCGGTATATTACAGGCAGTTACTCAGGTGCAAGAGCAGACGATAGCTGCCGCTCCTAAAATTTTTGCCGTATTTTTGGTTATAATTATTCTCGGAACGGGGTATATTAAATTATTAACCAATTATATCAATGAGGGTGTGGTTTTAGCATTTGATGTTGTTCCTAAATCGGATGATTTTGTACTTCCGCCTGATTATTATAATTATACAAAACCGTTTATTGATGAAATGAAAACGGAAGTAAGAAAAGACATGACCCCAATGAACAGAATATTAAGTACAGCAACAAGGCCAAACGGGGTTAATGATTCCGAGAGATTTAACTTTATGAGGAACGGAGCAAGAGATATTCCTACTCCAAATCTTGCCGAAAGAAAACGAATAATGGAAAACAGAAGATAATGATTGATGTTATTTTAAATGAATTTCCGAAAGTTTTTCCTGAAATCAATAATATGATTGCAGCAGGAGTTCCTATATTTGCCAGAACTGCGGGTTTGATGAGGGCTACACCGTTTTTAAACAGAACGGAAGTTCCGATGATTGCAAAAGTAGGCTTTTGTCTTTTATTTTCGGTAATGTTAACCATGATAATGAAGCCCGGGCCGATGCCGGCAAATGTTTCATTACCTATTGTTATATTATTAAATTATTTGTGTGGTGCTTTAATCGGCTTTATTGTTAATTGTATTATCTCCGCTATTGAAAGCGGAGGCGATATGATAAATATGCAGCAAGGTGTATCATCCGCTACAATTATGGATCCTTCAACATCTTCTCAAGTTTCCATAATGGGAAGATTATTCAGCTTATTAGGATTGATTATTTTTCTTGAAATAGGCGGTGCTTATTGGACATTCAATGCTTTTATAAGAAGTTTTGAAATTTTTCCGATATATTCGGCATTAGTTCCGCTTGATGAAATAGTTAATATGCCTTATTTGGTAAAAATTACGTCTAATGTTCTTTATATAGGTTTACAAATAGCATCACCCGTATTATTGGCAACATTAGGTCAGGATATTATTCTCGGTATTATTTCTAAAACCGCTCCTCAAGTTAACGTATTTCAGATGAGTTTCTTATTTAAACCTTGTTTGGGGTCTGCAATTTTAATCGTTATTTTACCCTCTGTTTTTGATGTAATTAACGATTTCTATCTTTCTTTCTCTAACATTTTTTAAGATTATTTTAATTAAAATAATCGCAAATAAGCTCTTTATGATTTGATTTAACTTTTTTTATTAACTTTGATAGGAAAGAGGGTTCTTTGTGCATTAATTTATCTCTTAATATGGCTTTTTCGATTAACAGCTTATTAAAAGATTCATTTAAAACCGGTTTATCATCCGATAAGTGCGGTTTGATTGTATTCAGTCTTAATTTGCACATTCTTATAGATTCTTTTATTTCTTCTTCTTTTGTTCTTTTCATAAGATAATTGTCCTAACTGTAATACGACCATTATTTCCTGACAAATTTATAATAATCAATTTTTTTATAAATTCATTCCTCTAAAAAGTTTAAAATGATATTTCAAATGTAAACTTTTATTGTATTTTTTTTAAATAAAATTCATTTAAATAATGGTATACTGGTTAAAAAGGATTGTAAATTGGACGAGAAAGAAATCAGAAAAATTCTTATTATAAGATTAAGTGCATTGGGTGATACAATTCATACTCTGCCTTTAGCTTATGCATTAAAAAAGCAATATCCAAATACTTTAATTGATTGGATTGTTGAAGATAAAGCGTCTAAATTTATTATTAATAATCCTTTGATTAATAAAGTTTTTGTAATAAAACGTGAAAATAGATTTAATAATTATATTTCAACTATAAAACAAATTAAAAAAGAGAAATATGATATTGTAATTGACACTCAACAATTGCTAAAGAGTGCTATTTTAATGGGTTTTTCGGGGTGTAAAAGAAAAATATCTTTAGATAAAGGCAGAGAGTTTTCAGGGATTTTTGCTAATGAAATTATAAAGACTGATAAAGAACAATTTGATATTAATTATCATGTTGTAAATAGGACTCTTGAAATTGCAAAATATCTTAACTGTAAAGATTTAGAGCCTCATTTTGTAATACCTGATTTTGAAGCTGAATATTCAAAAGAAATTGTTGAATTGTTTAGTAATTTAGATAAAAATAAAAAAACAATAATAATATCACCCGCTACAACTTGGGATAATAAGCATTGGACTGTAACGGGGTGGGCGGAAGTTATAAAAGAATTTCAGGATAAATGTAATATAATAATTACCGCATCCGAAAAAGAAAAAAAATTAACTGAAAAAATAACAGCTCAAACAGAAAACTCAAATATTATTGATTTAACGGGGAAAACTTCGCTAAGTGATTTAGTGTATGTATTTAGAAATTCTGACATTATAATAAGCCCTGATTCAGGGAGTGCCCATGTTGCTTGGGCAAGCGGAGCTAAAAATATTATTACCCTTTTCTTTGCAACATCTGCAAACAGAACCGCACCTTTGGGAAAAAATTATTATTCAATTTCATCAAAAGTATCTTGTTCACCTTGTATGAAAAAACATTGCCGTTTAAAAACTAACGTTAACGGTTGCAATCAGGAAATAAAATCTGAAGAAATAATAAATATTGTAAAAAAAATTATACAATAATAAAAATTGGGTATATAATAAGTAATACACAATAACTTAATTGTACGGAAAAAAAGCGTGGGTATATTTTCGGGAATAAAAGATTTGCTGGGGCAAATCAACAGAATTGATGGGGCTGTTTATACTTCGGGCCGAGATTTTGCTGATGTATATGCGAGAAATATTGCTTTGGAAGAAGAAATTGCAGTCCGTACTAAAGAATTAGAACAAGCTAATCAAACAATTTTAACACTAAACAGTGTTTGGGATATGATGAATTCTTCTCAGCCTTTATCCAGTCTGCTTGATAAAATTGTAAGCATCTTACATGACGATATGAGTTATGTTTACACAGCTATTTTAAAACTAAATCAAGAAGAAAACGGCAGTGAATATTTTTCAATTATGTCATCTTCGGAAGATAAATTAGTCAACAGTATTTTTTCTATAATTAATGAAACGGCTCAAACATATAAGATACCTTATGTAACAAATTCAATAATCGAAAAATCACTTCATGAAGGGCAAATATGTTCTACACCTGATATGAAAGGTGTTTTAAATATGTTTTTCCCCGCTTTGAATGATGAGCAGCTGAAAGACTTTGTCTCTCAAATGATTACAAAAAGTGCGATTTTTGTACCTTTAAAAAGAGATAAAACTAACTACGGCTGTGTTGTTATAACATCAACCAGAGAAATTACAAGTGATACGGAATTAAACTTTTTATCATTATTTGCAAACCAAATAGAACTGGCAATAACTGTAGCTGGGTTATTTGAAGAGGTAAAAAATCAGGCAATAACAGACCCGCTGACGGGAATATATAACCGCAGATATTTTGAAGAAAATATTGTAAAAGAAGCGGAAAGAGCATTAAGATTAAAACAGCCGTTCTCATTAATTTCTATGGACTTAGATTATTTAAAAAGAATTAATGATACATACGGACACCAATTTGGTGATTTGGCGATAAAAACAATCTCAAATATATTGAAAAAAGAAGCCCGTTCGATTGATATACCCGCAAGAATAGGCGGTGAAGAATTTAATCTGCTTTTGCCGGGTGTTGATTCAAACGGAGCATATATTGCAGCTGAAAGAATTAGAAAATCAATTGAAAGCCAAGTTCTTGATACAATAGGAACTATAACGGCAAGTATAGGTGTTGCTACCTTTTTGGAACATTCGGATAGAATTGATGAATTGACTGAACTTGCAGACCAAGCTATGTATAAAGCTAAATTAAACGGGCGTAATCAAGTTCAACTTGCAGTAGGTCATGAAAGTGTTAACTGGCAAAAGCTTGCAGTCGAAGCTTTTACTGATATTTTAAATCAGAAAAGAATTCCCGTTGATGAAAAAATTGCTAAAGAAATAATAGGTAAACTTCATCATATTAAAGTAGAAGAACAATCATCAAAAGATATTTTATATTCAATAGTTGATATGATTTCCCAAACATATAATCAGGCATATAAAACTGGTACAACAAAATCAAAATTATTTTTAGCCGTTATGCTTGCTCAAAGACTTGAAATGTCTAAAGAAGATATAGACAAGTTAAAATTGGCAATATTGTTGTATGATATCGGAAATGTAATGATACCCGAGGAAATATATAATAAAAAAGGTCCTTTAAATGACCACGAAAAAGAAATAATGAGGCAGCATCCTATTATAGCTGCAAGAGAAATTCTTCAACCAATAACAGATATTCAAGACATTATACCTATAATAGAAGCACATCACGAAAACTGGGACGGAAAAGGATATCCTAATCAAAAAGCGGGAGTAGAAATTCCTATAATGTCGCAAATAGTTTTGCTTGTTGATGCCTTTTATGCAATGACACAGGATAGACCATACAGAAACGCTTATACCCTTGATGAAGCCTTGAAAAATATTAAAGAAGATTCGGGCAAAAAATGGAATGAAAAACTTGTTGATGAATTTATATATATCGTTAAAAACGGTATGATGAGATAGTTATTCTTCGATTGTGAAAACTTGTTGTCCTGCTTCTTCTTTCATTGCTGTTTCAAGCAGAATATAAGTCATATAAGCCCCCAGAGCAACTGCTTTTGGGTCTAAATCGGTATTTTGAGCAGCTTCTATTATGGCTGAATTGATTTCAGGGTTTTCTTCTTTTATATAGTGTATCATTTTCTTTCGCCAAGAATGTACATCTTGAAATATCTCGGCAAAACATAAAGTTGATTGTTCTTGATTTACTATCGGAAGCATTTTTATTCTTCTTTCTTATGTTATTAGAATATCATTGTTTAAATTATATATCAAGTGGAGTTTACTCAAAATGTGTAATTTCTTGACTTGGTTGTTTTTCAAAGCTAAAATAATTAGAGTCTTAATTTATAAAGGGATTGTATGAAAGAATTTGAAACCGATTATATTGAAAAATTAATAAATATAATGCAAGATAATGAACTTACCGAAGTTACATTAGAAGATAAAAATAAATCTTTGGTAATAAAAAGCAGCGGATATAAACCTGTTATAAAGAATAAAGAAACTCAAAAGGAAGAAGTTATAGAACCTGTTGCAGAAGCTGTTGAAGAAACAAAACCGATTGAAGAAAAGACAAATCTTGTTCCGATAGTTTCGAATATGATAGGTTTATTTTATTCAAAACCGTCTCCGACTGAAGAAGCTTTTGTAAAAGTAGGAGATAGAGTAAAAGAAGGTCAGGTAATTTGTATTATTGAAACAATAAAATTAATGAATAAAATTACCGCGGAATTTTCTGGCAAAGTAGCCGAGATTTGTATAGAAGACGGAAAACCCGTTGAATACGGTCAAGTAATGATGTATATAGAAAAAGATTAATGGTAACGGAATATGTTTAAAAAAGTATTAATAGCAAACAGAGGCGAGGTAGCAGTAAGGATAATAAGAGCTTGCAGAGAAATAGGGATACCGACGGTTGCTGTTTATTCTCAAGCTGATGCAAATTCTTTGCACGTTAGTTTGGCTACGGAAGCTTATTGTATAGGACCTAATGAGAGTTCAAAGAGCTATTTAAATATACCCGCGATAATATCAGCCGCATTAGTATCGGGTGCAGATGCAATCCATCCCGGATACGGATTTATGTCAGAGCGTGCAGATTTTGCGGAAATTTGTGCTGAGCATAATATTAAATTTATAGGTCCGTCGCCCGAATCTATGCAGTTGATGGGTGATAAAGCTACTGCAAGAAAAACAATGGCTTCAAAAAATGTACCAATCACACCCGGAACAGGTATCATAACTGATATAGAAGAAGCAAAAACTCAAGCTAAAAAATTCGGATACCCTGTTATTGTTAAAGCAACGGCAGGCGGCGGCGGTAAAGGTATGAGAGTTGCCAATAACGATGCAGAGCTTGAACAAAATATTACCCTTTGCCGTCAGGAAGCTGAAAAGTTCTTCGGCAACCCTGATGTTTATATGGAAAAATATCTTGTAAACCCTAGACACATTGAGGTTCAAATTATAGCAGATAAATTCGGAAATGTTGTCCACTTGGGAGAAAGAGATTGCTCAATCCAAAGAAGACACCAAAAACTTGTGGAAGAAGCACCATCACCCGCAGTAAGTGAAGAAATAAGAAAAAAATTAGGCGATGCTGCAGTTCGTGCCGCTAAAGCTGCTAATTATGAAGGTGTCGGTACTATTGAATTTCTGCTTGATAAAGATAAAAATTTCTACTTTATGGAAATGAATACAAGACTTCAGGTTGAACACGGTATTTCCGAAATGATTTCTAACGTTGATATAGTTAGAGAACAGATTAATATAGCAGCAGGAAACCCGCTTTCCTTTAAGCAAGAGGATATTAAATTATACGGGCATGCGATAGAATGCAGAATTAACGCAGAAGATCCCGAAAGAAACTTCCTTCCCGCACCGGGTGAAATCAACGGTTATATAACTCCTGGCGGTTTTGGAGTCAGAGTTGATTCTCACGTATATTCAGGCTATAAAATTCCGCCTTATTATGATTCTTTAATAAGTAAAGTTATGTGCTGGGCTCCTACACGTGAAGAAGCAAGACGCAGAATGTACCGTGCTCTTAAAGAATATGTTATTACGGGAGTTAAAACCACACTCCCTTTTTATCAGGAACTTATTGAAGATGAAGTATTTATAAGCGGTAATTTTGATACGGGTTTTATGAATACATACAAGCAAAATAAAGAAAATGAATGATAAACCGAAAAAAGAAATATTAAATTATATCAATGTCTTTAGAGGACTTGCAATTCTTTTAATTCTTGCGGGGCATACCTTGCAAATAGGTGCTAAAGGCAGCTGGGTAAATAATATTTCTTATGAAATTTGGGCGGGCGGTACCGCTCTGTTTATTTTTATATCAGGGTTTTTGTTTCAGCATTTATCTTATAAATTTGAATATAAAAACTATATGCAAAAAAAGTGGACAAATGTAATTATTCCTTATATTTTAACTGCAATTCCTGGGATAATATTATGTTTTTGGATACCAAAAATCTATCTTAATCCCTTTGAGGGTTTAAATCCTATTTTACAAATAGGAGTTTTTCTCACTACAGGCCGAGTTCACAATGTTCCCGTTTGGTTTATACCAATGATTATTATATTTTTTATTATAAGTTTTTTACTTCTTTATTTGGAAAAAAAGAATATTTTATATAAACTTTTGCCCGTATTATTTTTGATTACATTTGTCATTCCAAGGTCTGACATAGAACCTGAGTGGGTTATGAATATGGACTATTATCATAAATATTTGGCTTATTTGGGTTACGTGCTTAACGGTTTTATTCATTTTACATCTATGTACGTTTTTGGTATGTATTTATCAAAAAACAAAGATAAAATAGATATTTTTTACAATAAACGCTTATTAATATTTGTTTTAATGATATTAACGGCGGGGCTTGATGTTTATTTAAACCATAACAATATATATTTAAACGGAACAATATCTAAAATTTTCTTAACAGTCCTTGTTTTAGGATACTTAAAACATTATGATGAACTTATAAAATCACATGAAAAAATAAATAATTGGCTTGATGTAACCGCAAAATACAGCTTCGGGCTGTTTTTTATCCATTGGTACTATGTATTTGCATTTAATAAGCTTTTTAATATGCCAAAAGTATTGCCTGTCAGCAGTATAGGGCAATTTGTATCCTCCTCTGCTCTTGCATCTGTTAGATATTTATTTGTTTTAGCAGTAAGCTTTTTAACCTTATTTGTTCTGAAAAAACTGTTGAATAAATTGAAAATAGAAAAAACAAGGACTTTTATAGGCGTTTAATTTATTTCGGGTGACTCGGCTAATGTGCAAAAGATAAAGCCTTAAATTAAAAGAAATATTTTTAATAATTAAACATAAAAAATCTTCTGCTCGATATTTGTTTCTGTATTGCTAAATTCAGCTTGCGCTCCGCTAAAGAGAGCTTCGCTTGATATCGCTTCATTAAGCAATAAGACGAAACAAATATAGGCTATCAGATTTTTTATTCTTTTATTATTGCTTGTAAAACCACTAAATTTATTTAAAAAAATAAGTATTAAATTAAAAAGTTGAATAGTTAACTATTATAAAGAAATGTAAAAGTTTAATTTAAACTATATTGAATAGTTAATAGTTGAATGATAAACTAATAATATAAAATCAACAGGAGATTTATTCTGTGTTTAATTTGGAAAAGACTAGAACATTTCAGTATGGCAGTATTATAGGATACATTTATATTTTACTGTCTGTAGCCTTGTTGCTATGGGGTGGAATTGCACTTCTGTCCGGTAATTTGGGCATTTTCTATGAGTTTTTAAATGGCTTTATTGTATTAGGCTTATTACTTCTTTGTTGTTTAATATCTTTTGGCATATTTTTAATCATAGACTATAAACTTTATAATCGCTTTCAAAACAGTAAAACGACTAAAAATAGTTTTTATTGTGTAATACAATATATCGGATTTTATATATATGTTTTAATTTCCTTGCCGGCATTTATTATTAGTATTTATAAACCGCTATATATCGGTTTAATTGAGAGTGTAATATTTTTAATTATATTTTTATGTTTTCCGAATAAAAAAAGAGAAGATAATCAACAGGAAGAAGGGAATATCAAGGATGAAATATAATGTTATATTTACGGGCGGTTCCGTCAGGGGCTTATGTTATGAGGGTGTATTAAAAGCATTAGAAGAAGAAAATATTCAAATAAAAACCTA
>CANRMD010000007.1 GCA_947631645.1 Candidatus Gastranaerophilales bacterium
AAAAATGAAAAACTTTTTTGCTAACTTTTTTGGCGGCAACAGTGATAATCTAGACACTGCTGCATCTTCTAATGCCATTACCCCCCCCCCGTCAGGGTCTGACGTAAATCAACTTTATAACGATTTAGTCGATGATAACCTCTTCATTGACGGGACGTTTATTGCATGCGGTATTAATAATAGACAGACGTGTCTTACTCGATTTGACAAATAACAAGGAGAATTAAATAAATAGTTTATCTCCTTGTTGGATAAAAAAAATTAACTAATAAGGAGATAATAAAAATGAAAAACTTTTTTGCTAACTTTTTTGGCGGCAACAGTGATAATCTAGACACTGCTGCATCTTCTAATGCCACTACCCCATCCCTGTCAGGGTCTGACGTAAATCAACTTTATAACGATTTAGTCGATGATAACCTCTTCATTGACGAAACTTTTATTGGTGCAATGGGTACAGGTTGCGGAGCACATTTTTGCCTTACCAGCATGGATAAATAGACAAAAAAAATATCCGGCTTAAAAATATAAAATCATCCGACACGTATTTATTGGCGGGTCAGATATTTATGTACAAAATATTAAATTTTAATATAAAATATTGATATGGGAAAAAAATTTGAAATTTGTTCAAAATACAAGCCGTCAGGCGACCAGCCAAAAGCAATACAAGAGCTCACAGAAGGGCTCAAAAAGGGTTATGATGCCCAAACTCTGCTTGGGATAACAGGTTCGGGGAAAACTTTTACTATCGCAAATGTAATTGAAAATATTCAAAAACAGACCCTTGTTATAGCTCATAATAAAACCCTTGCCGCTCAGCTTTACAACGAATTTAAAGAGCTTTTTCCTAATAATGCCGTTGAATATTTTATAAGTTACTATGATTATTACCAACCTGAAGCTTATATTCCGAGAAGCGATACATATATTGAGAAATCAGCAACTATTAATGATGAAATCGACAGATTAAGACACAATACAACAAGAAGCTTGTATGAGCGTGATGATGTTATTGTTGTTGCTTCCGTCAGTTGTATTTACGGCTTAGGACTTCCGGAACAATATCTTTCTAACGCATTAAAAATAGAAGTCGGCGACCAAATCGACCGAAACGCCTTTTTACGAGAGCTGGTTAAAATTCAATATTCCCGTAATGACCTTGAATTAACACGTTCTACTTTCCGCCCGCGTGGTGATATTATCGAAATCATGCCCGCTTATGAAAAAATGGTTACAAGAATAAGCCTTTTCGGTGATGAAGTTGAAAAAATAACCAGAATTAATCCTGTTTCGGGAGAAATAGCAGAAATTTGCGACTCGACAGTTATATTCCCCGCTGTTCACTACCTTTCCGGTGAAGATGACAAAGAAGAAACCATACATTTAATTAAACAAGAATTGGCTTCTCAAGTTAAAAAATTTGAATTTGAAAATAAACTTATTGAAGCACAAAGAATATATCAGCGTACTAACTATGATATTGAAATGATAAAAGAAATGGGATACTGCAGCGGTATAGAAAATTATTCGAGAATAATAGAACGAAGACCCGAGGGAAGTGCACCCGCAACTCTTTTAGACTACTTTAACGATGATTTTTTAGTGGTTATTGATGAATCTCACGTATCAATCCCTCAATTAAAAGCAATGTACAACGGCGATCAGGCAAGAAAAAATGTACTCGTTGATTACGGGTTCAGGCTCCCGAGTGCAAAAGATAATCGGCCTTTAAAATTTGACGAGTTTTGGGCTAAAATCGGACAAAAAATATTTGTATCCGCAACACCTTCCGATTTTGAAAAATCCGTATCTTCTAATCTCGTGGAACAGATTATCCGACCGACAGGCCTTGTTGACCCTGAAATATTTGTAAGACCTACAACTAATCAAGTTGATGATTTAATCGCTGAAATTAAAGCAACCGCCGATAAAAATGAAAGAATTTTAGTAACCACTCTTACTAAAAAAATGGCAGAGGATCTTTGCGATTATTTAAACGGCTTGGGTATAAAAGTTCGATATCTCCACAGTGAAATAACTTCGCTTGAACGTGTTGAAATTCTGAGAGATTTAAGACTGGGTACGTTCGATTGCTTAATAGGTGTTAACCTTTTAAGAGAAGGCTTAGATATCCCCGAAGTATCACTCGTTGCCATTATGGACGCAGATAAAGAAGGTTTTCTTCGCTCAGAAACAAGTTTAATTCAGACTATAGGCAGAGCCGCAAGAAACGTTTGTTCTAAGGTTATTATGTACGCTGATAAAATTACCGACAGCATGGATAAAGCCATTAAAGAAACTCAACGACGCAGAGAAATTCAGCTTGAATACAACAAAGTCCATAATATTACACCTAAAACCATCAAAAAACCGATTGAAAACAATCTTCTGCAACTTGTTGCCAGCTACAGAACAATTGAAGACATTGTTGCCGAAGAAATGGTTGATAATAATATTTCTAAAGAAGATTTGCCTAAACTGCTCGATAAACTCGAAAAAGATATGAAAAAAGCAGCCTCTATTCTTGATTTTGAAAGGGCTGCCGAAATTCGTGACCAAATTAAAAAACTGAGAAATCTATAGTCTTTTCTTCTTTTTTTCTTCTTTTATTTCTACAATTACATCACCGTATAAGTCTGAACAATATGAAAAGAATGAAAAAATTGTTACTGCTGCCGATATTGAAACCAATATCTCTAATACTAATCCGTACCCAAGCATCTCTGTTATTACTTTGTATATTAAAAATGTCATTAAAAATATACTAAATATATATTGTATTAAATATGATAAAAATTGAACTATAAAATTTCCCGAACTTTCAAATATATTTTTTAAATTAAAAGCATCTTTTATTCTGCTCTTAACCGAGAATAAAACTAACGGCACAACCATAAACGGAATAAAAATCAGAACAACTATTGTATTTATGGTTCCAATTACAAACGGTTCCGCATGAATATTTGTTTTTATAAAACTTAATGCTACAAACATTAATATATATGCCGGTAAAGCAAAAATTACTGACATTATTCCGCGATATATTATCTCGGGCAAACTTTGAAAATTCGGCATTATCGGCGACTTATTATTTATGTTTCTGTTCATAAATAATGAACCTGAGCCTAAATATAAAACAAGAAATACACTGAGAATTATAAAATTATTTGGATTATTTTGAAAAATAATATCATTATTAATCAATATAAAAAATGGTACGTATGCAAATACTATAAGCTTAACCGCCCACCAGTTATCACTTGTAATATTTCTCAATGAATTAACCAAAGAAGCCATTTGTATCCTCCAACTTAAACTTTTTCAAGAAATTCTTCACCCTTAATTTTTGTAATAATTTCCGTAACTTCATCATCATCAAGAGTCTCTCGTTCAAGTAGCTCTTTTGCTATTGCATCAAGCAAATCTCTGTTTTCACTTAATATATTTTTTGCTACTTCATATCTTGAATCAATAATCCTCTTAACTTCTCTGTCAAGGTCAGCAGCAAATTCTTCCGAGAAATCTCTTGTTGTACCGAAATCTCGTCCCATAAATACATGTTCTTGAGATTTTCCGTATGTCATAGCACCCATTTTCTCGGACATTCCCCATTGAGAAACCATTTTCTTTGCTACTTCCGTAACTTTTTGTAAGTCACTTGAAGCTCCCGTTGATATTTTATCTTCTCCGTAAACAATTTCCTCCGCGACTCTGCCGCCTAATGTCATTGTTATTTGGTCTAACAATTTTGATTTGCTTACGTGTACTTTATTATCTTCGGGCTTTGTCCAAGTTATACCCAATGCATAACCTCGCGGAATAATTGTAACTTTATGAAGTTCATCACAGTCCTTTAAAAGCTTTGCTAACAAAGCATGACCTACTTCATGGTAAGATGTAATTTCTTTATCTTCATCAGTCATAACTTTGCTTTTCTTTTCAATACCGGCTATAACTCTATCAATAGCATCATCAATTTCAGACATATTAATAACTGTTTTATTTCTTCTTGCAGCTAAAAGTGCAGACTCATTCAAAAGACTTTGCAAATCGGCACCCGTAAAACCCGGGGTGCGTTTTGCAAGTACTTTTAAATCAACATCTTTATCTAAAGGTTTACCTTTTGCGTGAACATTCAAAATCTGCTCTCTGCCTTTAACATCAGGCAAGCTTACCATAATTTGTCTGTCAAAACGACCGGGACGAAGAAGTGCATTATCTAAAATATCAGGTCTGTTTGTTGCGGCAAGAATTATAATATTTGTATTACCGTCAAAACCATCCATTTCAACAAGTAATTGGTTAAGAGTCTGCTCTCTTTCATCATGCCCGCCGCCGAGCCCTGCTCCTCTTTGACGCCCTACAGCATCAATTTCATCTATAAATACAATACAAGGCTGATGCTTTTTTGCCTGTTCAAACAAATCACGAACTCTTGATGCACCTACACCTACGAACATTTCAACAAAATCAGAACCGCTTATTGAGAAAAAGGGAACACCGGCTTCTCCCGCTACAGCTTTTGCCATAAGTGTTTTACCGGTACCGGGAGCACCGACCAAAAGAACTCCTTTTGGAATTTTTGCACCGAGTTTTAAATATTTTTCCCCGTTTTTCAAAAAGTCTACTATTTCTTCCAATTCCTGACGTTCTTCGTCAATACCCGCTACATCTTTGAATGTAACTTTAACTTTACTGTCAAGCATCATTTTTGCTTTACTTTTCCCGAAAGATAATGCCTGAGAACCGCCTGTCTGAATAATTTTTGCAAGTATAATAAAAAATGCGATTATTAACAATATAGGCAAAGCCGTACCCATTAAGCCCATCATTGATGAATCATTGACTTTTTTTATTTCTACGCCGACATTATTATCTTCTAAAACTTTATATAAAGAATTATCATTTTGAGGAATTGTTACTTTATATCTTAATGACGCAGTAACGGTTTCTTTTCCTTGTATATTTGAAGTAACCCCATCATTTACGGGTTTTGCCGTCAATATATCATTTGAAATAACTACTTCTTTTATTTCTGCATTTTTAACCTTTGTTAAAAACTCCGTATATGTAAGTTCTTTTGTAGATGTTGTAGGCCCCGCAAACATCATAGATGCCAATGCAAGCACCAATATAACTACTACCAGCCATATACCCATTGATTGATTTTTATTCATATATTATTCCTTATATAATTCAATAAAATTATACCATTAATTTTTTTATTTTACTCTGCCGTACATATCTTCATAACGTATTATGTCATCTTCGCTTATAATATCGCCTCTTTGTACTTCTAAAATTTTTAAAGGCAATTTTGTATGATTTTGAAGCGAATGTTTTGCTCCTACAGGTATGTCAATACTTTGCCCCTTATTTAAAGTATGTTTTTCATCCTCTAAAATAACTGTAGCATTACCTTCTAAAACTACCCAATGTTCAGAACGGTGATTATGTGATTGAAGTGACAATTTATGCCCCGCAGATACGGTTATAATCTTTGTAAGCCAACCGTCAGAACCGTTTAAACACGTATAAAAGCCCCAAGGGCGATATACTGTCTTTCTTATCATTGCGGTATTATCATTTTGATTTTTTAGTTTTTTATAAATTTTTCCGATTTCACTGACCCTTGATTTATCACAAACCAATACCGCATCTTCTGTTTCAACAACCACTGTATCTTTTATATCAGATAGTGCTACAAGCTCTTTTGAAGAATATATAAACGAATTTTTTACTCTGTCTGCAATTACATTTCCTTGAATTACATTCCCTTTTGAATCTTTTTCACTTGTATTATATAATGCAGCCCAAGAACCGTAATCCTGCCATTTTGTATTTAATTCTACAAATGCTAAGTTATCAATTTTTTCAATAACTGCATAATCTATTGAAACTGACGGTATATTTTCATAATATTCATATTTTATTTTATTATTTTCATCAAACATGTCTTTTGAAAAATCTTTACATACATCAGGTGAGTATTTTTCAATCGCATTAAGAAATGTAGAAATTTTACCCGCATAAATGCCTGAATTCCAATAATAATCATTTTCTTTTGTATACTTAGCCGCATCATTTATATCGGGTTTTTCAACAAACTTATCCACTTTAAACCCGTATTTGAGTTTTTCTTTAACATGAACATAGCCAAAGCCTGTTTCAGGATACAAGGGTTTTACTCCTAATGATACAATATAGCCTTGTTTTGCAAGTGCTGCCGCATTTTCAATTGCTGTTGAAAACGCTTTTGCATTTTCTATATGAAAATCAACAGGCAGTATTACAACAACTTCATCTCTTTTGCCTTTTAAAAAGTTTAATGCCGCACTAATCGCGGGGGCTGAATTTTTACTCATCGGCTCTGCTATTACAAGCGGCTTTGAATATAATTTCTTTAACTGAAATAATGTATCATCAAACTGCCTTATGTTTGTTATCGTTAATATGTTGTTTGGCTTTACAACACCTTGAGCCAGCTCAAATATATTTTGTAATAAACTTTTATTTCCCCTCAAACTTAACAAAGACTTAGGGTATAATTCTCTTGCTATAGGCCATAATCTTTCTCCCGACCCGGTTGATGTTATTATAAATTTCATTAGTTTACACTCCGTAGTCTCTTTATATTAACAAATTTTAGACGAATTGAAAAGTTATGTAAAGATAGATTTATTTCTTAGACAAATTTTTTAAAAGCATATATAATTAAAAAAGAAGATGGCATGTTTTTAAATCTAAAGGGGATTGTTTCATGGGAATATCTACAGCGGAAAAAATAGAGAACAAAGAATTTTCACCTAAAGAAATTAGGGAAATGCTTGGTATTGATAATACTCAAATTCAAGAACTTTGTAAAATCGCGGATATTAAACTTAAAAAGAACCAAAGAGGGCTTACTTATTTTACTAAAGACGATGCGGATATGCTTAAAGATGTTTCCCTTAAAAATAAAATGAAATATATTACTCCGGTTCCAACTAAAAGTTTAGTATTTAAAGGGACTAACTCAATTTCGGGAGCTTCAATTGTTAAGCTTGTTGAAACTTTAAAAGGTATCGAAAAGTCCATGACCGATAAAATGACTTCTATTCTTGATGAAAAACTTGACGGTATGGACGATGTTGTTATGGAATTAATCAGAGTAAAAACCGAAAATGAAACAATGCGTTACAAAATTAATGAATTAAATAAAGAAAACTATAAATTGAAAAAAGAAATTAATTCATTTAAAAAAGTTCCGTTCGGCTTCTACGCTAAAACATCAACAGATTCAACAACTTTTTAAATAAATTCAACTTTATTTATTGTGTTGTCATTATTCCAATGAACTATTATATTACTGTTTAATTGGTGGTACTTAAGCTGATTTGTTGATGAAGCAATTATGGCATTATCAAATGTTAAAATCTCTTTATCCGCAAGATTTTTAACAATATCACATAAGAGCATGGAGCTCCCGGCAATAGTTCCGTCTGCATTAACCAATTTATTTTCACAATTGTATATCTTTTGTCCGGCAAATATATGCTCTTTTTTATCACTGTGTGCTAAAGGCAGTGCATCACTTATTAACAATACTTTTTCTATATCTTTTTGTTTAAAAGTTATTTTCAAAACATCATCTGATACGTGCATTGAATCTGCAATTATTTCAACATACACTCCGTCATCACAAAGTGCACTTATCACTGACGAGTTTCCTCTCGTAACAAATGAGCCCATTGCATTATACAGATGAGTTACCTGCGACATATTTTTCAAATCACTGCCTAACGAATGTCCGAGAGATAATTTTATATTTTTTGCTTTCAAATAGTTTATAAGTTCACCCGTTTTATCAAGTTCAGGTGCAAGAGTTACTATTTTAATAATTTCATCATCTATTTTTTTATAAAGTTCAAGGTCTAAGGGCAGAATATATTTTTTATCATGAATACCTGATTTTTCAGGGTTTATAAAAGGACCTTCCAAATGTATACCGGCAATTTGTGCAGTATTTGAAGGTTGATTTTTTTGTACCTCTTTTATAAGAGCTATTCTGTCTTTAATCAAATTTATATCATCGGTCATAACGGTAGGAAAATATGCACACACTCCGCTTTGTGCCAACAGTTGTGAGGCTGTTTTCATTTCTTCAATGGTTGCATTCATAAAATCAATCCCGAATGCACCGTGAATATGTTGTTCTACCAGACCAAACGTTACTTTCATAATTTACCTCAGTGAATTAATTGCTTTTTTCATATCTGACATTGAATATACATAATGACCGGCGACAAGAGCATTTGCACCGAGTGCTTTACAATATTTGGCGGTTTCTTCGTTTATACCGCCGTCTACTTCTATAATTAAGTTTTTTTGTATGATTTTTTTTATTTGACTTATTTTTTCGGCACAATCATTCATAAATTTTTGACCGCCAAACCCCGGTTCTACCGTCATTACCAAAACCATATCAACTTTATCAATATATTTTGCAATTTCGTTAACGGTTGTTTTTGGCTTTATTGATATGCCTGCTTTAATATTATAAGACTTTATAAGCTCAATAACTTCTTCAACATTATCTTTTACAGCTTCATAATGGAAAGTAATATAATCTGACCCCGCCAATGCAAAATCTTTAATGTATTTTTGCGGATTATCTATCATTAAATGAACATCTAAAGGCAATTTTGTAACCTTTCTCAAAGCCTTAACAACCGGAGCTCCAATGGTTAAATTCGGTACAAAATGCCCGTCCATAACATCTATATGAACCCAATCCGCCCCGTTTTGTTCAAGTTTTTTTAATTCCGTTTCAAGATTTGCAAAGTCACTTGATAAAATTGAAGGAGCTATTATTATATTACTCATTTTGCTCTCCTTGTAAAAGATTTAAACGCTTTATTGCTTCAAAAGCAGCTGTTTTTTCCGCATCTTTTTTTGTTGTTGCAATACCTCTGCCCAGTTCCTCGCCTCTGTATTTTACGACAATTTCATAGGTTTTTTTATGAGCTTTTCCTGTTTCTTTTATAATTTCATATTCGGGTAAATCTTTATTTTTACCTTGAGTGTACTGCTGTAATATTTCTTTTGAATTGTACGAATAGAGTATTTCATCCGTATTAATATTTTTTAATTCATATATTTTACAAATAAATTCTTTGGCAAATTCAAACCCCAAAGTTTTATAGATTGCACCGAACAAAGCTTCCATCGCACAGGCTAGTATGGACTCTTTACTTCTTCCGCCGTCCTTTTCTTCATGCGGGCCTATATTTATTATCTCATTCAAATTATAATCAAGTGCAATACTATGTAAAAAACGATCACTTACCAGATAACTTCTTATCTTGGTTAATTTCCCCTCATCATAATTTTTATATTTATCAAAAAGAATTTCACTTATAGAAAGCCTTAAAACGGAATCGCCCAAAAACTCTAAACGTTCGTAATCCGAAGCATTTTCTCTGTTTTCTTCAAAATTATACGAAGAATGTGTTAGTGCTTCATCAAATATCTCTAAATTATTTGATGCAATATTTAAAGTTTTTAAAAAATTTTTCAGCTGTTTTTTTCTAAGAGCCGATAACATATAAAACTTTCTTTATAAAATCAGTAATCATAGGTATAGATAGACCTGCGAGAATAAAGTATTTAATATAATAATATGCGACAGGAACCGAAAATAAATAACTGTCTGCCCTATCTAAAAACCCGCCATGTCCGGGGAGTGAATTGCCTGAATCTTTTACACCAGCATCTCTTTTAATCAAAGACTCGGATAAATCTCCTAATTGTGCCATTACAGTAATTATCAAAGATAAATTAAATGCATGTAAAAGAGATATCCCCATTAGTTTACCTAAAATCAGACCGGAAATAACCGCACACAGCGTTCCCGCAACTGAGCCTTCTATTGTTTTTTTAGGGCTTATAACAGGAGAAAGCTTATGTTTACCAAACTTTACGCCGAAATAATAAGCTGCAATATCCGTAAACATTATTACAAAGAATATAAATAAAAGAAAATACAATCCCTGTTTAAATGTAATACCAAATAAAGAAACCTCAGGGCCTAATTGTCTTATAAGACAAATATGACAAGGCATCCAGCCTATTAAAAAACCTAATATTGTGGTTGCAACATTTGCAATATACGGTTGCCGACCTCTAAATAATACTGCCAAAAATGAACCTATAGTTCCTGCAAGCAATATTAACGGAACCAAATTATTATACCCTGAAGCCGTTGCCAAAATCATTGAAACCGCTACTATAAATATAACTTTAAAAAACGGCAAAAAACCCTTATTTCTTAATATATTTGTGTATTCTCTTGTAGCAAATATAACAAATACAAACAATAAAAGCAAAAGCCATTTTCCGCCGAATATAATGCAGGAAAATACCATAGCTCCCATAAGAAAGCCCGTAATTATTCTGTTTTTTGTAAGCGTATCTAATACAGCCACTATACCGTCAGAACCTCTTTTTCTTTTTCTTGAGAGTTTTCATCTGCTATTTTTATATATTTATCCGTTAATTTTTGAATTTTATCCTGATTATCTTTGACCATGTCTTCAGAAAGATTTTCTGATTTTTCAAGTTTTTTAAGTTCATCTGTCATATCGCGTCTTATGTTACGGATAGCAACTTTGGTATCTTCGCAAACTTTTTTTACATCTTTACAAATTTCTTTTCTTTTATCTTGAGTTAAAGGAGGAAAAACAAGTCTTATAACGATACCGTCAGAGTTTGGAGTAATGCCTAAATCTGCTTTAATAAGTGCTTTTTCAACTTCCTTTAAAATTGTTTTATCATATGGAGCAATTACAAGTGTTGTTCCATCCTGAACACTTACTTGTGACAGTTGTCTTAACGGAGTCGGAGCACCGTAGTACTCAACAATAACTTTATCTAAAATCATGGGATTAGCTCTGCCTGTTCTTATCGATGAAAATTCTTTTTTCATCTGGCTTATTGCCTTTTCCATTTTATCTGTACCCGTATTATACATTTGCTCAACCGTCATTTTAACCTCCTACGTATGTTCCTATATTTTCACCTTTTAATATTTTAATAATGCTTCCCTTAGCCGCAAAATCAAATACCACAATGGGTATAGAATTTTGTTTACATAAAGCACATGATGCAGTATCCATAACTTTAAGTCCTTTAATAATAATATCATCATATGTAATATTATTATATTTTTTTGCATTCGGATTAACTCTGGGGTCATCCGAATATACTCCGTCTACACCGTTTTTAGCCATTAACATAGCTTGTGCACCAAGTTCGGAAGCTCTTAAAGCAGCTGCCGTATCTGTCGTAAAGAAAGGATTACCCGTACCCGCAGCGAATATTACAACTCTTGATTTTTCCAAGTGCCTTATAGCCTTAAATCTTATATATGGCTCTGCAATCTTATTCATATCTATTGCACTTTGAACTCGACAAGGCACATCTATTTTTCTGAGTGCACTTTGGAGTGCTATTGCATTCATAACGGTTGCAAGCATTCCGATATAATCACCCGTAGCTTGGTCCATACCGTATTTTGCGGAATTTTTTACTCCTCTGAATATATTTCCTCCGCCGACTACTACAGCTACTTGTGCTCCCGCATCATAAGCGGTTTTTATTTCCTGTGCAATCATCTCTAAAGGATGATGATCAATACCAAATTCTTGATCACCTAAAAGTGCTTCCCCAGAAAGTTTCAGTAAAATTCTCTTATATTTCAATTTTTCTTCCATAATAACCTGTTCAAAAAACTAATAAAACAATAATTTTATTATAACTTACGTAGTCAAAATTGTATATTATTTATTTATTTTGTTAAACTTATATCTTGCACAAGCCGCTTGAACAAAGCCCATAGTGCACAATGATATTGCAAGAGCAATCCAATAACCTCTTAATGATAAATGGAATTTGCCAACAAGTAATATTGCTGTCGGCATGCCGACAAGCCAATATCCGGTCAAAACAGCAGCTGAAACAAATTTTGTCATTTTAAACCCTTTCAGAATACCTCCCGATACAACCTGAAAACCGTCAAACACCTGATACATAGCTGCTATACTAACTAACGGTACTGCTATTTTCATAACTTCACTGTCTGTTGTAAATAAACTTATTAACTGTTTAGGGAAAAGTGCCAAAATTATACCCGCAAAAGCCATAAAGCCGACACCTGTTATTAACCCTGCGTATGAATATTTTTTTATTTCACAAGGTTTTTCCGCACCGAAAAAGTACGATACTTTAACCGCAACTGCCGTTGATACGGCTAAAGGCACCATAAATGAAGCTGAAGATATAGTTACAAGTATATTATGAACTGCAGCTAATATTCCTGCTTCTCTGCCTACAAGTATTGTTATAATATTAAACGCCAGAAATTCCAATAAAAATGCAGCACCTATAGGAGAACCCACCTTTACAAGCTGTTTCATATACTTAAAATCTAAAGGTGATTTAAAGTTTATAAATCTGAAAACATATATTAACATTACGATTCCTGTTAACATTCTGACAAGTAACGTAGCAATAGCCGCACCTTTAACCCCCATAGCCGGAATAAAACCAAACCCGAATACAAAAACAATATCAAATATTAAGTTAATTACGACTGTTATCAAAAGCAAAATATTAGGGAATTTAACTATTTCATACGCCTGCAAAAACTGTTTTATTCCGTCAAATAAATACAATCCGAATATAGAAAATGATACAATAGATATATATTGCTGAATATAAGGTACTAATTTATCTTCAAACCCCATATACGGCACAAAATATTTTGTCATATAACATAAAAACGTAAATAATAATGCTAAAAATAAAGAAAATACCAAACTTGAGAACAAGTATTTTTTTATACCCAGTTTAGCACCACGCATATTTGACAATATTATTGAAATGGCAGTAGTAATTCCGAGTCCGAAAAAGAAAACCGTAAAAAGTATGGAATTAGCTATACTGATAGCAGCCAATGCATCAATGCCGTATTTTGCGACAACTAAAATATCGGTCGCACCAATTAAAGTGTATCCTAAATGCCCGATTAAAATAGGAAAAGCAAGTATAACAAGTTCTGAAAAGTAATGTTTATATTGATTATACAGATTTGTCAGCATTATTTCTCAATTTTTGATACTCTTCTTTATGAATACGCATATCATTAGCTCTATCGTAAAATTCTACAAATTTCATATCAAGCTCTTTTGTTTTATTATCGGCATAATCTAATAATTCATATAAATAATCGGGAATATTAAATTTATTAGTTATATACCAGCCACCCTCAACATCAAGAACAACACTTTTAATTCCTGCTTTGACCGTATAATCAAAGAACTTGTCAACTTCTTCTTTATTATCATTAAACCCCGGATAAATAATATATTTTGTTTTAACTTTATATTTATTTTCTGTTTGAGCTTGTGCATATTTTGCAAGATTTTCCCAAACTTTATTAAAATGATTTACCCGCTTAATATTTTCATATGTTTCAGGACACCCTGAGTCCACCGAAACAACAACCGTTAATTTTCCCTCACTAACCCCGCGTTCTATTGCTTGTGAATACTTTACTCCCGAAGAATGTACTCTGATATTGTCGCATCCGCAATCTAAAAGCATATTAACCATCGGTTCAAATTCGGGTAATAAAGCGGGTTCTCCGCCCCCAAAACCTATTTCGCCTCCGCCTCTGATTTTACCCATATCCGCAAGCTTTTTTATAACAGGATACATATTATAATTTTTTCTTGTATTAAAATAATCCGATTGTTCATTTGTAAAACAGTACTTACACTTGCAGTTGCACTGTGTCCAATGATTAAAGACCATATAATTTATATAATCTTCGTCATCCCATTCTCTTTCTTTCAAGAAAAAACACCCTTTACATCTGTCTAAAGTAATGCCTTTTTTATTCATTTCACGCATTTTGCGTTTTTCTTTGAAAAACTTATTCCAATCAATCATTTCACCTTTATAATTATCAATCAGAATTTGTCTGCCTCCGCCTTCGTGGCAATTAAAACAACACATCTTTATGTCTTCATAATCAACATTAAACCCATGCTGAATATACTCACAGCTCAAATACTTTTGCGGTTTATTTTCTTTTTTATTAAACATTGATTTTAATTTATCAAACACTATTTATTTTCCTTTAATTTATATTCCCACCACTTGCAGCCTACAACAAATTTATAAAGTCCAAACATCAGAACACAAATAATAAAACCTCTGATGCCGTTCTTATATCCGCCTTTTAAAAAGAATTTTTCAAATATTATCCATAAACTTTTCCAAGTATGATATGCAAAACTTATGTCTTTATTTTTTTCTTTTAATTTTTCAATTTCATAATTGGTATAAGTATCAATTATTTTCAGCCATCCTGAAACTGTTCTGTTTTGCATATGAATAATAGCAAGTTTACGTTCTTTGGGCAACAGTTTCAAAATTTCGCCTTCTTTAAGACAAGGGGCAGCATGAATTTTAGGAGGATAAATTACAAGATCGCGTTTAAAAAATCTTGTAATTATATCAGGATATAAAACCTCCAACGGTTCATCCCATCCGTAAGTTATTCTTGGCATTGCAATAGCCGTATAATTTTTTGGATTTTTGATAAATTCATACAAATAATCTTTCAATTCTTTACTTGCCATTTCATCAGAGTCTATAACCAAAACCCATTCATTTGAGGCATTAGATATAGCAAAATTCCTTGCCGGTTCAACAAAATCTATTTTTTCATGCATTACTATTTTACAATTGTACTCTCTTGCCAATTCAAGCGTTTTATCCGTCGAATACATATCACATACGACTATTTCATCAAAATCTTTAACAGATTCAAGACACTCTTTAAATGTTTTTTCACAATTGTATGTATTTATTACAACAGAAATTTTATCTTCCATAGTTATACCCCAGCCAATTTTTAAAAAATTTCAGCCCCGCTAAAGAACTTTTTTCCGGATGAAATTGAACAGCCGTAATATTGTTTTTTCTAACGGAAGAACAGAATTTTCCGTTATAATCACAATATGAACTTATAATATTTTCATCCTGAGGTTCAACATAATAAGAATTTACAAAATAAAAGTAATCTTCATTAACATTGGAATTTTTAGCCGGAATAACTTTATTCCAGCCGACTTGAGGAATTTTACCCGACTTAAAACGTTTAACTTCACCTTTAAAAATACCTAAGCCTGATACACTCGGAGCTTCTTCGCTTTTTTCAAATAATATTTGAAGTCCTATACAAATACCTAAAAATGGAATATTTTTATTACAGCACTCTTTTATAACTTCAATGAGCCCTTTTTTTTGAAGATTTTCCATAGCTTGAGCAAAATGTCCTTGCCCCGGGAATATAATTCTATCAGCCTGAAGAATTTTATTTTTATCTGAAGTTATTTCAAAAGGAACATTCAGAAACGTCAGCATATTAGCAACACTTCTTATATTTCCCGCCTCATAATCTACAATTACAGTTTTATTCAAAATAAAAACCGTCCTCTTTTAATCTTCTTATAACTTCGTGCATTTCATCTTCCGAAGCAACAATAGACATCCTAAACCAACCCTCGCCGTTATTACCGAAGCCGTTACCCGGAACCAGTACAACACCTGAAGTTTTTAAAACAGCATCAGTAAATTCTTTTGAAGTTTTATATTTTGGCGGAATCGGAAGCCATAAATAAAAAGTAGCTTTTGGCGGATTAATTTTATCCATTGGCCAGCCAAGGTCTTTGAAACCGTCTGTTACTACTTTTTGCTTTCTTTCAAATCTTTTGTTTGCTTCAACTATATATTCATTGCCCTCTTTAGAATTTAATATATCCGAAGCTGCCTTTTGAATGGGTTTATATATACCCGTATCAATGGTAGATTTAAGTTTTCCCAATATACCTACAGCATCCGAATTACCGCAAACCCAGCCTATTCTCCAGCCTGTCATAGAGTATGGTTTTGAGAAGCTGAAAAATTCAACCGCAACATCTTTTGCACCTTCTATTTCAAACACACTATGTGCTTTAGGTGCACCTTCAAATGTTAAATCAATATATGCAGCATCTGATATTAAAAGCATATGATGCTTTTTACAAAATTCTACCGCTTTTTGCAGATATTCTTTAGTACAAATTGCCCCCAAAGGGTTATTCGGGTAGTTAATAATCAATGCTTTAACTTTATTCTTATCAAAACCGTCTTTTTCAAGATTATTCATAGCTTCTTCTAAGTCAGGCATATAGTTATTTTCGGGAGTTAAAGGAATACCGTAGCTTAACCCGCCTGAAACTTTTACCATTTCTTTATATGAAGCATACCCGGGGTCGGGAATTAAAACAATATCTCTTTCTTTCATATCGGTTTTTGGGTTAATCAAAGCTCTTATTAAGTTTGCAATACCTTCTTTTGACCCGATTAAAGCACATATTTCAGATTTTGCATCAAAATCAACACCCGTACGTTTTTTCATATTCTTTGCAATTGCTTCAAGCAAATATGATTCACCTTTTACAAGGGTGTATGTATGCATACCGTCTGTTGAAGCATATTCTTTGATTTTATCCGTAACCAATTGAGGAGGTTTTTCAACAGGAGCACCCATAGCCAAAGATATAGGAGCTCTGCCTTTTGCTGTTAATTCGGGAGCTAATCTTGCAGTTTCCATCTTTATTTGTATCATTATATATGTTTCTAATGACTGTACATAATCGTTAAATAGTTCTTTCATGTTTTTTCTCCGTTATCTTACTTTGTTTCAGCTTGCCATGCCCACGCATTATGGTTGTGTATACTTTCTTGTGCTTCGACTTCTACTTCATAGAATGTAACTTTATCATCCTCTTTTAAAAGGCATATAATATCTCTTAAAACATCTTCAACAAATTTTGGGTTTTCGTATGCCGTTTCGGTAACATACTTTTCATCACATCGTTTTAAAATCGAATAAACCTGACTTGAACCGCAGCTTTCTACTTTTTCTATCAAGTCTTCAATCCATATTATATCATTTTCTCTGTAACTTACTTTAACTTTAACCATTGTTCTTTGGTTATGAGCGGAGTATTTGGAAATTTCTTTTGAACAAGGGCATAATGTTGTAATAGGAACTTTTACTCCCAATATAAATTTATAATCATCACCGTTTAAATCACCTTGAAAAGAACAATCATATCCTACGGGAAATTCCATTTCACTGACAGGTGCTTTTTTATTTATAAAATATTTAAACTCAAATTTTACGTGAGCACACTCAGATTCAAGTTTATTTTTTACATCATATAAAAGCCCTTTAATATCAACGCCCAAAAGATTTTTTCTTGAATAATCGCTTAAAACCTCAATAAATCTTGACATATGAGTACCGCGATAATTATGAGGCAGAGTAACACTTAACCTTGCTTTTGCCGATACAACCTGATTATCGGCATTTTTACGCTCAATTAAAAGAGGTACTTCAACACCGTTAACTCCGACTTTTTGTATGTCTATACCTCTTTTATCAACTTGATTTTGAATATCTTTTAACTGATTATTCATGTTCGTCTGCTTCTAATGAATCCATATCGTTTTTTTCAATAGCAAGCAAAAGCTTTAAAGCTGCAACTCTTTGTGTTTTTGGAGGTGCTTCTCTTAAAAGTTCAATTGCTTTAATCATAACCGGATCAGAATCGTACCAACGATTGCCTCTGCCTGTAAACTCTTTTGTTATTGCATAAATTCTTTCAATTACATCTTGAGCTACCTGTTCTTGCAATGAAATAATATAATCGGCTGCTGCCGTCTTTGTTTCATCTGTTTGTAAGCTCAATAATTCCAAAGCTTCTTTTAAAATAGGGTCATTATCATACCAACGTCTTAATTTTTTTTCAGGCATGTGTTCTCCTTACTTCTCTTGTATTAAATTCATTATAATATTTTTTGTGTCTTCAAAAACAGTTTCTATAGAATTATTTGCATTTATTAACTTAATTCTTTTTGGGTTTTCTTTTTGAAGTTCTAAATAACCGTTTCTGACCTTTTTATGGAATTCCATTCCGGCTGATTCCATTCTGTCTTTTTCAGAGCCGACTCTTAATTGTGCTATTTCCGTCGAAACATCATATAATAATGTTAAATCAGGTTCTATTCCGTTAACTGCAATTTTATTTAAATTTTTTAAAAGCTCAATATCCTGATTACGTCCGTAGCCTTGATAAGCTATAGTAGAATCGGTATGGCGGTCGCATAAAACTATTTTACCTTGTTTTAATGCAGGTTTTATGTATGTTTCAACATGCTGAGCCCTATCTGCAAGAAACAAAAACATTTCACACCTGTCCGCAACAATTTCTTTTGCATGGAGCAGAATTTCTCTTATTTTTTTACCGATATCCAAAGAACCGGGTTCTCTTGTTACAACGACATCAAAGCCTTTTTCAATTAAAAAATCTTTTACCATATTTAATTGAGTTGTTTTACCCGAGCCATCTGCCCCCTCAAAAGTAATAAATAAGCCTTTTTCCATTTTATAAAATATCCCAGCCCGTATATTTTCTCAAAACTTTCGGAATAGTTACAGAGCCGTCTTCATTTTGGAAATTTTCCAAGATTGCTGCGAATGTTCTGCCTACTGCCAGCCCTGAACCGTTCAATGTATGAACAAATACCGGTTTGCCTGTTTCTTTTGAACGATAACGGATATTTGCTCTGCGGGCTTGGAAATCACCAAAGTTAGAGCAGCTTGATATTTCTTTATAAGTTCCGTAAGAGGGGAGCCAAACTTCTAAGTCATAGCATTTTCTGGCTGAAAATCCTATATCTCCCGTTGATAAAGCTACACGTCTGTATGGCAATTCTAAAAGTTCAAGCACTCTTTCGGCATTTCTTGTAAGTTTTTCATGTTCTTCAACACTGGTTTCGGGTGTGGTAAGTTTAACAAGTTCAACTTTATTAAACTGATGCTGACGGATTAAACCTCTTGTGTCTTTGCCTGCACTGCCCGCTTCACGTCTGAAGCATGGAGTATATGCCGTCATGTATTTAGGTAAATCTTCCTCATTTAAAATTTCACCTGAATAAATATTGGTAACAGGTACTTCTGCCGTAGGAATTAAGTATAAATCTTCATCTTCACATTTATACATATCCTGTGCAAATTTTGGTAATTGTCCCGTACCTGTCATAGCTGCGGCATTAACCATTACGGGAGGAAGTATTTCTTCATAACCGTGTTCTTGAGTATGAGTATCAAGAAAGAAATTTATAATTGCACGTTCTAATTGTGCTCCTTTCCCTCTATAGAGTGAAAACCTTGACTGTGCAAGCTTAACACCGCGTTCAAAATCTACTATATTTTTATCGGTACATATATCCCAATGAGCTTTTTGTTCAAAATTAACTTTTCTTGGTTCTCCGACTCTTTTTATCTCTACATTATCGGCATCAGATAAACCTATCGGTGTTGTTTCATCGGGAATATTCGGTGTTGCAAGAAGTAAGTTCCTTTGGTCTTCATCAAGATGTTGTTCTTGTTCTTCAAGAACTTTTATTTCTTCTCCCATTTCTTTAACTTGAGCTTGAATTTCATCAGTATTTTGACCTTGTTTTTTCATTATGCCGATTTCCTGCGACATATTTTTTCTTTTTGCTCTCAATTCATCTGCTTGAGCCTGTACTTTTCTTCTTTTTGCGTCTATCTCCAAAATTCCGTCTATTGAAAGTTCAGGGTTTCTTCTTTTTAACAATTCGTTAACTTTATCGGGGTTCTCCCTAATCATTCTTATATCTAACATATTTACACCTCGTATTCCGCTTTTTATTTTATTAAAAAAACATTTAAAATAAAAGTAATTTTTTTGATATAATAAAAGTCAGGGAAAAATATGTCAGAAAAAAAATATACAAAGAGAATATTATTTGTAGGAATGCCTGATATGGCAATTGTTTGCTTACGCAAACTTGTAACTAACGGCATTAATGTAGTGGGAGTAATTCCTCCGGCAAAAGACGAACCTACAAACAAAACAATGGTAGAAACAGCTCAGGCTCTAGGAGTTGATGTTATTGATTACAATATAAGTCTTAGCGACAAAGGTTTTTTGCAAAGAGTAAAAAACCTTGAAGCAGATTTAGGTGTTGTTGCTTCTTTTAACAAAAAACTTCCAAAAGAACTTTTACAGCTGACAAAAGACGGGTTTATTAATTTGCACCCTTCTAAACTGCCTGATTATAGAGGTGCAAACCCATACTCTCACGTTATTATTAACGGAGAGGAAGAATCAGCAATCACTCTTCACTATATGGATGAAAATTTTGATACGGGAGATATTATTTCTCAATACAGATTCGGTATAGACCTTAATGAAACAATGGGAACTCTGTTTTATCGTACAAATCAAATGTGTGCTTCAATGTTATATGAAGCTTTGGATTATTATGAAACTCATGAATTTCCCAGAAGCTCTCAACCAAAAGGAGGGGCATACAGAAAAGCAGAAGCACTTTCCTATGAAAAGAAAAATATATTTATAGATTGGAATAAATCTGCGGAAGAAATAGAAAGATTTATCAGAGCCCTTAACCCTTTTATCGGAGCTTTAACCATATATAAAGGCGTTATTATGAGAGTTAATTCGGCTTATGTTATTTCAAAAGACCATAATATGACCCCCGGAAGCATTTACGATACTAAAAATTCATTAAAAGTAGCTTGCGGTAAAGATGTTTTAGAAATTGATTCACTTCAATACGGCGGTTTCTTTATATCTTCGGGCAGAGATTTCGTTGAAAGAATGAACCCTAAAAAAGGAGAAGTTTTATACAGTGAATAAACTTCATTTCGTAACGGCGGGTCTGCCTTTGGCTTCAGAAAATAAAGGATACAAACAAGGGCTTGATATTATTAAGAGTATGAATTTGGACGGACTTGAAGTTGAATTCGTTCATGGCGTCAGAATGACGGAAGCTAACCAAAATTTAGTTAAAGATTTCGCTAAAACTAACGCAGTAACTTGCCACGGACCTTATTATATAAACTTAAATTCTCAGGAAACGGAAAAAATAGAAGCAAGCATATCAAGAATTCTTGAAACTGCAAGAATGGGGAAACTTATAAATGCATACAGCATAACATTTCACGCTGCTTTTTATATGAAACAAGATGTTGATGACGTTTACAAAACTGTTTTTTCATCTATGGAAAAAATTTGTTCAACACTTGAAGAAGAAAATAATAATATTTGGATAAGGCCCGAAACTACCGGAAAAGGAACCCAATGGGGTACATTAGAAGAAATTGTTAAACTGTCTAAAGAATTTAAACAAGTTTTACCTTGTATAGATTTTGCACATATCCATGCCCGTTCTAACGGTGATTTCAATACATACGATGATTTTTGTAAAATGCTTGAATATACTGCAAAAGAACTGGGCAATGAAGTATTAAACAATATGCACATGCACGCAGCCGGCATAGAATACAGCCAAAAAGGCGAAAAAAATCACCTCATTTTTGAAGAAAGTGATATGAATTATAAAGACCTTTTAAAAGCGTTTAAAAATTTTGATGTTAAAGGTGTATTGGTTTGCGAAAGTCCGAATATTGAAGATGATACAAAACTTTTAAAAGATTATTATTTGAGTTTATAAAAAAAAGCGGGCGGTTTAAAACCGCCCGCTTTCAGAAAATTTTATTTTTTACCTATAACATAAATCAAGTGCCAGCCGAATTGAGTTTTAACAGGCTCTGAAACTTGTCCGTTAGGAAGTTCAAAAGCAGCTTTTTCAAATTCCGGAACCATATCTCCTCTTGAGAACCAGCCTAAAATACCACCGTCCTTACCTGACGGGCATTTTGAATATTTTTTGGCAGCTTCCGTAAAGTTTTTAAATATCTGAGCTCTATCTGCACCTTCTGTTACTATTTCTTTTCTGATGCTAACAGCTTCTTGTTCCGTAGGAACCAAAATATGAGCCGCATTTACCTGAGTATAGTTTGCAGCTTGTGCTTTACCTATAAAAGCAACGGCACCGATTAATAAAACTGCCGTAAAAAGTAATAATGAAAATATTTTCTTCATAAAAAACTCCTTTTTTCTACAAGAAAATATAAACATAAAAATATAATAATAACAATTATTTATGCAGGTTAATAAACTGATTTTCTCTAGTTATTGCTACCATACCCGAACGGACAATTTCTTTTATACCCAAAGGTTTTAATAATGCAATCAAAGCCATGACCTGCCTGTTATCTCCCGAATATTCCAACGTATATATATCGGGAGAAACATCAATAATTTTTGCCCCGAATATTTCCGATATTCTTAATATTTCGCTTCTTGCATCATCTTTTGCGGTAACTTTACATAATATTAATTCCCTGTCAATGCACTTATCCGCAGATTTAGGGAGTTCAACAACTTTTATTGTATTTATCAACCTGTTTAACTGTTTGCAAATTTGTTCAATAACAACATCATCACCCGTTGTAACTATTGTTATTCTTGAAAATACGTTATCAATAGTAGATGCAACCGTCAAACTTTCGATATTAAAACCTCTTGAAGAAAACAGATCGCACACACAAGATAAAATTCCGGGTTCATTTTTAACAAGTACAGATATTGTATGCTTCATAATTAATCTCCCATACCGAATTCAGGTGCATTGTTAGAAAGGATAACCTCATTTAAAGGTTTACCCGCTAATACCCAAGGATAAACCATTTCAAACGGTTCAACAACAAAGTCCATAATAACAGGCCCGTCATAGGCAATGGCCTTATCAAGTGCTTCGTCAATTTGCGACTCTTCCGTTATTCTTAAACCTAAAATGCCGTATGCATCTGCAAGTTTAACGTAATCAGGCGAGGTAATATGTGTTTGAGAATAATGTTTATCAAACAATTTTTCCTGCCATTGTCTTACCATACCGAGGTATCCGTTATTAATAACAGCTATTTTAACGGGAATTTTATAATCAACACACGTCATAAGCTCTTGAATATTCATTTGAATACTGCCGTCTCCCGCGATATTAAATACAAGCTTATCCGGCACAGCTATTTGAGCCCCCATTGCTGCGGGGAAGCCAAACCCCATTGTACCTAATCCGCCTGAAGTTATAAGCTGACGCGGTTTTGTAAATTTATACAATTGTGCTGTCCACATTTGATGCTGACCGACTTCTGTCGCAATTATTGTATCTTTGTCTTTTGTTTTTTGATATATATGTTCTATTACTGTTTGAGGACTCATTATCCCGTTTTCAACAGCCCTTAGTGCACGTTTTTCTTTCCAAGTCTGAATTTCTTTAATCCATGCTCTTCTTATTGTTTCATTATATGAATATTTTTCTGTTTGATATTCTTTAAGCATAAGGTTAAGAACATTTTTTGCATCTCCGACTATAGGGATATCAACGTGAACATTCTTACTGATTGAGCACGGGTCAATATCAACATGAATAACTTTTGCATTTTTACAAAAGCTCTTTAAATAACCTGTAATTCTGTCATTAAACCTTGTACCCACTGCAAAAAGCACGTCGCAGTTGCTGACGGCCAAATTTGCCCAATAGTTTCCATGCATACCCAACATGCCAAGAGATAATTCATTATCTTGAGGATATGTACCAATCCCCATAAGCGTTGTAGCAACAGGGATATTTAACTTTTTAGCAAGTTCGGTTATTTCAAGACTTGCATCGGAGTGTATAACACCACCACCTGAAATAATAACAGGTCGTTGTGCTTCACAAAGTAACTTTAAAGCACGTCTGCACTGAATCGGGTGTCCCTCGTATGTGGGGTTATACCCCGGAAGATTAAGTTTCTCGGGATATTCAAAATCCGTTTTTGCCGTTAATACATCTTTTGGAAGTGATACGACAACAGGTCCGGGTTTTCCTGTTCTTGCTATATGAAAAGATTCTTTTATAACCCTTGGCAAATCACTTATATTTTTTACAAGATAATTATGTTTACAACAAGTACGGGTAATTCCTACAATATCCGCCTCTTGAAACGCATCATTTCCTATTAATTTTGAATCAACTTGTCCCGTAAATACAACCAGCGGGTAGCTATCATAATATGCATTAGCAATACCGGTAACAGTATTACAAGCCCCGGGCCCCGAAGTTACAAGAACAACGCCGGGTTTCCCCGTAACTCTTGCATAACCTTCTGCAGCATGAACCGCTGCTTGCTCGTGCCTTACCAAATAATGTTTAATGTAATCACAACTGTATAATTCATCATAAATATGAAGAATTACACCGCCGGGGTAGCCGAATATTGTCTCAACACCTTCTTTTCTAAGGCATTCCAAAAACATTCTGGCTCCGTTCATCTTCTCGGTTTTGTTAACTTGTTCGGTAGTCATAAACTGCTCCCAGTTTTAATAAAAAATTACTTAGTTAAATTTTAACACAAATTTAATTATTGACTAAGGTATTTTTAAGTTTTACACTAAAAATGATTAATAATTGGTAGAAAAGAGGTAATTATGGCAAAAATTTATTACGCGGCAGACTGTAATTTAAGTCTTTTAAAAGGAAAAACCGTAGCAATTATAGGATACGGAAGCCAAGGGCATGCTCATGCTCTAAATTTGCATGAAAGCGGAATTAACGTAGTTGTAGGTTTATATAACGGTTCTAAATCTTGGGCTAAAGCCGAAGCAGCCGGTTTAAAAGTTGCAACGGTTGAAGAAGCTTCTAAAATGGCTGATTTTATAATGATTTTATTACCGGACGAAAAACAAGCAGACATTTATAAAAATCAGATAGCACCTAACTTAAGTGCAGGAAAAACATTGGCATTTGCTCACGGATTTAATATACATTTTAATCAAATTGTACCTCCAAGTGATGTTGATGTTGTAATGATAGCTCCAAAAGGACCGGGGCATACCGTAAGAAGCGAATATGTTGAGGGCAAAGGCGTTCCATGTTTAGTAGCCGTTCATCAAAATGCTTCGGGTAAAGCAATGGAAAACGCTTTAGCATACGCAGCAGGTATCGGCGGAGCAAGAGCAGGTGTTCTTGAAACTACATTCAGACAAGAAACAGAAACTGACTTATTCGGTGAACAAGCTGTTCTTTGCGGTGGTGTTACAGCTTTAATGCAAGCAGGCTTTGAAACTCTTGTTGAAGCCGGTTATGACCCTCAAAATGCTTATTTTGAATGTATTCACGAAATGAAATTAATCGTTGACCTTATCTACCAAGGCGGATTTGCTAAAATGAGATATTCTATCTCCGATACAGCCGAATTCGGCGATTATGAAATCGGCAAACGTATTATAACGGAAGAAACAAAGAAGGAAATGAAAAAAGTTTTATCCGAAATTCAAGACGGAACATTTGCTTCTAAATGGATTACGGAAAATAAAGCAGCAGGAAGAGCTCATTTCTTAGCAACAAGAAGAGTTAAAGCTGAACACCAGCTTGAAAAAGTAGGTAAAGAACTTAGAAAAATGTATTCTTGGAACGAAGAAAAATAATTTTTATTCTATTCAAAAGAACAGTGCGGTTAAAATACTGCACTGTTCTTTTATTTTATTATAATGTGCAAATAATATTAAAATTGCGTCCTAATGCTTCGTATATATAACTTCTAAGCTCAGTCCAAGTCCCGTAATTCGCCGATTTCTCGGCTCAAACAGACGGAACTTTGCTGTTTCTTCGCTAAGAATTTAAGCTATACTACGCAAGGGACTTTAATTTTAATATTATTTGCACTGTTTTTATATATTCTTTAAAATAAAAAAATTAAACTGATTTAAATAATTTACTCACTAAAATTTTTTGATATAATAAAGAAAAGGGATTATTGGAGATTTTAATGACGGTATCAATCGCAGTTACAGGCAAAAGCGGAAGCGGCAAAACCACTATAACAAAAGCACTATGGCATGTAATAAGAAAAAAACATCCCGAAAAAACAGTTTTATTATTTGATAATGATTTAACAACAGAATTAGGACACAGTTTCGGTAAGGATATCAGACAAACCATATACGGGATAAGAAGCGGGAAACATGAATACAAAACAGGTATTCCCGAGAATATGACAAAACAGGAATACATTGACTGGGCACTTGAAGACATAGTTGAACCACTGGATGATTATACCGATATTATTGTTTCATGGCTTATCGGTTCAAAGGATTGCAGATGCCCTATCACTAAGCAAATAAATGATGCTCTTGTCAAATTTATTTCAAGATATGATTATGTTATATTTGACTGCGAATTTGACCTTAAATACTTATATCAGCTTGTTGATATACCGATTGACGTAACCTTAGTAATTGCAAGACCCAACGAAGCTTCCATTCATTTGGCAAAAAGAATAGAAGAATACAGTGCAAAATATGCGGCAGGAGCTCAACTTGGAGTCATATTAAATAAAGTTAACAAACAGGAAATTGAACCTCTAATGGAGTTATTAAATAAATATGATTTAACTACTTTAGGTACAATTCCAAAAGATGATACTTTAAAGCAAAACAGAATTTCAAAAGAATCCGAAATTGTTCAGGAAGCCTTGGAACAATTATACTTCAGGTTGAATATACCTCAGCAAGAGGAAGCATAATGGCTATTATACTTGACGGGAAAAAACTTGCGGATAAACTTACTGCAGAATTAAAAACTGCTGTTAGCACTCTTGAAAAAAAACCAAAACTTGCCGTAATTATAGCGAATGACAATCCGGCAAGTCAAATCTACGTTAAAAACAAAAAGAAAAAAGCGGAAGAAATAGGTTTTGAATCGGTTGTCATTCCTTTAAAATCTGACGTTACGGAAGAAATGATATTAGAACACATATATATTCTTAACGAAGATAAAGATATTAATGCAATACTTGTACAATTGCCGCTGCCTGAAGGACTTAATAAAAAACGCATTATCGAAGCTATTGACCCGATAAAAGATGTTGATGGGTTTACATCATACAACTTTGGCAGACTTGCATTAGGATATAATCCCTATGCATACCCTTGCACTCCAAAAGGAATTATAAGACTTTTAAACGAATATAACATTAATATTGAAGGCAAAAATGCACTTGTCATCGGGCGTTCCAACATTGTAGGCAAGCCTGTTGCCTTAATGCTTCAACAAAAAAATGCAACAGTCACAATGGCTAACAGCTATACTAAAAATCTAAAAGAGTTAGCAATAAATGCCGATATTATTATTAGTGCCATGGGTAAACCGAATTTTATTGATTCTTCTTACGTTAAAGATGGGGCTGTCATTGTTGATGTAGGTATTAACAGAATAAATGATAAAATAACAGGCGATGTACTTTTTGAAGAAGTAAAAAATAAAGCATCATTTATTACGCCGGTTCCAAAAGGAATAGGGCCAATGACCATTGCTATGCTTATGCAAAATACCTACGAACTTTATAAAATTCAAGAAAATTTCATTTTATAATTGTTAAGAATTTTTATTATTTTGTAAACTACATGTTTAGAAACTTTGTATTTTCGGCATATATATAAGTAGTTATGTGAGTGTGTCTCGTTTAAAAAGTCAGGAAAGCTATGATATTAGAGTACAAAGTTAATGATTTAAATGTGCAGGCCGCTTGGCTCAAGACATTGTATGATTTAGTAGAAGAACTGAATTGTAAGTGTCAAACATTCATTGACGAATCATATAACAGAAGTAATAAAAATTTTGACCGCATGAGGACAATCAAGATTTACGGCTCTGACACGATGTTAGGATGGTTCAAACTCCGTATGGAGAGATATTCACATTTTATCTTCAATTTTAATGAACAACCCGACATCAAGAGCGGTTTTGTAGAATAGTTGTATGGTATATTCATTGGAGAAGAGCACCAAATGTTTATGGTGCTTTATTTTTTTATTCTTGTACAGCCTCAAATGCAATTATATGATCATCACAAATACATAAACTTTCCCTGTGGTCTACATCAGTGCATCCGTCAGTAAAAACCACATCAACATTTTCAAGACACACTATATCTTCATCTTCAAAGTTATCAACAAGACATCCTGTTGCACAAAATTTTATAGTACATAATCTTACTTTTTTTGTACATTTTTTCTTTAGCACATTCAATAAAGATTTTTTCTTATTCCGCATAATTTACTCCTTTATTTTCAATGTATAAAGCTAAATTATGCAAAAAACATTATATAAAAGGGCTAATCCTTAATATTTAAAATATATTGATAATAAGGATTTTTAGGGAATTTATCACCTAAAGTTTGCAGCTGCTCTTTTGAAATATATCCCATTCTGTAAGCTACTTCTTCAAGACAAGCTATTTTTAAACCTTGATTATCTTCAATGGTTTTAATAAACTGTGATGCCTGTAATAAAGACTCATGTGTTCCTGTATCAAGCCAAGCGAAACCTCTTCCTAAAAGTTCAACGGTAACAGTGTTTTTTTCAAGATAAATATTATTTAAATCGGTAATCTCAAGTTCGCCTCTTTGAGAGGGTTTTTGATTTTTTACATACTCTACAACATTGTTATCATAAAAATAAAGACCTGTTACGGCATATTTTGATTTTGGAGATTTTGGCTTTTCTTCAATGGATAAAACATTATTATCTTCATCAAATTCAACCACTCCAAATCTTTGAGGGTCTTTAACTTCATATGCAAACAATGTGGCACCGCCAAGAGCTTCGGTTCTTTCAACTGCATTTTTTAACATTTGAGAAAAAGACGGACCATAAAAAATATTATCACCTAAAATCAAAGCACAAGCATCGTTGCCTATAAAATCTTTACCGATAGTAAAAGCTTGGGCTAATCCGTCAGGACTAGGTTGTTCTTTATATTCAAATTTCACTCCGAATTGACTTCCGTCACCTAATAACATTTTAAACGACGGCAAATCTTTAGGAGTAGAAATTATTAATATTTCTCTAATTCCAGCAAGCATTAACACTGAAATAGGGTGATAAATCATAGGTTTATCGTAAACGGGCAATAACTGTTTTGAAGTCGCAATTGTTGACGGGTAAAGCCTTGTTCCCGAGCCGCCAGCTAATACTATACCTTTCATTCACACCTCAATTCCATATATTCTTTAAGTGCCGTTTCCCAGTTTCTGCATATTTTATTATTTTCCATAACGCTATTTGCAGGTCTTTTTGCAGGTCTTGGAAATTCAGGCGTAGTACATGGTTTTAAGTTAACATTATACCCGCCGAGTTCAAATATTTTTTTTGCGAACCCGTACCAGCTTGTTTTACCGCTGCCGCAAACATGATAAATACCATAGGGCATTTTCTCGGTTATTATTTTTATTATTCCGTTTGCAAGTTCAACCGTCCAAGTAGGGCATCCCACCTGATCATCAACAACTTTTAATTCTTCTTTATCTTTTAAACTTATCATTATTTCAACAAAGTTTTTTCCATGATGTCCATATAACCAACTTGTTCTGGTTATATAATATTTTTCGCATATTTGGACAGCTTTTTCTCCGCCCAGTTTTGTATTTCCGTATACACTCTGAGGGTTTGGTTTATCATTTGTCTCGTATTTACCCTGTTTTGTTCCGTCAAAAACATAATCAGTAGATATATAAACCAAAGTTATATCAAGTTTTTTACAAATATCTGCAATATTTTTTGTTCCGTTAACATTAATTTTAAAAGCATTTTCCGAATCTTCTTCCGCCTTATCGACATTTGTATATGCGGCACAGTGAATTACATAATCAGGTTTTTCTTTGGTTAAAACATTTTCAACATTTTTTATATCCGTAATATCAAGATTATGAATATCTGTTTCAACAACATCAAAACCCTCATCCTCAAGCATAGGGCACAAATCTTGCCCGAGCATTCCGTTAGCACCCGTAACAAGTACTTTCATTATATAACTCCCGCTTTTTTATTTTCTATACTTTTTATCCACTCTTGATTATTTAAATACCAATCAATAGTAATTTTTATACCCTCTTCAAAAGTCAAAGAAGGACTCCAGCCAAGTTCTGATTGAATTTTATCATTACTTATTGCATAGCGTCTGTCATGCCCGAGCCTGTCTTGAACATACTCAACAGAACTTTCATCTTTTCCCATTGCATTAAGTATCAGTTTGGTTATTTCAAGATTTGTCTTTTCATTATGACCGCCGATATTATATACTTCGCCGACTCTGCCTTTATGAAGAACCGTATCAATTGCACTGCAATGGTCATAAACATAAAGCCAATCACGAACATTAAGTCCGTCGCCATATACAGGCACTTTTTCTCCTTTCAAAAGTTTTGAAATAAAGAAAGGAATTAATTTTTCGGGATATTGGTATGGCCCGTAATTATTAGAGCATCTTGTAGTTAAAACGGGCATCTTATATGTTTCATGATAAGCTCTTACAAGCATATCGGCACTTGCTTTTGATGCGGAATAGGGACTGTTTGGAGATATAGGTGTTGTTTCGTAAAAATAACCTGTTTTTCCTAGTGAACCGTACACTTCATCAGTTGAAACCTGTAAGTATCTTTGAACTCCTATTTCTTTTGAAGCCTGCAATAAATTTAAAGTACCCTGAACATTAGTTTCTATAAAAATCTCAGGACCTGTTATAGAACGGTCTACATGACTTTCCGCAGCAAAATTTACGACACAGTCAACTCCTGAGGATATTATTTCTCTTACTAATTTTTTATCGCAAATATTACCGTGAACAAACTTATAATTAGGGTTATCTTTTATATCATCAAGATTTTCAATATTACCCGCATAAGTTAAAGCATCTAAGTTAATAATTTTATAATCTTTATATTTTTTTAAAATATGATGAACAAAACAGCTTCCGATAAAGCCCGCTCCGCCCGTAACAAGTATATTCATTTAAGTTCCTCTGTATCTTTTAAAAACGGTTGATTTTTATCCTTTTCACTTAATATGGGAGTAAAATCTATATTCCAATTTACATTAATATCAGGGTCATTCCATCTAATGCCTCTGTCGTGTTCTTTAGAATATTCATTTGAAGCCTTATAGAGAATTTCAGCTATATCACTTAAAACAACAAAACCATGAGCAAACCCCTCAGGGATATAGAGCATATGTTTATTATCTTCCGACAAAATTTCTCCAATCCACTGCTTATATGTCGGAGAATTTTTTCTTAAATCAACAGCAACATCTAATATTTTGCCTCTTATGCATCTTACTATTTTTGCCTGAGCTTTTGGAGCGAGCTGATAATGAAGCCCTCTTAATACTCCTTTTGTTGACCTTGAATGGTTATCCTGATTAAATTCATCTTTTATACCGTTATTTATGAAATCAGACTTTTTAAACCCCTCAAGGAAAAAACCTCTTTCATCTTCAAAGACTTTCGGGACGATTAGCTGAACATCTTTTACTTTTAATTTAATAAATTCAAACGGCATTTAATTTACCTCTTTGAAATATTATATTAAAAATATTTACCTATATCAAGGAAGTTATATTATTTAATTTCAAGCATTAAGTTTGTAAATTCAATATCATCATAGTCAACCGAATTAACTTTATGCATATTATGTCCCGTTTTAATGGTAACGTTATTATTTTGTTTAATAAGTCCTTTTGGGATATTTATTTTTTGCCCGTCAGCATTAATTTTTATTTCCGCTATTTTATTTCCGTTAAAAAACACTTCAGGAGGGCTGGAATATGCCGTTAATACTTTTGATTGTCCCATTTTTTGAGCTTCTAAAGTATCTATACCTATAATTGAACCAATTACAAGAAATAATTCTTCATTTTCTTTTAAAGGATTAACATTAAAATCTTTTGTATAAAAATACCCGACCGAATTTAAGCTGAATTCTCCCGCATTAGCACTTCTTTCAGAATAAGAATCATCACCTACATGTATCATATCCGTTTCAACAATTATATCTTTAGGGGTAGTTTTTTCTATTCCTACCTGAATGGGATTTTTTCTTGATTGATTTAACGTCACCGAATACGGCTTATAACCTGATTTTGCAATCGACATAATTGTAGGAGCATCAATTTTAGTTCCGAGTTTAAACGACCCGTCTTTTTTTGTTCTTGTTTCATAGTTTTTAGAGGGTATCTTTATTATAACTCCCTCTAAAGGCACATTTGTATTAGAATCATAAATTTGATTAATATTACGTCTTGTTTCTTTTTTTATTTCGCCCGAAATAACTTCTGAAATTGCGGGCATTCCAATCAATAATATAATTAAGCATAAGAGTTTTTTCATTATCCTCAAACCTTTTTTAAAAGTTTAAGGATAATGAAAACAAAATACTATAGATAACAGGCTATAGACTGTTTACGGAATAAGACCTATTTTCTTTTGAATACGTTCATAGTAGCCTTCGCCAATAGACATATTCCTGGTATTTCCTGAAGCATACTTAGTATACATTCCTATTGTGGAATTTCCGGTTGAAGTATAATCGTATCTAAGTAATAAAGCCATCATTTCAAGTGCTTTTACAGGGTCTTTTCTGTCTTCATAAGTATAGTGGGTGCCAAATTGATTATTAACTTCATCAACGGCACATTCGTGGAATTGACCTAAGCCGACAGCAGCTCCGTTATCACCGACAGCATCTATATCACATCCTGATTCATTACAGATTTGAGCAAACAATAATTCCGGAGTTACACACCCGTTACCCCATTTTTCCGATGTACTCATTTCGGTTAAAAGGTCTGTAACTTCTTTTTCATCCATGCCCATTTGTTCACACAATCTGTCAAAGAATGTAGTAGCAGGATAACCTAAATTTTTAATAGTATCAAGCAATTCTTGTCCGTCATATTCGGAATCGGAAACTTTTGTATCTTTTTTTAGCTGCTCTGCTTTTTTTTCATTTAAAACACCTGTAATATTATCAAGATCTGTTTGTAAACTGTCAAGATCTTTTTGCTTATTAGCTAATTGGGCATCTTGAACTTTTCCGACATTTTCTTTTGCCGTATCATAGGCTTGTGAGGCTTGTTCAATATTATTTTTATTATCGGTAGAACAAGTTTCTAAAATTTGTTTATCTAAACCTTCTTTTTCTTGTTCTAAACTTTTCAGTTCTTCTTCAGCAGCAGGCAAATCTTCGTTTTTAATATTATCTCTTGCCGGAATAAGTTCTTCATCTAAAACTCTTTGATCTTCATCACGTTTTGCTTCAGCTTTTGCTTTTTGATCTTCAAGTTCTGCTTTTTGTGCATCAATTTGACTTTGCACCTCAGGATCATCTGAAGATTCCGGCAATGCGGCAATCGCTGCCTCTATAGAACTTATATTAGCCTCATCGTCAGCAATTACTGCTTGTTGATCAGAAACAGCATTTTCAGCTTCTTGTAATGATTGTTTTAAATCATTTACTACACCTTCCTGTTTTGTTATTGCATCAAGATTTTCTTTTAAATCATCTTTTAATTCTTGAGAAATTTTTTCATCATTTTCTACGGCTTCTAGATAAGCTTCTTTTGTTTCTTCTTCTTTATCCATTGCAGATTTAACTTCTTCATTTTCGCCCGAATATATTTTTCCCATTTCTTCACGGATGTCACCAATTTCGGATTGTTTAGAGGATTGTTCATTTTCAAGTTCTTCAATACTCATATTTTTATAATCTTTATTTTCTTTAACGGGGGCAGTTTCTTGTTGGTTTGTAACAGGGGTTACATTTGCATTAGGGCTTGATCCTCCTGACATTTGCTGTGCACTTTGAACCTGCTGCGGCTGCTGAGCTTGCTGCGACTGCTGAGTTTGCTGCGGTTCCGGAGTCTGTTCTTCAACTTCAGGCTCTGTCGGTTTTTCTGCTTCTTCAGTTTCCGGCTTAGTTTCTTCTTCAGTATTTATTTTTGAAGCTTCTTCCGAACTTTTAACAATATCGTCCAACGATAAATTTTCCGCATTTCCGTCTAAGTTTTTCGCAGACTCTTGGAATGAAATAAATTCATCCTGATTGATTTCTCCGTTACCGTCGCTGTCATATTGAGCCTGGAAACCTTTATCCTGCATTAATAAATTCATTACATCCATCATTGTAGGAGTTTCTTGTTTTTCTGAAGCATTTTCGGAGTCTTCAATATTTTCTTGCTCTTTTTCTTCAGGGTCAACAAGTTTACCGTTTACGACTTCCAATTTTAATATATCACTTACATTCATTGAAATAACGTCAGGAGATACATTATATTCGTCACTTATGAAATCTTTAAATTCTTTTGCATGAGTGAAAATACTAACTTCGGAATAATCACTATATGATGTATCTTCCTGACTTGTTCCGCTATTTTTTTCAAGTTCCTGAAGATAACTGATAAAACCCGCTTTTAATGATTGTATATCCATTTTACCACCTTTATATTATAAATTAACTAACTTCTGTAGGAATAAATACTCTGAATGTTGCATGCCAACTAGCATAAGAAATAGATACAGTTGACTTAAAGTCACTTATTTCATTACCTTTGCCGTCAGCAATAAATGTATGTCCATACTGACCGTTGCTTTTTGTATGACCTGCATCATATTGACTCCAAACAACAATTGCCCCCGGTGGGAGTCCACCATCTTCATATGCCTTTTGAAGATCTTCTACGGCAAAAGAATCAGTAACTTCCGCCCATCCGTCGGCATTTGCGAGCACATCCGCCAATTGATAAGCATGTCCGTAGAAAACCTGACCTAAACCTTTTTCAATAGCATCTTCAACACCTCCTGCACAATGACCGCCGGAGTATGGATTGTCTCCGTGCAAAGATTCGGCTGCATCAACCAAACTTTGACCTCGTTGAGGGTCATAAGCCCCTAATTTAGAATTCTTTGTTGAATACAATTTATTATTTTCAACTTTTTTTACTTCCTCAAGTTTTGTACTGACTTGTACTGTATAGTCCTGTTGTTTGGCTATATCTTCTTTTGCGGAAGTAATTGCATCTTCACGTGTTGTCGTATAATTATCTTTTGCTTCGATGTATGAATCTTTTAAATTCTTTAATTCCGGATTTTGTTCAAATACAACACCTTCGAGTTCTTCTTGCTCTTTTTTAAGTGCTTCAAGATTTTCATCGTTTTGTTCAACACTTGCATTTAAACCGTCCAGTTCTTCTTGAGCATCATCTAACCTTTGTTGAGCACTTTCCATATTCGCTTTTGCTTCATCGGCTTGAGCTTGCATTGCTTCTCTTTCTTGCTGAGCGGCTTGAATTTGAGCATCTATTGCAGCTTCTTGCTGTGCTTTTGCCTCGGGGTGTTCAGGGTCATCAGGGATTGATGATTTTGATGTTTCCAATTCCGATATATGAGCATCTAAATCAGCTACAATGCTCAAACAATTTTCCATTACCTGATTATATGTATCAACATTTTTATTTTCAATTTCAATTTTATCTTCACAGGATTGTTTTTTCTCTTCCGTTTCACGCTGCTCAGCTTCCGCCAGTTCTATTTGCTGAGTAACTTCGGATAATCTGCTTGCTTCTTCGGTATTCTCTTTTTCTAAAGCATCCGTATAGTTTTCAAGTGATTCTTGCATTGCTTCTTTTAAAGGAGCAACAACATCATCTGTTCCGTTTTGTATTGCAGACAAGTTTTCTTGTTTTTCTGTCAAATCTTTGTTTGCAGTATCAAGTTCGGTTTTTAATTCCGAAGCAGACATGTTATCTAAATTAGATTTTTGGACATCAGAATTATTAATTTGAGGAGCAACATTATTTGACGGAGAATATGATGCTTGAGGACTGCTGAAATTACCGGTACCACCCCCACTCGAAGGCGACGATGCATTTTGAGTCATCGGTTGAGTTTGAGGTTCCGATAGATTAGTTTCGGGAGTTTGAGTTTCGTTCGATTGAACAATTTCTGTTTCCTCATCAGGAACAATTTCCGTTTCTTCAAATTGAGATGCTAAAAAGGCTGTTATATCATCAATTGAAATGTTTTCACTATTATTGTCTAATCCGCTTATAGAGTTTATAAAATCGGCATACTCATTTGTATCAAGCTGGCCGCTTCCGTCCGTATCAAGTTTTCCCATAAATTCTTTATTTTGCAGCAAAACATTTAAAACATCTGCTACAGAACCTTGGTCAGAGTTTTGTACATCTTGTTCGGCTGCTGCAGATTGCGGGACTTCAGCCGAAACGGCATCTGAATTTTCTTCGGTACCTACATTTACATCTTCTTCAATTATTTCTGTTTCTTCATCATCGACTGTTTGAGTATCTGATTGTGTTTCAGGATCTACCAATTGCCCGTTTTTTATTTCAAGATTCAATATATCCGTAACATTCATTGACTTTATATTTAATGTTGACTGAAATTCATCGCTTATATAATCTTTAAATTCTTTGGCGTGTGTAAATATGCTAATATCGGAAAAATCACTATAATCAGTCTCCTGATTAGTATTTCCCCTATTTTTTTCTAATTCTTGTAAATATGATATAAACCCAAATTTTATAGAATCAAGATCCATTTTTCACAGCCTTTCTCATGTAATATCGGCAATTGGGTTGAATAAGTTTAATTATTTTTACAAAAATTAACAATTGATAAGTTTTAAATGAAATGCTATCCTTATTCATGACAATTTATAAGGAGGTTAATATGGATAATTACATTTGTACTGTTTGTCATTACATTTATGAACCCGCAGAAAACGGTAATGTTGCGTTTGAAGATTTACCGGATGATTATGTTTGCCCTCTTTGCGGTGTTGGTAAAGACATGTTTGAAAAACAATAATTTTGATTTGTAAACTTGGGAAAGGAGTGTTTTAATGTTTCAAAAAATAAAAGAAAATATATTATATGCCGGTATGAATGATAAAGACAGAATAATATTTGATGAGTTAATACCGTTAGATAACGGCACCAGCTACAATTCATACATAGTTATAGGAAACGAGAAAACAGCCGTAATTGATACAATGTATCCCAAGTTTACAAAAGAATATATAAAATCTTTTGATGAAAACGGAATAACAAAAGTAGATTACATAATAGCTAATCACGGAGAACAAGACCACTCGGGAAGTATACCCGCATTACTTGAAAAATTTCCCCAAGCGAAAGTAGTTACAAATGCCGTATGTGCAAAAAATATACAGGAAATGCTCCTTGTTCCTGCAGAAAAAATTCAAATAATAACCAATAATGAGGAACTTTCTTTAGGAGATAAAACATTAAAATTTATGATATCTCCCGGAGTTCATTGGCCTGATACAATGTTTACTTACATTAAAGAAGATAATATAATTTGCACTTGCGACTTTTTAGGTGCTCATTATATTTTTGATGATGTTTTTGCAGTTCCGTCAAAAGAATTGGAAAAAAGTGCAAAAAAATATTTTGCTGAAATTATGATGCCGTTCTCAACAGTTTGCAGAAAGTATGTTCAAACGATAAAAGATTTAAAGGTTGATATGGTTCTGCCAAGCCACGGGCCTGTTCATAAAAATCCCGATTACATTTTGGACTTATACGCAGACTGGGCCGGTGAAAAAGGCAAAAACTTAGTTTTACTGCCTTATGTATCTATGTATCATTCAACAGCAGAGATGATTGATTATTTAGCTAAAAAGCTCGAAGAAAAAGGCATACCATCAATTAAATATGATATGGTAGACGGCAATTTAGGCGATCTGGCAATGGCACTTGTAGACGGAACAACAATAGTTCTGGGCACTTCAATGGTGTTAGCTGGCCCGCATCCTGCAGCGTTTAATACTGTATATCTTGCAAGTGTTTTAAGACCAAAAGCAAAAATAGCATCTTTCATAGGTTCTTTCGGCTGGGGCGGTGATTTATTCGGCAAAATGGCAAAAATGCTCGAACCTTTAAAACTTGATATTATTGAACCTATTTTGGTAAAAGGTAAAGCTAAAGAAGAAGATTACAAAAAACTCGATAATATGGCAGAAATAATTTACGAAAAACATAAGGCGTTAGGATTAGTATAATGAGAAGCGACGAAATTAAACAAGGGCTTGAAAGAACCCCGCATCGTTCACTTTTATACGGAACCGGTATGAGTGAACAACAAATGAATAAAAGATTTATAGGTATAGCAAGCAGTTTTAGCGATTTAGTTCCGGGACACTCGGGAATGCGTGACTTGGAACGTCAAATCGAAAAAGGTATACACACAGGAGGCGGTCAGGCATTTATATTCGGTGTCCCCGCTATTTGTGACGGAATTGCAATGGGACATAGCGGAATGAATTATTCTCTGCCGTCACGCGACCTTATCGCCGATTGTATAGAATCAGTTGCTAATGCCCATAAATTAGACGGATTAGTACTTTTAACAAATTGCGATAAAATTACTCCCGGTATGATTATGGCGGCTGTAAGACTTGATATACCTTGCATTGTTGTAACAGCAGGTCCGATGCTTGACGGAAAATGCCATAACAATACTTTAACTATGATTAGAGGAACTTTTGAAGCAGTAGGCAAATTCTCCAACGGAGAAATTGATGAAAAATTATTAAAAGAAATGGAAATCACTTCATGCCCTTCTGCGGGTGCATGTCAAGGCTTATATACTGCAAATACAATGGCATGCCTTACGGAAGTTATGGGAATGAGTCTGCCTTATTGTGCAACAGCATCGGCAGTAAGTGCAAAGACAAAACGTATTGCATTTGATTCAGGTGTTATCATCAATGAATTGATTGAAAAAGAGATACGTCCGTCATCAATTATAACAAAAGACTCAATTAGAAATGCAATAATAGCGGACTTAGCAATGGGCGGTTCAACAAATTCCATATTACATTTGCTGGCTATAGCAAATGAAGCCGGAGTTGATATAACATTAAAAGACTTTGAAGAATTAAGTTTTAAAGTACCGCAAATAATAAAGCTTGACCCGTCTGCCGCAAAAACAATGACAGATTTAGATAATGCAGGAGGAATTCCCGCTGTTTTAAAAACGTTATGGGGTAATATAAAAGAATTAACTGATACAAAAGGTGTATCGGGCATAAAATTATCACAAATAGCACAGGCTGATATATGGTGTGATAATGAAGTAATCCGTCCCGTATCAGATCCTATCACATCAAACCCGGGGTTGGCTGTTTTACATGGCAATCTTGCTCCTGATGGTGCCGTTGTAAAAATTTCGGGTGTAGCAAATGAATGCCTTGAATTTACGGGAAAAGCAAAGACTTTTGATTCCGAAGAAGATGCAATGAAAGCCATTATGGATGATAAAATAAAAGCGGGAGATGTTGTTGTCATTCGCTATGAAGGGCCTAAAGGCGGACCGGGGATGAGAGAAATGCTTTCTCCGACTTCCGCTATCGTCGGAAAGGGATTAGGAAGCAAAGTTGCATTAATTACTGACGGAAGATTTTCAGGCGGAACAAGAGGACTTTGTATCGGACATATATGTCCTGAAGCTCCGGCAGGTGGTGTAATCGGCGTTATAAAAGACGGTGATGAAATTTATATAAACATATTAAGACGTGAGTTGACTTTAAAAGTCGATGAAACAGAAATACAAGAAAGACTTAAATCATTCACACCTCAACCGTCTAAGGTTAAAAAAGGATACTTAAAACGTTACCAATCGGTTGTTTCTTCTTCTGATAAAGGAGCAATTACAAGTATTTAGTTATTTTACGTTTAAAAATTTATGTACTTGCGGAATTAATCTCACATTTTCATATTGTGAGATTAATTTATAATATATTTTATTTATAAATTCCGAATTTACTGAGAGTTTATTTTTGTCCGTTTTAGGTTGAAGTACAATTACAAGATTATACTTTTTTGCAATATTTATAAATTGATTAATTTCATATCGGGTAATATTTTCATCAAAAACTACTTTTAAAAATATTTCTTTTTTGTGATTTACTGCAATATCAATAAATTTCTGATGTTCTTTAAATGTATTTTTATTGCCCGTTGCAGACGGCAATTTTATATCCGTTGAAACAATATCAACTAAATCAACAATTTCGGATAAATTTTCATAAAGAGTACCGTTTGTTTCAAGATATATTCTTTTGTTTACTTTAGGTAACAGTTCTTTCAAGAAATCAACGTTTAATAAAGGTTCTCCTCCTGTTAAACTTACAGAATGTATATTTTTTGAAGTATTTATAATATCTTGAAGTTCAGAAACGCTGTATTCTCTAGAATTTGTTTTAAAATCAGTATCACAATATTTGCACTTTAAATTGCATGAAGAAAAACGGACAAATAATTGATTAACTCCGATATAAGGACCTTCGCCCTGTATAGATTCAAAGATTTCATTAATATATGCTTTATTTTTCATCATTCATATCACTTCTAATGTCATTATTTGCGATATCTTTAAGTTGGGAATACAACTCTTTTTCCTTATCTGAGAGTATTTGAGGCAGTTTTATATAAACCGTAATTATAATGTCGCCTCTTCTTGTTTTTGATTTATTATAAAGCCCCAGCCCTGAGAGCTTCAATTTTTGACCTGAAGAAGTCATTGGAGGAATTTTAACCGTAATCGTTTCATCCATAATTTTAATCGGAATATCTGCTCCAAGAGCTGCTTCATACGGAGTAACGGGCAAATTACAATATATATCAGACATGACTATTTCAAAATATTGATTTTTTTCAATATTAACTATTAAATATAAATCTCCGTCTTTTCCTCCGTTTAAGCCTTTATTTCCCTCATTTTTTATTCTTACTTTAGACCCTTGTTTGACTCCTTTTGGAATTTTTACGTTAATTTTTTTCTGAATGGAAATTTGTCCCGTACCGTTGCACATAGGACATACAGAGGCATTAATGAACATTCTTCCGCCGCAATTTGGACAAGGCTCCGTATGTAATATATTAACTTTTCTGTTTGTACCCTTTAGTGCTTCAAAACATGATAAATTAATATCAAGCTTAATATCTTCACCGTTAACGGGCGTTTTATGTTCATTTTTTACTTTTTGTTGTTTGGATGAATGAAACAGACTATCAAGAGCCTCATTTATAGAATGAGAAAATGATTCAGCCTTTTCTGAATTCTTTTTTGCTCTCAATATTGCTTCTTCATATAAATTTCTGTCAGTTTGTTTATTTTCGAATTCTTTTTTAATTTTTTCTTTGAAAAATCCGTTAATTGCGTCATATTTTCTGCGTTTTGATTCACTGGATAATATTTCATAAGCTTCTTGAATTTCTTTAAATTTTTCTACATCCGCTTTGTTCCCCGTAACATCAGGGTGACATGTTCTTACAAGTTTGCGGTAAGAAACTTTAATTTCTTCCTGAGAAGCATCAATTTTCACATTTAATATGTTATATAAATTTTTATTATAATAATTTACCAATGTTGCTCTCCTTATTTAATTTTACGGAAGAGTTAAAAAATATCAAATATTTTTTATCTATTATATAATTATTTTAAAAAGATTGGGGGATAATCATGGAACTCGACGTAATAAGCCAAACTGATAAAGAAGTAGCAGAACTGATTAAAGAAGAATTAAAAAGACAGCAAAACACAATAGAATTAATTGCAAGCGAAAATTTTACATCAAAAGCGGTTATGGCGGCTTGCGGGAGTGTGTTAACAAATAAATATGCAGAGGGAAAACCTTATAAAAGATATTATAACGGTTGTGAAAATGTTGATAAAATTGAAGAATTAGCCCAAGAACGTGCTAAAAAATTGTTTAATGCAGAGCATGCCAATGTACAACCGCACAGTGGTGCTCAAGCTAATATGGCAGTATTTTTATATGCACTAAAACCCGGTGATACAGTAATGGGTATGGATTTATCTAACGGCGGACACTTGACCCACGGTTCGCCGGTGAATTTTTCAGGATTATATTTTAATGCCGTTTCGTATGGGATAAACGCAAACGGGGATATTGATTATGAAAATGTAAGAGAACTTGCACTTAAACACAGACCTAAATTAATAATATGCGGAGCAAGTAATTATTCAAAAATAATAGATTTCAAAAAATTCAGAGAAATAGCCGATGAAGTAGGGGCCCTTTTGATGGCGGATATAGCACATATTGCGGCACTTGTAGCAACGGGTTTACATCCAAGTCCTTTTCCTTATGCAGATTTTGTAACTACAACTACCCATAAAACCCTACGAGGCCCAAGAGGCGGGATAATTATGTGTAAAGAAAAACACGCTCAAGGTATTGATAAAGCGGTATTCCCCGGAATTCAAGGCGGACCTTTAGAACACATAATTGCAGGTAAAGCAGTTGCTCTTAAAGAAGCTCTTTCTGATGAATTTAAAACGTACGCTAAACAAGTAGTCTTAAATGCAAAAGCATTGGCTAAATCTCTTATGGATGAAGGTCTTGATATTGTCGGAAACGGAACCGACAATCACTTAATGACGTTAGATTTAAGAAAAGTCAACAAAACAGGTAAAGATATAGCAAATATTTTAGAATTGGTAGGTATAACCGCAAACAAAAATACGGTTCCTAATGACCCTCAAAGCCCGTTTGTAACCAGCGGAGTAAGACTCGGTTCTCCCGCAGTTACTACAAGAGGTTTTAAAGAAGCCGATATGACAGAAGTAGGTAAAATTATTGCTGAAGCAGTTAAAATCTCCGATACAAAAGATGAGGCAAAAATTAAAGAACTTCGTGAACGCTCTTTAAAACTTTGTGAAAAGTATCCCTTATATAAGGACTAGTTATGACATTTTTTCAATTAAATATTATAGGAGCAGTAATAGCATTTATCTTAGGCGTATTTTTAGTACCGATAGTTATTGCTTATTCGGAAAAAAAAGGATTACTTGATGAACCTAATGAACGAAAAATTCATTCTCATCCTATTCCGAGATTAGGTGGAATTGCCATCTGGGTTAGTTCCATACTTGCATTTTTATCTGTTATAATGCTTAGTTATTATCCGCACAGGTCTTTGTTATCAGGTTTATTCTTAGGCAGTTCTTTAATATTTTTATTGGGTCTGATTGATGATATATACGGACTTGAGGCAAAATTTAAATTTACAATTCAAATAACAATAGCTTCTATTGTATTTTTCCTCGGAGTAAAAATAACAAGCATATTTATTCCGTTTATAGGATTAGTGGAACTCCCCGCCATATTATCTTTTTTGGGAACAATAGCGTGGATTGTCGGAATTAGTAATGCAGTAAACTTTATTGATGGTGTTGACGGTTTAGCGGGAAGCGTTATAACCGTAAGTTCAGTTACTTTGGCATTAATTGCCGTTGCTCCGTCAGATTTTGTAAGTTCATTAATAGCTTTTATTCTCGCTGGTTCAATGCTCGGGTTTTTAACTTATAATTTTCATCCCGCAAAGATTTTTATGGGAGATTCCGGAGCACTTTTCGGAGGTTTTTTACTTGCAACCTTGTCAATACTATATCAAATGAAAACTCCGGATATTAAAATGTATGTTCCGCTTTTGATATTAGCTGTTCCTATAATTGATATAACTTTTTCATCGCTAAGACGTATATTAAAAGGGACTTCACCTTTTGTTGCCGATTCTGAGCATATACATCATAAACTTTTACACTTGGGCTTATCACAAAATAAAGCAGTTTTAATATTGGTGATTTTTTCTATAATAATGGGTGGACTTGCTACATTTATTGCCGATTCAGATACAACTAAATATTTTTTATTTGCCATAATTATCTCATCTGTTATGATAATATTAAACAGACTTGCAAAAACAGGTGAAGGGAAAGAAACCAATGACAGTAAAGAAAATAGTTAAATACGGCACAGCTTCTTTAAGAGAAAAGTCAAAAGAAGTACATAAAATATCAAAAAAAATACAAATATTGGTTGAAGACCTTTATGATACACTATATGCTTTAAACGGAGTAGGTCTTGCCGCCCCTCAAATCGGAGAAAATTTAAGAGTTTTTGTTATCGATGTAGGAACAGATCCAAAAACAATGAACCCGATTACATTCATTAACCCTAAAATATTAAAAAAAGAGGGAGCTGTAAATTCATACGAGGGCTGTTTAAGTTTTCCCGAAGCATATACAAACGTCAGAAGATACAAGTATGTAAAAGTTAAAGCCCTTGATATAAAAGGCAGACCGTTTATTATGGAAGCTAAAGACGGCTCACTTCTTGCAAGAGCAATTCAGCATGAATTTGACCACCTTGACGGTATTTTATTTATAGATCATTGCAGAAATCGTTTTGAAGCGGATAAAATTTTAAATGAAAAGGGGCTAAATCCTGTAGATGCTAATTATTTACTCGATGAAAAAGAACTAGAAGATGAAATTTTAAAAAATCCCGCTCCGGAGGAAAAACAGGTTGATTAAAGTTATATTTATGGCAACTCCCGATATTGCCGTTAAAAGTCTTGATGAATTACACAAAAATAAAGATATTGAGCTCTTGGCAGTTGTAACTCAGCCTGACAGACCAAAAGGAAGAGGCAATAAAATTACCCCTCCTCCCGTTAAAGAATTTGCAATTAATCATAATATCAAATGTTTTCAAACGGAAAAAATCAGTAAAGATAATGAATTAATTAAGGAACTAAAAACTTTAGAACCCGATTTTTTTGTAACATTTGCTTTCGGGCAGATACTATCTCAGCAAGTTTTAGATATTCCGAAAATAGCAACGGTAAATCTCCATGCATCTTTATTACCTAAATACAGAGGGGCTAATCCCATTCAAAGATGTATTTATAACGGCGATATAAAAACGGGAATTACCACAATGCTTACCGTACTTGAGCTTGATGCGGGTGATATTTGTGAAACTCAAGAAATTAATATATCCGAGAATATGACAAATATTGAACTTGAAAATATTATAAGTGAAAAATCACCTAAATTAATATGTTCAACGTTAAACGGGCTGTATACAAATACTCTTAAACCAAAAAAACAAGATATTAACGGAGTCAGCATTGCACAAAAATTTATTAAACACGACGGGCTAATAAACTGGAATAATTCTGCAAAATCTATTCACAACCAAGTAAGAGCAATGGTAGATTTTCCATGTGCTTACACATATTTAAACGGTAAAATGATTAAAATAATGGAAACAAGACTGCTTTCGGTTAAATCAAATTTTTCGGAAGGAGAAATAGTCTGTGTATCAAAAGAGGGAATACAAACTGCTTGCAAAGACGGTTCTTGTATTTTAATTACAAAGGTTAAACCCGAAAGTAAAGGACTTATGAATGCTTATGATTATGCAAACGGTGCAAAAATAAAGCCTAATACAAAATTTGGAGAACAACAATGCAGCAAAGAGGTATAAGAGGTGCTATAACAGTAAATTCTAATAATATTGAAGAGATAAAAAACGCTGTTATTGAACTTATAAACAAAATAAAAGAACAAAATAATTTCAAAGAGGAAGATATTTCTCACGTTATTTTTACTATGACCGATGATTTAAATTGTGTATATCCCGCTAAAATTGCCCGCGAAAACTTCCCGAAATGGAAATATGTTCCGATGGTATGTTTTAATGAGATGAAAATAGAAAATTCGCTTGAAAAATGTTTAAGAATATTAATCGTTATAAATACCGAACTTGCTCAAAACTGCATAAATCATGTATATTTAAAAGGTGCTGAAGTTTTAAGAAAAGATTTAAAAAAATAATGAAAATACTGATAACAGGCTCAAATATTAATGCTTTTTTAACCGCAAAATTTATTAAAACACAAAACCCTCAATACGATATTTACGTTACAACGGAAGAAGTATGCCCCGATAAATCGTATACAGCTATAAATATATCCGAAAATGACATTAATGAAATACGAAATTTTATAAAATACAATCAAATAGATTTTACAATATCAATGTCAGGATACTCAATAATAAACGGGCTTGCGGACGTATTAAAAAAAGAACAGTTCCCTGTTTTCGCACCTATGGCGGAAGCTGCAAGGGTAACTTTTTTTAACAGTATTGCAAAAAAAATAATGTATAAACTTAAAATAAACACACCAAGATTTGGTATATTTGACAGAGAAAATACCGCTCTTGATTATGTCAGGCGTTCAACCTTTCCCATTGATATTTTAAATGATTTTACTTTAATTGAAAAAATAAGAACAACTTGTAAATCTTTTCCAAAAGCAAAAGAGGCATTACAAAAAATATACGAAAATTCAAACGAAAAAATAATAATTGAAAATTATATTAATTCTAATCCTATAAACATATATTTTGTAACTGACGGCTTCAATGCCTTACCGTTAATATATCTTGAAAGGAAAGAAAATAATTATTGCACACAAATAACAGCTCCGGATAAAAATATAAGTGAAGAAATCCTTATACATATTATGAGAAATGTCATCTATCCTTTAATTGATGATATTGCAAAGTATACAAACAGTTACTCCGGTATTATCGGGCTAAAACTAAAGCTTGAAAACAATAATTATCAAATACTTGAGTTTTATAATAATTTTGATAATTATGATTATCAGGCATTTTTATCTGTGCTAAATGAGAATTTATGCTCGATTTTTTACGATACCGCAAACGGTTCGTTAGTAGATAATTACAATTATATTAAGCTTTCAGACTGTTTTTCATATACCGTTGCAATAAATAAAGAAAAAATAAATATTCAAAATGAACTATATGAAGAGGATGAATTTTTTATAAGCGAAGATAAAAATAACATTATTATAACAAGCAATGCCTTAACAATAAATAAGGCAAAGGAAAAAATATTAAATCTTATCGAGCCTATCTGCAGTAAAGAAATAATAAAAACTATACAAAAAGAGGAAATTAAAATTTGAAACCGGACAGAAAATTTTTAAGACAATGTGCATGCTGTAAAGAATACAAAGATAAAAACGAATTAATAAGAATTACAAAATATAATAAAACAGGCGAGATTATATTAAATAATAATAACGATGTAACGGGACGCTCTTGTTACATATGCAAAAATGCACAATGTATAGAAACCGCTTTAAAAAAGAAGAAAATAGAATTATGCCTAAAGGCAAAAACCGAAGAAAAATTAAAAGAAGCTTTATACACTGTACTTAAAAAGTAAATTGTGTTACAACTATATTATGGTTGTTTTTAAAATAGGGAAAAATAATGTCAATTGATAATAAAAGAGTATACGAATTAGCAAAAGAATACGGAATGACAAATAAAGATTTCATCGAGTATTTGGATACAAAACTTGATATAAAAGTGAAATCTCACTCAAGTAATTTATCTCCGACTCAGATAGATAAAATTAAAGCATCATTTTCAAAAAATCAAGAGTCTGATACGGCAAAAAAACCAAAAGCTTTTATAATTAAAAAAGCAAAACCCGTTACGGAAGAAATAAAAAAAGAGCCCGCAGATAAAAAAGAAATATCTGAACCTCAAAAAGTTGAAGAAATAAAAAAAGAGAAAATTCAATCAAACAAAGCAGCAATTACGGAACAACCAGAAAAAAAAGCTGAATTAAATAAAGAAAAACCAACTCAAGAAACAAAAAAAGAAGAAGAACCTAAACAAGAAATACCGCAAATTCGTTCTCTATTAGAATATAACAACAGAAACAGCCAAAAAAGACGTCAGGAAATAATGGCGTCAAAACAAAAAGAACTTGAAAAAAACAACCAAAGAAAAGAAATTCAAAAACCGGCGTCAAAATTTCCGCCAAAACAAGGAGATAAATCATTCAGACCCGACAGACGTCCTCCTTTTGACAGAAATAAAACGGAAGATAAAAGTTCCGATATGTCAAAAGAAAGAAGAGAACGTACGGAACAACGTCCTTCTTTACCCAAAAAGCCTTTACAGCATCATATAATTTCACCTGAAATTTATGACGGAAAATCTCCAAACAATGCACCATATAAGAAAAAAGGCCCTAAAGACAAGAAAAAACAATATAAAAATAAAGAAGAAGAACAAGAATTAATAAGTCTTGAAAAAACTATTTCGCAAAAACACAAAAAGAAATCAAGAGATGAAAATGAACAAGAAGCAGTTAAACAGGTGGTAATAAATCATCCTTTAACCGTGGGAGAACTTGCGGAAAAAATCAAAAAATCACCTGCAGAAATTGTTAAATTTTTAATGATGCAAGGTGTTTTGACTACGGTTAATGAAGTTATTTCCGTTGAAACACAAAAGAAAATATGCGAAAATTTCGAGCTTGAAATATTAGAGGAAGATTTAAACGAATATATAGAACAAGAGCTTGAAAAAGAAGAGAAAGAAAAAGCTATAAAGAATGTAGATGAATCTCTGCTTGAAAACAGAGCTCCCGTAATAAGTATTATGGGACACGTTGACCATGGTAAAACAACACTGTTAGATTCAATCAGAGCTTCAAAACACAAAATCGTAGCAACCGAAGTCGGAGGTATAACTCAATCAATAGGTGCATATACCGTATATCTTGAAGATGATAAAAACAAAAAAATCGTATTTATAGATACTCCGGGGCACGAAGCTTTTACGGAAATGAGAGCAAGAGGAGCGAAAGCAACAGATATAGCAATACTTGTTGTTGCGGCTGATGACGGTATAATGCCTCAAACAATAGAAGCTATTAACCACGCAAGAGCAGCAGAAGTTCCTATAATTGTTGCAGTAAATAAAATAGATAAACCATCTGCCGACCCCGATAAAATAATGCAACAGTTAACAGAATACGGACTTGTTCCGGAAGAATGGGGCGGTGATACAATATGCGTTAAAGTAAGTGCACTACAAGGTAAAGGTATTGATGAACTTCTTGAATACATATTGTTATTAGCTGAAGTTCAAAATTTAAGAGCAAATAAATCAGCTTTAGCATCAGGTGTTATTATTGAAGCAAAACTGGATAAAGGTAAAGGCCCTGTCGCTACATTATTGGTTCAAAACGGAACTCTTCATACAGGCGACTGTTTTGTCGTAGGGAATGTTTGCGGTCGAGTCAGAGCATTACTTTCTGATTCGGGAGAAAGAATAAAAGAAGCAGGCCCTTCTACACCTGTTGAAATTCTTGGATTAACAGAAGTTCCGCAAGCCGGTGATATGTTTGAAGCCGTCGAAAATGAAAAAGTTATGAGAACGATTTGGCAAGAACGTAAAGAGAAAGAAAGAAATACAAAACTAGACAGCATGAAACCCGCTCATATCAGAAATGAACAAGTAGGAGACGGTGAAGACAATATCAAACACTTAAATATAATCATTAAAGCTAATACCCATGGTGCAGCAGAAGCTGTTTCTCAAGGTGTATCTCAGCTCGAATCAAAAGAAATTATTACAAAAATTGTTCACGTGGGTGTGGGTGATATATCTGAAGCCGATGTTATGCTTGCAAGTGCAAGTAATGCAATAATTCTCGGCTTTACCGTTAAAGAAGATGCAAATGCTCAAGCCGCTGCTGAAAAAGAAGGAGTAACGATTAAAAAATACAATATCATCTATCAGGTATTGGAAGACCTTGAAAAAACAATGTTGAGCTTGCTTCAACCTGAAATTAAAGAAATTGTTTTAGGTCAAGCTGAAGTAAGACAAGTATTTACTGTAGGTAAAACAACTAAAATTGCCGGCTGTTATATTACAGAGGGTAAAATTATCAGAAATAAAACTGCAATTGTTATTCGCGACGGCATAGAAATATTTAAAGGTCAAATTGACCAGCTCAAAAGATTTAAAGATGACGTTAAAGAAGTTGCTCAAGGCTTTGAATGCGGTATATCTTTTGATAAATTTAACGATATAAAAGAAGGCGATATTATTAAAGTTACCACAACTGAAGAAATTGAAAGACAAGTTTTGGTATAGTAAGGATTATTATGTCTTTAAGAAATGAACGTGTCAGAAAAACTTTAATGAAAGAAATAGCTGATATCATTCAAAAGGAATTAAAAGATTCCAGAATTCATGGTGTAGTTTCAATTACGGATATTGAAATTTCTCACGACAATTCATACGCAAAAGTATATTATTCGGTATTTGCATCAGAAGAAGAAAAAAAGACAACAATACAAGCTATAACGGACAATACTTCAAAAATAAGATATGAGGTAGGGAAAAGAATAAGACTAAGATTAACACCCGAGTTAAGATTTATTCCCGATGATTCCTTAGAACGCGGTTCTAATGTTACTCAAATAATAAATAAAATATCAAGAGGCGAAATTTAACATTCATGTTTGGTTTTTTAAACATAAACAAGCCCTCGGGTATAACTTCTCATAAAGTTATATCTGTTTTGCGTAAAATAACAGGGATAAAACAAATCGGGCACTCGGGAACATTAGACCCTTTAGCTCAGGGGGTTTTACCCGTTGCTATAGGTAAAGCGTCAAGACTTATTGAATATTTAAACGAAGATAAATGTTATATCGTTACAATGAAACTCGGCTTTGTTTCAAATACTTATGATATTGAAGGTGATATAGAAAATACAGGCTCAAAAAAAGCAACTTTAGAACAAGTAAAAGAAGTCATAAAAAAATTTCAAGGAAGTCAAACTCAAATTCCTCCAGTGTTTTCAGCCGTTCATTATAACGGCAAACGTTTATATGAGCTTGCAAGAAACGGTATAATTCCTGATGATATACCCTCAAGAAAAATAATTATTTATAAAAACAAACTGATTAATTTTGATTATGAAAATCAAATTTTAGAACTTGAAATATCCTGTTCAAAAGGAACTTATATTCGTTCTATAGTTAATGATACAGGTATTGAATTAAAAACAGGTGCTATAATGAGTAAGCTGATAAGAACGGTTTCTTCAGGAATGAAATTATCCGACTCCTTAATATTAACTGAAAACCTTACAAAAGAAGATATAAGCAATAACTTAATAAATCCTAAAAATTTGTTAAACTTAAATTGCATTGAAATTAATGAAAATGATTACAAAAAAGTTATTAACGGGAATAAGTTTACAAATAAAACGGATTATTCGGGTGATATCTTATTGACAAAAGAAAACAAAATAATAGCCCTTGCTTCAGCCGATAGTGAATATATTCAGCCTAAGAAAGTTTTAACATGAAAAAGACAATATTATTATTTTTAATTTTACTATTATTTACAAGTCCTTTAACTGCTTGTGAAATTGTTTGCCCGATAAAATCACAAACAAGTTCTGACAAAGAAAATATTTTTCTTAATATATCAGGCATAGATTTTCTTTCTAAAAAGATAATTGAAACATTAATACAAAAAGAACTTAAAGAAGAATTAAATTCCGATATAAAAGCAGATTTAGACATTTTTAACCTGAAAAGTTTAAAACAAGGTGAATTTAAAACTCTGGAGTTAACAAGCAAAAATATAAAATACAGGGCCTTGAGTTTATCCGATTTTAAAGCAAAAACAGCATGTGAGTATAATAAAATAGCTTATATAAATAACAAAATCAAATATCCCTATGCTATCCCGTTTAAATTCAATGCATCTATAACAAATGAAGATATACAAAATATAATAAATTCCGAAGAATTTCAAAAAGAACTTAAACGCAATGAGAAAGATTTATTTCAAATAAAAACACCCTCTATAGAAATACAGGAAGGACAAATTCGCTTTACAATACCCGTAAAAACATTGATTGGAACAATAAAAATTAAGCACAAAACTTCTCTGAAAGTTGAGAACAATAAATTAGCCTTAACAAATACCACAATAAAGACAAAAAGTAATATAATTAATGATAGCATGCTTAATGAACTTATAGATTTGTATAATCCCATGAAATATATAACAAGTGCAATAAACGGGAAATATTATCAAATATATATAGAAAATGCTCAAACAGAAGCAGACAGAATAAATATAGAGGGAATATTTACAATAAATAAAAACTACGGCGAGGGAAATGAGTAATTTTGCAAAAATAGTAATAATAATACTTTTAGTGTTGTCATTCTTTTTCATAAGAGAAAAATACGGACAGCAAATAAGTAATTTTATATCCGATACTCATATTCCTGACAAAATAGAATTACCTAAATTTGAGTTTTTCAAATTTAAAAAAGATAAAAAAGAACCCGTAAAAAAACCTACCGAAATCATAAAACCCCAAACTACCGAAAAAGAAACTGTAGTTATATACTTCCTTGCATTAGATTCCGAGTCTAACGGAATTTATAAAAAGGTACAAAGAGAAGTACCTCAGGGAGAAAATAAACTTGAATATGCTATTAATGAATTATTAAAAGGTCCTAATATAGTTGAAAAATCAACGGGGGCATATTCGGAAATTCCGAAAACAACAAAATTAATCAGTTTAAAACAAAACGGAAACAAAGTAATTATAAATTTCAACTCCGATTTTCAATACGGAGGCGGAACAGACAGTATTTATTCAAGAATGATGCAATTAATTAAAACCTCTTTAGCAAATACAAAAAATAAAAAAATATATTTATATTTAGACGGCAAACAAGTTAATATACTTGGAGGCGAAGGCATTATGATAAGTCAGCCTCTTACGGAAAAATCTTTAGAAATTTAATATTGGAAAATATGTTAGTTTAATTCCCGACCCTCGTGGAAAAATAATATTAAGAGGTAAAGGATAAAAATATGAATCAAAACAAAAATATTAAACTGACACAAAGAGAAATTGAAGTACTAAAATTAATTCAATACGGAAAAACAAATTCCGAAATTGCAAAAGAAATTAACGTAAGTACTCACACAATTAAAGCAAATGTAACGCAAATACTAAACAAATTAAATGTAAGGCATAGAGTGCAAGCGGTAGTTAAAGCTATGCGGGAAAACATAATTGATATTTGATTACAAATTCTTATGTGGTAAAATTTTTTTATAAAGAATAAGGAAATATATCTTGTTTGAAAAATTTACCGAAAAAGCAATAGATATAGTAAAAACGGCACAAATATACGCTGTTGAATATAATCATGAAAAAATCTATCCCGAACACTTGCTTTTAGCATTGTTAAATGATAACAGCAGTATAATTGTTAAAACTTTTTCAATATATAAAATTGAAACAGAAGAAATAAAAAAAGAAGTGGAAAATATCCTAAAAAAACGGGCTGTTATTAAACCGATTGAAGTTGTAAGTTTTTCGGAATCTTCAAGAGATATATTTATCAGAACATTAGAAATTGCAAGAATTCTCGGTAATTTGTATGTTAAACCCGAACACCTTTTCCTCGCTATATGGGATTATCCTAAATTAGAGCTTACAAATGTATTAAAAGAAAAAGGTGTTGACATAGATAAAATTAAAACAATGTTTTATAATGTCTTATCCGCAAATAAACCTAAAAAAGTTAAACACCCTGAAAGTATTGAAAAAAGAAGAAGAATTGATAAAAACGAAAGCATATTTTCTTTAATAGAAAGTTCTGACAGTTCAAAAATATTTGATAGAGCAATAGCAAAACTTTCCACTTCAAATTATGAAATATTAGGTACCGAACAAATAATGCAGTCAATACTTGAAGATGAAAACTCCGAACTTGTAAAAACATTGGAAAGTTTTGGAGTTACCGCAGAAACATTTTCTGCAAAATTAAAAGAACTCTCTTCAAGAAAAGCAGAATTTGAAGATAAACAAATAATCTTCACCCCAAATGCTCTGAAAACAATAATGAATGCGATTGATATTGTAAGAGAAGAGGGAAATGCTTCCATACTGCCGGAGCATATTATTTTAGGTATATTAAAATCAAAAAAAGGCATAGCATATAATATTCTAAAAGAATTAAACGTTAATGAATTTCTGCTTGAAGAAAAAATAATGCAGCCGATAGAACGACAAGTAAACGAAACTCTGTATATAATGCGTTTGGCAAAACAGGAAGCAAGAAGAATAGGTAACAATACCGTAGGCAGCGAATTAATATTACTCGGAATAGTTCTTGAAGCAAACAGTATAGCAGCAAGTGTATTAAGAGATTTAGGCGTAATTGTTAAAGATGCAAGAGAAGTTATAGAAGATTTAATCGGTGTAAATGAAGATTACACTGCAAGCGAAATAACATTCAGCCAAAGGGCAAAACTTATACTTGAAGATGCTTGGAATATAGCAAAAAGCCAAAATAAAACAAAAACAACAGCTGATGACTTATTAATAGCAATATGTAATCAGCCCGATTCGGTTGCTATGAAAGCATTAAGCAAATTAGGGGTAGACGCTCTTGAAATCAGACAAGGGATTAAAAACAGAATTGCACAATATACAATTTGAACTTTTAGTGCCTGCTAATAATAAACAAACTGCAATATCGGCAATAAAAGCCGGTGCGGATGCGGTTTATATCGGATATTCCAAGTTCGGGGCAAGAGCTCAAGCGGGAAATTCCATTCAAGATATTATTGAAGTTATCGAATTTGCTCATATTTTCAATGCAAAAGTTTATATAACAATAAATACGATTTTAAAAGATAACGAACTTGATGATGTTCAAAAACTCATATGGAAATTATATGAACTAAAAGCCGACGGAATTATTATACAAGACATGGGAATTTTAGAATTAAATCTTCCGCCTATACCGATAATAGCTAGTACTCAATGCCACAATAACACTTTAGAAAAAATAAAATTCCTTGAGAAAACAGGCTTTAAGCGTGTAATACTCCCGAGGGAAATTACCTTGAACGAAATTAAAGAAATATCGAAGAATACAAATATAGAGCTTGAATGTTTTATTCATGGAGCTCTATGTATGTCATACAGCGGTCAATGTTATATGAGCTGTTACATCGGCGGAAGAAGTGCAAACAGAGGCGAATGTGCACAGCCTTGCAGAAAAAAATACTCTCTTAAAAGTGCTGACGGCAAATATATTATTAAAGATAAATATATTTTGAGCCTTAAAGACCTTAACTTGTCTGATAAGTTAGAAGAACTAATTTTAAACGGTATAACATCTTTTAAAATTGAAGGCAGACTTAAAAATGAAACCTACGTTATCAATACAACCGCTTTTTACAGAAAAAAAATTGATGAAATATTAAAAAAATACAATTTAAAACGCTCCTCTACAGGCAAAAGCGAATATGATTTTGAACCGAATATCAATAAAACCTTTAACCGCGGGTATACTGATTTTTATATAACAGGCAAAAAAGAAAACCTTGCAACAGTTGATTATACTGCTTCAATCGGAGAATATATCGGAAAAGTTAAACAAATAACAAATAATTCTTTTTATATTTCAAATGCCAATTTTAATAACGGCGACGGAATTTGCTTTTTTACCACCGATAACAAACTTATAGGCACTTATATAAATAAAAGCAATGATAAACAGGTTTTTCCGCTTTCAATGAACGGCATTAAAGTCGGAACAAAGATATACAGAAATTTTGATAAAAATTTTGAAGATAAACTCCAAAATGCAAAATTATCAAGAAAACTTAATCTTTCATTAAAAATAAGACAAAATGATTTGGGTATAATTTTCTTTTTATCTGATGAAGATAACAACACTTCATGCCTGATAACACAATATGAAAAAGCCCAAAATAAAGATAAAGCTTTAAAAACACTAGAAACGCAATTAACAAAAACAGGCACAACAGAGTTTTCAATAATAAAAACCGATATAAAATTAGAAAATGCACCATTTTTCAAAGTTTCAAAAATAAATGAAATAAGAAGAACACTCATAGAAACTTTAAGGAAAATACGAAAGAAAAATTATAAATATTCAAAACGAAATACATCTGTATGTAAAACCAATTATCCGATAAAGACATTAGACTACAGAGCAAACATATATAATAAAAATGCTGAAAATTTTTATATACAACGCGGATGTAAAATAAAAGAATACGCATTTGAAATCAATCCAAAAACTCATAAAAATGCAGTTTTAATGACTTCAAAATACTGTATAAAAAACCAATTAGGTTTATGCCCAAAACAAACAAAAGAACAAAAATACAAAGAACCATATACACTTATAGACGAAAGCAACAAGAATGAATTTCTTGTTGCCTTTTGTTGTTCCGACTGTGTTATGAATATAATTGCAAATTAAGCTCTTTTTAATGAAGCATATGCGGGTTGATTAGCTATTATGTTAGCGATAGAAGTCATTTGATTACCGTCTTTAACATATAATTTAGATAAGTAGTTTAATCTTTTAACCAATTTAGAGTCGCTAACTTTTAATGAAGGATTGTTTTGTGTGAATGCAACCCATGTTTGAACTTCAGCAGTCCAAGCTCTAACTTCTTCTTCATAAGTTTTTGTATTTTCATGGTGAACACTTTCGTGAGCTATTAAGCAAGCGATAGCTTCAACGGGGGCTGTTTTGTAATTTGAACTTATTAATATAACAAGAGAACCGTCAGCTGTTTTAGCAGTAACTGCTTCACAAGTACCGTAACCCATAACTGACATATCTCTAAACATAATTCTTATAGGTTTACCTGTAGAATTTTGACCTTGAATAACGTTAAGCACTTTTGAATTATGCATTGCTTCCAATCTGTTTAACGCTTCTAACAATACAGGCTGCTTAGTATTAGCCGAGAAGTCACCGGCAAAAGCAACATTATAAACGCTCATCAAAATTAATGCGCTAAAAAGCACAACTATCTTACTCAATAATTTCATAACAGGGAATCCTTTGAACAACTATCTTTTACATTCTTATGAGGTTTTCATCATCCTCACAAATTTACTTATCGGCATCTAAAAAAAATACTTTAGTTTTAAGTTCAATTTTTTGGGTTTTTTGTAACATTTTTTAATATATTAATTTTTAGTATAGCTAAAAGCCTTTAAAATTAAGGTTTTTTATTTTTAATATTTTAAGGTATAATCTAAAAAAAGAGGGATAGTATGTTTGATATAGGAATTATAGGAGCAGGTCCCGCAGGATATAGTGCGGCAATAAGGGCAGCTCAAAAAGGATTAAGTGTTATTTTATTTGAAAAAGAATTTATAGGAGGTACCTGCTTAAATAAAGGCTGCATACCGACAAAAACAATTCTGCACTCTTGTAAACTTTATTCCGAGATGAAAAATGCAGAAAAATTCGGAATAAACACAGAAAATATTACTTTTGACTTTGAAAAAATTCAACAACGCCAAAAAATGATTTCCGAAAAAATCAGAAAATCACTCACAAACCTAATAAAAAACTATGGTATTGTTATTGTTGAAGATACAGCCGATATTGAAAATGAGCATGTAATAAAAACTTCTGATGAACGATATGAAGTAAAGAATATAATCATAGCAACGGGTTCAAAACCTAATAAAATCAAATTTAAAGGTAATTACGGCGAAAATTTTTTATTAACTTCAGATGATATATTAAACATTACAAAATTACCCAAAAGTATATTAATTGTCGGTTCGGGAGCAATCGGTCTTGAATGGGCAAGAATACTTTCAACATTGAATGTTAAAGTTACAATAGTTGAAATGATGGATAAAATCATTCCTAACGCCGATTTTGAAGTATCTGAAAGAACAGTAAGACTTCTTAAAAAAAGCAGAATTGATTTTTATACTTCAACAACAATAGAAGAAATTCAAAATAAAACAATAATTTTATCAAACGGAAAAACCGTTGAAGCAGATAACATACTTGTTGCTGCGGGAAGAAAACCGGTAGAAGATTTAAGTATTTTTTCAACGGAATTAAAATTAGAAATAAAAGAAAACTTTAAAACAAATAAAGATAATATATATATAATAGGTGATGTAAACCGAGAAAGCATGCTCGCACATAGTGCCGCAAAACAAGCAGAAGAAGTTGTAGAACACATATTAAACGGAACAAAAATAACTTTTGATAAAAATCTGGTACCCTCTATAATTTACGGCACACCGGAAATAGCACAAATAGGCAAAACAGAACAGGATCTTCAAAAAGAAAATATACAGTATAAAAAATCTTTCTTCCCGATTTCGGCTTTGGGTAAAGCATACGCAGAAGACAAAATAGAAGGTTTTATTAAAATTCTTGCAACCGATAAAGAAATTTTAGGAGCTCACATAATATCGGAAGAAGCAAGTGCAATGATAGCACAAATTGCAATAGCAATGACAAATAAACTTAGCCCGAAAGATATTCAAAAGGTAATATTTGCTCATCCCACTTATTCTGAGGGTATTCTGGAAAGCTTCTTGGCTCTTGATAATTTAGCAATTAATATACCGCAAAACAAATAGTGATAACTTATAAAAACGAAATTTATTCAATACTAAGTTCATCTGTGCAGATTTATACAACGGTGTATGCGGGGAATAAATTTACTTTAAGCGATTTCAACCTAATTTTGGGAATTATTTTTAAGATTATCAAGTTTTGAGTTAATTTTTTCCTGATGTTTTTTACCAAGAGAATCTTTAATTTTTACGGCACTAAAAGCAGCAATACCAAGACTTATAGCAGCACCCAAATAAGAACAATATGCACCGATATTAGATTTTAATACTTTTTTGGCAAGATCTTTTGGTAAATTAGCATTAGCCCATTTACAGCCTCTAATAGAAGCCATTCCTTCTTCTAAAAGCATAGGAACCATAGATGCAAAAGCTATTTTACCGGCATTATTTCTTACCGTATTTTTTACTTTTTGACCTGTTGTAAGTTCCTTACCGTCTTTTGGTTGTGCATTATTTGAAAAAGCACAATATATTGCCAATCCGGAAGCAATTAACATTCCCGGCACTCTTAAACCTTGCATTGCTCTCCAAAACTTTGAGTTATTATAATTAATAGCGTGTCCGATTTCATGGAAAACCGCCGTTGACAGTTTATCTTGATTTATAAGAATAGTATTTTTATCATATAAAACACCGCCAAATATACCTTTCACCGGTTTATTTAAAAACCCTGCATTTTTTCCTGCTGCAATACTAGTCATTGAATCTGTATATTCTTTTAGTTTATCTAATAAACTTGTAGCAACACTAGAGGACGATTCAATATTTTCAATAACAACACCTTTTTTTACAAGTCCTTTAGCTGCAAGAAATACATCAGCAGAATGCATAATGGAACTAATTTGTTCTTGGGACAAATTTTTATTTTGAGAAGTTAAAGATTTCATTGCTATAATACTTCCGGGTAATGAAGCAGCTGTTTGTATAGCAGTTGAACCTAACAATGATGCAGTTGCGGCAAGAGCACCGCCTTTTGTTTTCTTCTTTTCAAGTTTTTTAATTTGTTTATCAGTAGCTGCATTATTTACTTTAAGTTCAACACTCATTTCCTTATTTCCTTTTAATGTAACCCACAGCTAACATAAAACGACTGATAAATCTAAATTGCTTATATCTTTAAATATTTTAAGTTTTGTAACATATTATAATACTTTTTGAAAACTTATTGTATTGTTCAGTTCTATATAATTATGTAATTTTTGTAAAAGTGAAGGCGAAAAATTATAGTTATTATCGGCAGGAATAATTTTAATAAATGAGTTATACCCGTCTTTAGATGATACCGATGCAATAAATTCCTTAGAATAAGCTTTAAATAGGACACTTCCTGTTTTAAACTGAATTTCTTCAATAGAATAATTATATTCGTTAATTGCAGCAAGTAAAAGATATAAAAGATTTTCGGAAGTGGTTTTATAAGTTTTTGCAAAATCAAGGCTTGAAGGTACCGATTTAACAACCGAAGCACTAGGAATAATATTTTCTGCAAAAGCAAAATTTTGCACCCCAAAAATTAAAGAAAATAAAACCAAAACTGTTAATAAATACCTCATTATATCTCCATCCAAGATTGTCCTTGATACATATCGACCTTTAAGGGTACTAAAAATGGCTGGTCGAGTTCCATTGCTTTTTGAACAAGTAATTTTACCGTTTCAATTTCAGTATTAACTGTTTCAATTACAAGTTCATCATGCACTTGTATGATTATTTTAGATTTAATGTTATTTTTTGTAAAGTCATCATATAACCTAACCATAGCAAGTTTCATAACATCAGCGGCCGTTCCTTGAATAGGGGCATTAATAGCTGCCCTTTGAGCGGCTTCTTGAATTTTACCGTTAGTAGAGAGAAGCCCCGAGCTTAAATAACGTTTTCTTCCCCAAAGTGTTTCCACATAACCGTGAGCATAAGCAAATTTAATCGTTTCATCCATATATTTTTTAACATCCGGATATGTTTTAAAGTATCTGTCTATAAATTCTTGTGCTTCCAACGGGGATATTCCGAGGCTTGAAGCCAATCCATAACGTGATTGTCCGTATACAATACCGAAGTTAACCGCTTTTGCTTTAGAACGCATTTCTTTTGTAACTTCTTCTATCGGAACCCCGAAAACTTTGCTCGCTGTTGAACTATGAACATCCTCATCAGAACAAAATGCTTCAATCAAATTATCATCTCTTGAAATATGAGCCAATAATCTTAATTCTATTTGCGAATAATCCGCCGATATTATAACATTTTCCCTATTTTCAGCGGTAAAAGCACCTCTTATTCTGTTCCCGAGTTCAGTTCTTGTCGGGATATTTTGTAAATTAGGATTAGAAGATGATAATCTTCCCGTTGTTGTTATTGTTTGATTAAAATTTGTATGAATTCTGTTATCGTTAGGGCTTCTTAACTCAGGAAGAGTTTCAACATAAGTGCTTTTTAACTTGGCAAGATGTCTTTGCTCCAATATATCTTTGGCGATTTTGTGTTCTTCCGCTAATGTTTCCAATACTTTAGCACTTGTAGAAAATCCCGTTCTTGATTTCATCCCTTTTGCTTTTAAGTTCAATTTGCCGAAAAGAATATCTCCTACTTGCTTTGGCGAATTAATATTAAATCTTTCGCCCGCCGCTTCATATATTTTAGCTTCTACAATATTTAATTTTTCGTTTATTTCAGCATCTATGGCACTCAAACAATTAATATCAATATGAGCCCCGTTTTCTTCCATATTAGCTAATACAAGAGTTAAAGGAACTTCAATATTATATAAAAGATCAAGTTCTTTTTCATCAAGGTTTTTAGCCCAATACTTGGTTAAAAGCAATGTTGCAAATGCATCATCACAAGCATAAGAAGCAGCATCTTCAATCGGAACGGTTTCAATAGTGAAAGAAGCTGAACTGTTTTTTAAAAGCAACTCATATTCAACCATCATATAATCAAGATAATCGCTTGCCTGTTGTTTAAGCCCGTGTTTACGGGAAGAATCTTTAATATAGCTTGCAAGCATTGTGTCAAAAATAATATTTCTTATCGGCATTGAGTGATGACATAAAACATGGTAGTCAAATTTTGCATTTTGTAATGTCTTAGCAATTTGTTCATCCGCCAAAACAGGGGCTAATGCTTTTATAACCGTTTCCAATTCCAATTGCTGACCTACCAAATGAAAAACAGGAATATAATATGACTTAACCAAATCACTTTTTGTTTCATCAATTTTCACTCTGGCATTTTTTGCTTTTATTTGCTCGCAATATGCAATGGAAATACCTACTAAATCACATTCCAGCGGATTAATTCCCGTTGTCTCAACATCTATTGAAAAAATTGTTTGTTTTTTTAAATCATTAACAAGATTGTCCAATTTTTCAACAGTATCAACTATATTTTTTTCGTGATTATATTCTTTATGAGAAGATTGAACAAGCATTTCGCCAAGCCCTAAACCCAATTGCATTTGACCTTGCATTATAGCCGGTTCTTGAGACGAACAATTTCCCGCAATTTTCGGCTCCATTGCCCCTACTTTAAAAGGTTTTAAAATATTTTCGGAATTTTTTAAGAAATTATAAAATTGATTTTTCTTAAAGAACTCAATTACTGCATCATAATTAGGCATTTCAAGCTTTGCACAGTCAAAATCAAATTCAATATCTAAATTTCTTTGAATAGTAGCAAGCTCTTTACTTAAAAATGCAATATCTTTTCCCTCTGTTAATTTTTTATTTAATGCTTTTTCCGTAACTTCATCAATATGCTCATATATTTGCTCAAGTTTATCAAACCTTGAAAGAAGTTTACAAGCCGATTTTTCACCAATTCCTTTTATCCCCGGAATGTTATCCGAAGTATCCCCCGATAAACCTTTATAATCCGTTATTTGATAAGGATAAACCCCCATTTTATCATATACTTTGTACCAATCAAATTCAATAAGTTCACCTTTTGAGGGCATTATTACTCTTATAAAACCATCTCTGTCAACAAGTTGAAAAGAATCTCTGTCTCCCGTCAAAATATAAGTCTTATGTTGTTTTTGCTTAGCTTTAGCTGCAATTGTACCTATAACGTCATCAGCTTCATAGCCTTCTTTTGTTAAAATGGGAATATTTAATGCCTGTAACCCTTCCACTATCAAAGAGAGCTGTGAACGCAAGGTATCAGGCATGCTTTCTCGATTTGCTTTGTAATCAGAATACATTTCCGTTCTGTATGTATGTCTTGAAACATCAAAAGCAACTGCAATAGCATCAGGTTTTATTGTTTTATTCTGCAATAAATCAAAAAGTGCCTTAAAAAAACCGAATACAGCCCAAGTAGGTTGATTATCACTTGTTTTCATTGCCGTTCGTTCAAGTGCAAAAAAGTACCTGTATGCCAGTGCATGCCCGTCTATTAATAAAAAATTCTTATCCTGCATAAAATCCCCAATCGATATATTAATATTTTATTGAAATTAAGGTTTTTTCTCAATAAATTATAAATTTACATTTCAAAATTAATCTAATTTAAACTGCTTTTGATATTCTTCTTTCCCCGTCAAGGAGTTTTGCTCGGTTTTTAAGAGCACAAAGTTTTCCAGCACCAATACGTCTAAATCCGTATACATAAAGCATTTATAGGCATTTTCGGGAGTGTTTACAAT
>CANRMD010000008.1 GCA_947631645.1 Candidatus Gastranaerophilales bacterium
TATTATTTATTTTTACAGATGATGTTATAGATATCGTTTAATTTTTGATTTATTTGAGAAATTTCATCAAGTGTTTCAGGGGTATATTTCTGATTTGGTTTTAAAAAGAGAACATAAGGTTCAACATTAAAAAATTTACAGATTTTTTCTAATAAATCACTAGTTACAAATGACTTTCCATTTTCAATTAAACTGATTGTTTGATATGCTTGAAGGTCTAAGTATTCAGCAAGTTGTTCCTGTGTTATACCTCTTGATTCTCTTAAATCTTTTAATGATTTACCAAATATATCTTTTACATTGTTTGTTCTTGCCATATTAAAATGATATGGTCTTTTTTAGGAAATTTCTATTAAATTTAATTTTATGATATAAAATTAAATATTATATATTAAGAATATAAAAAAAGTATGAAAAGGATTTAGGAGTACAAAAAGAAAAGGAGTAAAACATGAAAAAACTTTTAAATCTTGAAGAAAAAAATTTGGAACTGAAAATCAGAAGAGAAGTTATAAAATTTGCTTCAAAAATCCCCGTGGAGTTAAGACAATTATGTAATAAATTTCAAAAAAAAGATATCAAAGCAATAAACGAATTTAAACAAAAAATAAATGATGATAATACATTAAAGGAATTTTTAAAGTATTCGGAAATAATATATAAATATAATTTTGTTGAGTCTGATTGCAAGTATAAAGATATAATATTTAAACTGTTTAAGCCCGATAGGATTTATAAAAATAATGCAAAGATGCTATCTGATAAAACAGGGTTTTTTTCTATGGCAATTATCTATATAGTAATTAATTATATAGATGATAACATTCCCGTTACAATAAATAGAGCTTTTTCGCAGGAAGAAAAAGAACTAATAAAGTTTTTGTTATTAAAGGGAAGCGAAAAAGATTATATAGAAAGATATAAAAAATCAAAAAAAGAGCAGAATAGTTATAAAAAAAGCATTTGTGATAATTTAAACAGCGGCGATATAAACCGTGCGTTAAATCTTGTATTAATTGAAAAATATTTCAGGTATGAAAACAGTAAATTTCTAAATAAAATAAAGGAAATTCATTAAATAATTTTATTTTTTTAAATTAACAAGATATTCAACGATTTCAGGATCCCACTTTGTGCCGGCTTCTTCCTGAATAATTTCAAGTGCTTTTTCTTTAGACATGGCATTTCTGTATTTTCTTTCGGAAACCATTGCACTATAAGCATCTGCAACGGCAATAACTCTTGAGCCTAACGGGATGCTTCTGCCTTTTAAGCCTTCAGGTTCACCTTTACCGTCCCAGCGTTCTTTATGGTAATTGATATATGGTACAACTTCCGATAAGAAATTAATACTCATTAAAATACTTACGCCCACATTCGGATGGTTTTGAAGTTTTTCCCAGTCTTCTTGTGATAATTTTTCTTTTTTATTAAACAGTTCTTCGGGCAGAGTAATTTTCCCTATATTTCTTAACAGAGCCGCATAATATATTAAATCTTTTGTTTTTTCGTTTAAGCCTATTGCGGTTGAAATTTCTCTTGCCAAATCAGCTACTTCATGTGAGTAATTATTTTTAAAACTGCTTTTTGCATCGACGGCTTTTGCCAAATTCTCTACAAACCACTGCTGTTCACTGCTTAAATCTCCGATTAGTGCTGTTAATTCCGCACGGTTGTTTTGCAATTGAGAAACGGTTACATCTTCTTGATTTATTAATTTATCAGTTTCAACAGTTAATTTTTCAAGGCTCATTGATGTAGCAAACAAACGGGCGGTTATGCTTAAAAGCTCTTTGAATTCGTCGGATAATACTTTTTCTTTATAATTTTCTACTACTATTACTCCGACTTTTTCCATATTGTTATACATAGGAACCGCAAGATAATATGTAACTTTATCTTCACTTAATAGAAGTATCGGTCTGAAATTGTTATCTTGGTGACAATCTAAAACTTCAACAATTGATTTTTTATTAAATGCATCAGAAACGTAATTATTGTCATTAAGTTTATAACCGATTTCAGCTTCATAAATATCATCTTTGAAATTTAAAGATGAGCCTACAAGTAAAAGGTCATTTTTTGTTGTATTCAACCCCATGGCATTATCTTTAGACAAAAATACGTGGCATGCATCTATTTCAAACATTTGTTTTATTGTTTTTGCTATTGCATTATAGATTACATAATCCTCTTTACTGCTAAAACCCAATATCTTTAATGTATTATCAATCGAATATATTGAATTGAGCTCTCTTAATTGGTTTTTTATACTTTCAAGTTTATCAACATTAGTTCTGCTTATCTTTTGGACAAGTTCATCCGATATAAGATGCTCTGATATAAAATCACCCAAATTAAGTGCAAAAATTTCTTCTAAAGGGTCAGACTCAAGTGATATTTCACTTCTTGCAAAAACCGATACATTTTTATTTTCTTTTTTCTCTTCAGACATTTAATATCCTTTTATTTTTGAAGATTTCCGAATTTTAACTACTCTACCATTATATTTCAGATTATAATTTTATGCAAAATTTATAATACCTCTATCGGCATATTATAACTTAAACTTTAGGGTTTTTTACAAAATTTCATACTTTTGTATGAGATTTTGTTGTAAAATTTATTTGTAATTAAGTTTTAAAGGATATTAATATGATAAACGCTGTTTGTTTTCCTCAAAGATTTCAATATATAGTAAAAACAGGTGCACCAAAAAGAGATAATACCCCTTTAAATGCGGATGATTTTTTAAATATCGGTTATATGGCGGGAAGATTCGGAGTAAATCTCCAAAACCCTTATGAGGCTAATCCTGTTATAAAAAATGGTGCTGATACTTTTGTTAATATTAACTCTTGTACGGCTCCTTTGTTTGAAAATACTTTAAATCAAGCCGGCATTTTATTTGACCGTATTGCTTAATACTATATAACTGTTATTTTCATATTCGGGTGTAAAGCCTTTTAAATTAAAATATTCATAAGGTACTTCACAATTTATCATTGCGGGTTTTTCTTGTTCTGTTTGTGTTATTTCATTTTGCTTGTAGTCATAATATATACATTTACTTACAAACAGGTCGGGATATTTTATTCTGTCTTCAAAATTTACTATGTATGTTGAAGAAGATGTTTCTTTGTTTGTGATTATGTAATCATATTGTTTTAAATGATATGCTTCTATATTCTCAAGCAGTATTTTATCCATTTTAAAGCCGTTTAATCTTAAATTTTCTATATAAAAATCAGGTGTTCTTACTTGCTCTATTATTAATGCAATATTTTTCTTATTTTTTGACTTAATATAGTTATTTATATCCTGTTCGTCAGATTTGGCTATAAGTACAAATTCATCTGACGGATTGGTTTTTTTGTGATTAATATATGAAAATAATAAAGATACAGGTTTATGATGAGAAATTCCGACTAAATAAATGAACATTAAAATGCATAAAAAATATTTGAAAAATTTTCGTTTTTGAACATAAGAATATACGCATATCGGGGTGGAAATTATTATGAATGATAAAATATACCTCATATTATAACCTGTAAATACCATTACTCTTGAAAAAATAAGGATATTAATTATTAAACAAACTGATAATGCTCCGATTATTTTTCTTTTTGTTGATTTATTTTTAAACCCGAATTTTAGTGACTTGATTAGTGACGGTATAAAAATAAAAATACCCAATCCCCCAAGTAAACATTGGGTTAAAGATATATTTTCATTAAAAATAAAATATCTGCTAAAATAATTTGAAGTAAAACTCTTATCGGTTAAACCGAATAGGGATAGTATCAATGACTGAATATAGGTTATAAAGCCGTTAAAGTTTACTATATCTTTAATCCCCGAAATATCAAAGAACGCAAAAATATATTTAATTAAGTTACTTAAATAACCTGATATTCCTCCTCTAAATTTGTTCAACTCCATTTGCTCGGGAGAACTTATCGGGTTCATAAATTGAATTATGTTTAAAATATAGTTATATGATGCAAAAACAATAAAATTAACGATAAATAATAAACAAAAATTTAATAGATATTTTTTTAAGTTTTCCTTTTTTAAAGTTATAGAAATCATTAGAAGTACTATAAATATGGCGGGTATTGTAATTATTGCAGTGGTTTTTGTGCCGGCAGACAGAGCAAAAGCCAGTGTCGCAAAATATAATGCGGTATTATCTTCTTCTTTTATTGATTTTATATAAAGATAAATGCCTGATAAAATCAAAACTCCTATGAATAAATCAGCACAAGGATTGTACATTTCAACGGCAACAAGTGCAAACGATGATATAGTGAAAATTGTCCATAATCTTTGTCGTGCTGAAAAATTTAATTCTTTCAGCAAATTATATACAACATAAATCAGACCTACAAAACTTATGTATGAAAATAGTCCAATGCCTGATTCACTTTTGGTAAAAAGGAGTTTCCAAGTATAAAGGAGCTCCATATTTACGGGCATGACAAGTTCTCTTGTATCAGAAGTTATAAAATGATTAATAGAACCTGATTGTATCCATTCCGTGCATCTTGTTAAATAATAAGTGAGTGCATCCCCGAAAGTTACGGGGAAAAATAATGCTGTTATTAATTGAAGAATAAGAAATAAAACAAAACATACCCCTAAAAAAGCTAATGTTTTATCTCGTTTTATGGCTTTTATTATGTGATTACGGTCAAAATTAAACTTATAAGGTTCTTTTCCCTTTATTTTGAATAACATTATGCTCAAAACCATAAATAAAATATTAAAGAAGAAAAAAGCAGTTTTTGAAATTAGTCCGAATAAAGATAAAATTTCAAAAGATAATACGATTTGAGAAAATGCAATAAGCATATAATATAAAAAGCCGGCTGAGGGTTTTTTGCAAATTGTACTTAAAATAAAATAAGAAGAAATTAAAACTAAAAATATTGATATAACGAACATAATTCCTACCTTATGAACATACAGTCGCCGTAGCTGTAAAATCTGTATTCATTTTTAATTGCTTCATTGTATGCTTCAAAAATAAAATCTTTAGTCGCAAAAGCACTTACCAGCATTAAAAGAGTTGATTTAGGCAAGTGAAAATTTGTAATAAGTTTATCAACGATTTTAAATTTATAACCGGGGTAAATGAAAAGTTCGCTTGAATCTTTAACGGGAATGATTTTACCGTATTTATTCATAACTGTTTCAAGTGTTCTAACGCTTGTAGTTCCTACGGCAACAATGTTTTTCCCGTTTTCTTTTGCCTCATTAATCATTTTTGAAGCTTCTTCATCTATTTCAAAAGTTTCAGAGTCCATTTTATGGTCAAGAATATTTTGGCATTTAACGGGTTTAAAAGTGCCTAAACCAACATTTAAAGTAATAAAGCAGTGTTTTGTACCTTGTTTATCAAGTTTATCAAGTATTTCTTTTGTAAAATGAAGCCCCGCAGTCGGTGCTGCAACCGCCCCCTCTTTTTTTGCATAAACGGTTTGATACCGTTCAAAATCAAGACTTTTATATTCTTCATTTGTCATTTTTCTTTCAATATAAGGAGGCAGCGGAATATTTCCTACTTTATCAAGTATTTCATAAAAGTTCCCGTTATATAACAACTTTACATGCCACTTATCATCATCTTTTTTGAGCACTTCAACACAAAGTTCATCGCTAACTTTAAGTATTGTTCCCTCTTTTACTCTTTTTGACGGTTTTATAAGAGCAATCCATATATCTTTTTGTATTTCTCTTACTAAAAAAATTTCGATTAGTGCACCAGTATCTTTTTTGGCATATAATCTGGCGGGTATTACTTTTGTATTATTTAAGACCAATAAATCGTTATCTGTTAAATAATCTGTAATATCGCAAAAATGCTTGTGTTCAAGAGTTTTATCAACTCTGTTTAAGACAAGCATTTTAGACATATCTCTCTTTTGCACAGGCACCTGTGCAATTAATCTTTCAGGTAATTCGTAATCAAATTCTTCTAAAAGCATTATTTGGCTGCTTCTATTGATTTTGTAGAATCTTCTTTTTCAAGTTGTTTGTTGATGACAATTGTTTGTATGATTTGAATTATATTACTTACAACAAGATATAATAAAACACCTGCAGGTATTGGAGCTATAACGAACATAAAGATAATCATTAAAGGCATAATTGTGCCCATCATCTTTTGCATTTGAGCTTGCATAGGGTCTTGTTGTACGTTTTTATTTTGTGCCATCATTATTTTTTGTGTTGCAAACATAGATATTGCAAACAATACAATTAAAATAAATACATCAACATGGAACTGACCTTGAGGGGCGTTAGTCGGCATTGTTGCTGCCATTATTTCGCCTCTGCGTTCAAAATTAACCGTTTCTACTTCTCTGGTTTTTATGTTTTGTATATCTATTTCGGCATTGGTAATTTTATCAAGCTGACTGTATTTAAGATTGAAATCATCTAAGTTGATTTTTAAATCTATTTCTTGACCGGGAGTTATATCTCCTTGAACTTTGATGGCGTTTTTAGAATTAATTTTTACATTATCAAGTTCATCATCGCCGAGGAAAACTTTAACTTTTTTATAAACAACAAATTTATCACCGGGGGTAACACTCAAAACTTTATCATAAGAAGTACCCGCACTGCCTCTTAAAGTTTTATCAAGCCTGTCTATAAATAAAAAATGAGAATTACCGGCTTCCTGAATAAACTGCGGGCTTATAAGGGCTGCATATAATAAAATGAATATAGGCATTTGAATTAATAAAGGCAGGCATCCTGACATCGGATTAAATTTATGCTCTTTGTAAAATTCCATCATTTTCTTTTGCATTGTTTGAGGGTCATTTTTATATCTGTCCTGAATTTGTTTCATTTTAGGCTGAAGAATTTGCATTGCCCTCATCGAACGTTGCTGTGATACGCCTAAAGGCCATAAACATACTCTTACTATGATAGTCAATGCAATTATTGCCAATCCGTAACTGCCTGTTATGTTATTTAATAATTTTAGTAAATCTACCGTTAATGCTGTGAAATCCACTTTATAATTTCTCCCTTCTTAAACGTTAATTAAGTTTTCAGCTTGTTTTTCCTCTTTTTTTGAACCTTTTTCAGTTTCTAAAGAGTTTAATTTTGTTATACCATGTCGGGTTTTGCCCCAATCCATATTGTTTTTCATAAATATTATTTTAAATATGATAAAAATGGCTAAAGGAAACCACAAAACTACTATATATATTGATGTAAGTATTGACTGTTTTAAATTTTCAATCGGTTTAAGTTTTACGTATTTTCTAAGGCTGTAAAATAAAGCAATAATAAAGAATCCGCACATTAAAGTGGATAGAGCCATAGAAGACAATATCCAATTTGTGTCATCTTTAAAGTATCTGAAAGATTGAATTGTAACTTCTGAAACCATCCAAACGGGTAAAATAAATTCCGTAATATAAGCAGTCATATCAAGACTTACTCTCAATGACATATCTTTAGACGTTAATACATCAGAAAAGTGTTCCAGGTATCTTCTTATGCTTCCTTCAATCCAGCGTCTTCTTTGCTTTAAAAGAGGTATATAAGATGGAACTCCCTCTTCAAAGACACATACTTCAGGGCAAAATCTGACGTCCCAGCCCTTAATTTGCAATCTTGTGGATAAATCAAGGTCATCAGTAATTGTATAAATATTCCAGCCGTTAACATTTTCAAGTGCTTGGCGTTTAATAAGTTCTCCGTTTCCTCTAAGTTCAACGGCTCCTTTTACGCTGTCTCTTCCTACTTGGAAGTGTGTATCAACAGCCATTTCATTATCTTGGCATCTTGTTAAGAAATTTTGTTCTCTGTTTATTATTACTTTTCTCGCCTGAACTGCACCGACTTGAGGCGGTTCTAAAGCGGGAATCAGTTCTCGTAAAAAGTTCGGATTAACTCTTGCATCGGCATCAAATACTAATATTGCTTCACCTTTTGCTATTTTTAAAGCATCATTTAAAACTGCTGATTTGCCGGGGAAAGCATCTTTTGTTCTGGAAAAATATTTTAAATTTGCATGATTTTTACTTATTTTTTCAAGTTCTTTTAAAGTATTATCCGTGCTTCTGTCATCAATTACTATTATTTCATATCGGGGATAATCAATTTTTGATATATTTTCTATAGTATTAGCAATAACATCGGCTTCATTGTGAGCCGGTATTAATATACTTACGTAAGGTAAAAAAGAATAATTTTTTTCAACTGGGTGTTTTTTTTGAGTTCTGACTTTGTGTTTAAACGCAATCTGCATATATGCGGTATACAAAGACATAAATATTAAAATTGTCATAAATGCACATGGCGTGTTCATGTGATTTTGAAAGAAATATAGAAGAATCAGCAATGATGTTATTATTGCTAAAAGTGTAATTCTCTCTTTCATTTCCCCAATCCGTATTTACTATCTTAGTACATTTTACCAAAAACAAAATTGAAAAAACATGTTATAATCATTAAATGCTTAACATATTAAAAAAATCAGGTGAAATATTAAAAAATAACTTAATAACCGTGCAACCGTTATTGTTGTTTTTATTAATTTTTATGACGGCTTTATCGTATTTATTTAATAAAAATATGTATTTTATTCCCAAAATTATATTAGGAATTTCTTTAATTTTAATGGTAATAGCTTTTAGTGCCGGCTGGTTTTTTGTTATAAAAGAAACCGTAATGTCATATAACGGTGATGAAGATAAAGAAGAAACAGCATTAAAATCAATTCAAAACTTTAAAAAATTTTTTATAGGAGTAGGCGGCGGTTTTTTGAAAACTTCTGGGGCGTGTATTCTTTTATTCATTTTTTATTCTGCCGTAATCTTCAGTGCTGCGAAATTTTGCTTGTCGGTTTTCGGAATGCCCAATGTTGTATATGAATTTCAAAAGATGCTCCATGCTTCTTCTCAAGCTGAAATATTTAATATTTTAAATACGATAACCGATAAAGATAAACTTATATTTTCGGCTTGGGTTCTAATTTTAAATATAGTTTCTTCTATCTTGAATTACTTTATTGTTTTATATTTTGCCGTATTGGAATTTGCACGGGTAAATATTTTTAAAACATTTTGGCTCGCTTTAAAATTTGGGTTTAAAAATATTTTAGGTTCCGTTTTTATATTGTTCTTTATTTTTAGTTTATATGTTTTATTAAATATACTGTCTTTATTATGCGGAACGGGTGTTTTCGGTTTATTTGTATTAATAATACTGTTTTGTTTGTATTTATATTATTATGTAATTTTGGTATTCTGTTTTTATAATGAAAAAACAAAAAATAATAGCAATAACGGGACCGAGCTCATCGGGTAAAACAAAACTTGCTGTTGAGATTGCAAAAGAACTCAACGGGGAAGTTATTTCCGTTGATTCAAGGCAGATATATAAAGAACTTGATATAGGCAGTGCAAAACCTTCTTTAGAAGAAAGACAAGGTATAAAACATCATCTTATAGATATAATTGATGTAACACAAGAGTATACGGTTGCAAATTTTTCGGATGACGCAAATAGTATTGTAAAAGACATTTTATCAAGAGATAAAGTCCCTATCCTTGCCGGCGGAACGGGATTGTATTTTAGGGTTTTACTTCAAGATTTTGATTTACCCAGAGTTGCTCCGAATAAAGAACTGCGGAACCAATTAGAGTCTAAAAGCACACTTGAATTATATAATCAACTTTTAGAACTTGACAGCGAGATTGCAAAGAAAATTCATTTTAATAACAAAGTTAAAATAATAAGAGCTCTGGAGGTTTGTTTATCTTTAGGAATCCCTATGAGCAGTGCTCAAAAAAAGAAAGAATCATCTTATCAAACATTGTGGTACGGTTTAAATAGTGAAAACAGAAGTTTCCTTTATGAACGAATTAATATGCGGGTTGATAAAATGATGAGTGACGGGCTTTTAAATGAAGCAGATATGCTGTTTAAAAAATACGGTGAAAATAAAATTCTGCTCTCAACCATCGGTTATCAAGAGTTATATCCGTTTTTGAAAGATGAAAAAGACCTTGACAGCTGTGTTGAATTGTTAAAACAGAATACAAGAAGATATTCAAAACGTCAAATCAGCTGGTTTAAAGCTAATAAAGAAATAAAATGGTTTGATATCCAAAATGAAAGTATTGAATTAATAAAAAATAAAGTATTAAATGATTATAAAAATTGTAACGAAAATTTAACAAAATAACAAAAAATAAATTTACGGATATTAAAATAATATAAGAAAAAGGGTAAAAAAATGAAAGTAAGTCCAATAAATCAAAGTAATAATACGGTAAAGCGAACAAGACGTCCAAGTGCTGCAACTCGTGGTGCTGCTACAATTGCAGGTTTTTTGGGAACATCAACTGCTGCTTCTTGGTTAATCAAACCAAATGCAATGTCTGAAGTTGTTAAAGAATGCGGCGGAATGAAAAATTATGTAAAACAATATTTAATTGGTATTGCAGCTTTATCATTATTGGGCGGAACAACTGCTGCAGTTTTTTCAAAAGTCGGTGATAAATTTATCCATAAAAAATCACCTAAAGCTGTAAATTAAATTCTTCTTTCATATAATAAAACCCGCCGTTTGGCGGGTTTTTTTTATTTTTTTACTTATATGTTTTAATCAGAAAAATTATTTGTTATTTTATAAATATATTCAATAATCTGTGTAAAATAATCAAGAGAAGAAGCACCGTTAATTATAATATCTGAGTTATCTTTTTTGGGAAGAATATATTTTTTGGAAGCTTCTCTAACGTAAGCAAGCTGTTTTCTTGCATTTTCTTCATTTTGGTTTCTTGAGGTTTGGGCTCTATATATAAACCATTTTTCCTGAATATTCGGATCAATATCAACATATAATTTAACATCAAATAAATCGGCAACTTTACCGTACATTGTTGCCATGCCTTCAACAACTATAATCTTTTTAGCTTTTTTTTCAATGGCTTTAGGAATAACAATTCCTGTTCCGTTAACAAGATATTGAGGTATTCTGACATCAATTCCTCGGGATAACATTTCTAAATCAATAAATAATTGAGTCATATCAAAATTATCCGGTGAATCAACGTCGTAACCGGATGCTAGCAGTTTATCAAAAGAGCCATACTCTTTAATAAGGCTTGAAATATCTTTAAAATAATTATCCGCACTTAAAATTTCAATAGGCATGTTTAATCTGTCGGTAACTTGTTTAATTGTGTTACAGATAGTGGTTTTACCGCTTGCAGATTCTCCTGAAATTCCTATAAGAAAATGTTTTTCCGGATTGTTTATTAATCTTTTCGTAAACTTTTTAATAAAATCGGGATGAACACTTTTAAATATCGGATTATCATTTTTGCTGTCATAGTTTAATATTTGATTGAATTTTGCATGCAAATAAACAGCTAAAAATTCTCTGCCTGACTTTGTTTTAAAATCGGGTTTTTCAATAATATCATTTTCTTTTTCTAACAGGAAATTCATACCGTTTGTAAGGCTCCAAAAAAATTATTTTTGTTACTTGGTAAAGAAACTTTAATTTGATTTGGCTAATACAACATGGCTATTGTACATTAAACTTTTTTCTAAGCAAATATTTCATTATAAAGCGGAATGAAAAACTTTACATTATCCCTCAAAATATAGATGGGTGGTTATTTCTATTTTTTTTAGGAGTTTAAATATGAAAAAGATTTTTAAAACGGTATTAATATTATGTGTTTTTATTTTGGCTTCGACATCGGCATTCGCAAATTGTTACACGGGTTTTGCTTGCTCTATTAAAGATCTGAACAATAATAGCCAACAAACTAAAGAGTATATTGATAATATTAATCACTATTTTAATAAAACAGTTAATGAAAACCTGTATTTCGGGAAATTGAGTTCAAATATTAATTATAACGATATGTTTATATTTAACACAATTGTTTAATTAATTTTTCAAAATAAGCCATTTTTTCCTCCTTGTCAGATTCAAAATAAATTCTTAAAAGCGGTTCTGTGCCGCTTTTTCTTATTAAAAGCCGGCTTCCTTCGTTTAAATATATTTTTAATCCGTCAAGAGTGTTTGTTTTAATGACTTTATATTGTCCTATATTTTTAAATGTTTTAAATTTATTTATTATTGTGTCTTGTTCTTCTTTAGAGTCAAGTTTTATATCTATTCTGTTATTTAAAAATTTTCTGTCAAATTGAGATAAAAATTCTTTGTGCAGTTCACTAAGAGTTTTATTATTGTAAGCAATCATCTCCATAATTAACAGGTTGGCAAGAATACCGTCTTTCTCGGGAATATGTCCCTTTATACTCAGTCCTCCCGATTCTTCTCCCGCAATAATTATGTTTTCTTTTCTCATTACACTTCCTAAGTGCTTAAAACCTACCGGGGTTTCGATTACTTCAATATTGTTTTTTTCTGCAATAATATCAAGCATAGAGCTTGCACCGACCGTTTTTGCAAGTTTACCTTTATAGTTTTTGTTTGTGCATAAGTGAGTTAAAAGCATTGCAATAATATCATTTGCACTGATAAAACATCCTGTTTCATCAAAAACTCCGAATCTGTCACCGTCGCCGTCATTGCTGTAGCCGGTTAGATTTGTTTCTTTACAAAGAGCTTTCAATTCGGGCAGATATTTTTCTTTAGGGTCGGGCATGCTGTTGCCGAATGTTATATCTCTTTCAAGGTTTATTGAATTATTTTCTATTCCTTTTTTATCTAAAATTTGTTTAAATAATTTTGCAGCGGCTCCATGATGCCCGTCATAGTTTATTTTTATTCCTGAATTTTTGATTTTTTCAAAATCTATTATGCTTTCAAGATGCTTAATATAATCATCTTCAAAAGAAACTTCTTTTAGTGTGCCTGTTTTTTTTGAGGTGAAAACATTACCTAAATTATCGGTAATTTCTTTTACCATATAATCTTCGGCAGGACCTCCATAAGGGGGAATAAATTTAATCCCCAAATACTCGGGCGGGTTATGTGATGCCGTTATCATTATTGCATTAGCATCTTTTATTAAAGCATTATAAGCTATAACGGGTGTTGCGATTATTTTATTGCTTATTTGTACATTAAAACCTTTTTCGGAAAAACTTTTTGCCATGTAAAAAGCATATTCATCAGCTTTGTTTCTTGGGTCATATCCTATAATTAACGGTTTATTAAATTGTGTTTTATTGTAAATATACAAACTTATTGCATTAGTAACTTTATCGACATTTTCTTTTGTAAAGTCTTTACCATCCACAGCTCTCCATCCGTCTGTGCCAAACTTTATTTCCGCCATTAATAATCCCTTTTTTTATTTTTTTTATGTAAAATTATTTTATATAAGAATTAAAGGTTTAGCAAATGGATAATATATATTATTTAGGTCCGGATGGTTCAAATTCTCATAATGCCATGCTTAAATTTATGGATTTAAACATTACGGAGATAAAAAATAAAATTCCGCAAAAGAGTATTAAATCAACACTTGAAGCACTTGAAAAAGATGAAAACTCTGTTGCGGTTCTTCCTATCGAAAATTCTATTGAAGGCATTGTAAGAGAAACTATTGATAATATTTTGAAATTAAAAGATAAAGATATAAAGATACAAGGTGAACTTACAATTCCGATAAAACATATACTTTTATCAACAGGAACAGATAGAACAAAAATTAAAAAAATAATTTCACATCCGCAGGCTCTTTCGCAGTGCAGTGAATTTTTATACAAAAATTATAGGCATGCCGAATTAAAAGAAGTTTCCTCTACAAGTTATGCGGCTGAAAAAGTATCTAAAGAAAATGATGATACATTAGCTGCCATTGCAAATGAAGCATGTGCTCAACTTTTTAATTTAAATGTTCTTGCAAATGATATAAATGATGAAAAAGATAATAAAACCAGATTTTATATTCTTTCAAGGCATTCTCTTATTACAAAAGCTAACGGTAAAACCGCTATAATACTCTCTACAAAAAATAAACCGGGTGCATTATGCGATGTTTTAAAAATATTTGCTCAATATGACATAAATCTAACCTATATTGATTCAAGACCATCTAAAAAATGTCTTGGCGAGTACATGTTTTTTATGGAACTTGATTGCCTTGAAAATGATATAAAAGTAAAAAATGCTCTTGATAAATTAAATGAATATGTGAATTTTATTAGGGTTTTGGGTTCTTTTTTCATTTATAATTAAAAAAGAGGAAACCATTTGGTTTCCTCTTTTTTATTATTTATTATTTATTATAATTAGTTAAATTTTTCTGGATTTACATGTTTTTCAAAGAAGTTCGCAACCGAATCTTTAGCATTTACAAATTTGCCTTTGATATCAAGAGCTTTAACTTTATCTCCAATTTTACCTTTAGCGGCAGTTAATTTACCTTTAACATCAAGACCTTTTATTTTATTACCGATTTTGTCTAATCCGGCTTTAACTTTTTGATAAGTACCTGATTTAACAATTCTGTCTTTTATTTGTAAGTTTTCAACTTTACCTTTAATAGCAGTTGCAACTTTACCGACTTTTGTATTAATAAAATCGCCTGCTTTTTGAAGGTAAGGATTAACTTTGTTTAATATAGGGTTTTTACCTTGAGCAAAAACACCTCTTTTTGCTCCGATAGCTAAACCCGTTGCAACAACTCCTGCTGTCAATACTGCAGCTGCTGCTGTTTTTGCTGCTTTTTTTACAGGGCTGTAAGTATGAGCTTGTACTGATTCTATTGCCATTATTATTTCTCCTAATTGATTTTTTCTTTCTGTTTGTATAAAGTCCGTAAAGAAAAAAATTGTTATTTGATTTAAAAATTGTAAACTAAATGTTACAATATTATTTTATTATGAATTATATATATTATTCAAGTCTTTAATTTATTAATGTTACAAAACAAAAAAGAACTCAATTAAGAGTTCTTTTTTATAGGAGGAATTATTTATAAACCTTTTTATGCTTTCGGTGCTTCTTCAACAACTTTTTTACCGAGTTTTGGAAGATGTTCTTTAACCCATTTAAAGCCTGTTGTTGCTTTATCTGTAATAAAAGTCTTTGCTTTTATTGCATTATCTAAAATAAAGTTGCCTGCCTTGTTTAAACCACCCGCAATTTTTTCTTGAGGGATTTTATCAAATAATTTGAATTTAGCACCTGCTGCTAAACCAGCTGCAACAGCTGCTGCTCCGATAACAACGCCTGCCGCAATTTTTAAACCTTTATGACTTTTTTTCTGTCCGCTTATTTTGGTTGCTGCTGCCGGTTGTTCTGTGCTGATATAAGTTTGTGGTCTTTTAACCATTTCTTGAAATGCTGTTGATGTGCCTGCAAAACTTACTGATCCTACGTTCATAATTACCTCCTTTTATACTTTGGTACATTCATAAAACATCTAAATATTTAAAATTGTTTAAATTAAATTCAAACTTAACAAAATGTTACACACCTTGCTAAGTTTTGTTTTATAATAACCTGAGACCACTTATATTATAACATATTTTTTGATTATTTAAAACTTTTGTTTTAATTGGAATATTTTTTGTATAACTGCTATCTAATATATTAGAGGGAATTTAAAGAGAGAGAGATTTATAATGTCGGCAGTCAGTTTAATTAATTTACCTATAGATGAAAAAGCATACAGTTATGCAAAAATATATTCCGCTTTTATAAATGATGAATATCAAAGGAAAAGAGCTTATGCTTCAATAGTTGCTTTATACGCATTTTTGAATATTTTAGAAAAAACTTCTTTGAATATTCAAAAATCTATGACTTTATTTAGAAATCCAATTTTGAATGAACAATATGAAATATCAGATTTATATGTTAATAATTGGCATCTCGATGTCAGGGTTGTGACTGATGCAGATGCGGTATTGGTTCCAAAAGTACATTTTGAAAGTGATATTGTCCCTGATTTTTACATAGTTGTTAAGGTTGATTCTCAATTAAAAAATGCCGAACTTGTCGGTATCGCAGATATGTCAAGTGATATTAACGAAACTTTTGATTATAACTATTATAAAATTCCTTTTACCTCTCTTATAACTTATGACGAATTTTTGGAAAAAGTAAAACATGAAAAAACGGAAGATTATAATAAAGAAGTTCAGGAATTATTTGAAGAATATTTTCTGTCGTTAATGGATGGCGGAATTGATTTATCCGTAAAAAATCAGGTTTTAAAACATCTTTTTAAATCTTCTGATGCAAGAACGGAGTTTTGCTGTTTCACCGGTTTTGAAATGGTTAGCTGTAATATTAGCAAGTATCCTGATGTACTTGATGATAAAACGTTGGAAATTATCGGAGCTCAAAATCTTGAAGACAGCAAATATCAAGGTAAAGAACAAACGATATATATAGGAAATGAAGAATTACCGGAAGATACTTCTGTTTCTTCAGTTGATAACTCTTCTTCAAATTCTGCGGTTTCCGATATTTTAGATGAGCTTTTTAATGATGAAGAAAAAGAAGAAATAGTTTCTTCTCAGGACAATGAGTTTGTTGAAATAAAAGATGATATTGCGGATAAAAACGAAAATCTGTCTGCCGAAGAAATACAAACACCTGAAGAAAATCATACTGACACAAACGATTTATCAGGCAATATTTTGGCGGATGACGGTGAGGAAGAAAGTATAAATTCTGATAATAATGATGATTTTGAAATTATAGAAGATGATTTAACTGAAAATAACAAAAAAGAAGATTTGCAGCTTATTGATGAAAGTACAGAAGAAGAATTAAATGAGATTGAAAATATTGAAAATATTGAAAATCTGGAAGAAATAAATGAAGATAATTCTGATTTTGTAGTAATTAATGAAGAAGATGATGATTCATCATCTGAGATTGACTTATCTCAAGATATTTCATCTCCGCAAGAAGAAGTTCAAAAAGTAATTGTTGATTATGATGAATACGGTGAACCTATATATTCATATATAACGAATATAAACCAAGAAGATGCCGGAACTGTTTTATCTGAAGTTGAACCTATTGAAGATGAGGAAGTTCAATATAAAAATGAAGATAATCAATATCAAGATGATGAGTATTCTGCTCCTGAAGAAGAAAAATCAATTGTTTCTGATGATGGTGAAAATGAATACTCCGAAAATGATGAAGACCATAATACGGAAGAAATGCTTGAAAAAAATAATGAAAGTTTTGATAATAATACGGAAACAGTTTCCCCAAGTGCGGTAAATCTTTATGAACAGGAGATTATTCCCGAAACGGAAGTTCAAAAAGAAGAAGATAGTAACACTGAAGTAAATGTAGAAGAAAATAATATAGAATATGAAGAAGAGGAAGATGAACAATCGCAAATGAAAGATGAAGAATATCAAAATGAAGAGTATACGACAGATGTAGATGGTGAATATGAGGGAGATGAATATGAAAAATACGAAGATTCTCACTCAAAATCATCTTTAAATCCTTTATTAATTATAATATCAGTTATAGTTGCCGTAGGATTGCTGGGAGGCGGTGTATTTTTAGCAATAAAAGGTTTAAAAAATAATGATAAAACGGCTTCTGTTCCGGTTGAAAATACTGTTCAAACGGAAAATCCTTCTGAACAGACAAATGATATGTTTGAACAACCTATAGAAAATAACCCAATAGACAGTTCGGAAAATAATAATCAACCTGAAAATATTCAAGAAACTCAATCGCAAGCATCTCAAGAAGGTAATATGGAGCAGACTCCTATGCCTATGCAAGGTACAATTCCTGTTCCTCCGACGGTGAGACCTTCAAGCAACGGTGATATAAATAAGGCAATAGTAAATGCGTTTATGCCTCAAGGCGGCGTTTCTTTAAGAGGATTAAATTGGTTCTGTACAGCAGAATTATTTACAGATCCAAGCTTTAAAAAATATTTACAAGATTTAGATAATAAATTAAAGCAAAATATTAAAAATAACATAATGGGTGTTGTTCAATCTCCGCCGATTGACTCTGTTGGGGCTAAGTTTGCGGTTGATAATAACGGAAATCTTCAAAAAGTTATTATTTCTGATTCGAGCGGTTCGGAAGAAATTGATAACATTGTGTTACAAAGTATTAAAGAAAGTTTTGAAGGTGAAAAAAGCCAAATTCTCAACGATAGCAATTTAAAATCTGATATGTATTACCTAAAAGTAGTAATAAAATTATAATTTATGTTATTATATATTATGGGTATGCGAGATTAGAGAAAAAAACGTTTGCTTTTACTTGATGAACAAAAATCGTTAATAGAAAAAATTGTCAGGGCTAATAAAAACTTTCGCGGCAACGAGGACCTGTTGGAAGATTTTTGTGCCGAGGCACTTCAAAAGTGCTATATGGTATTTAATTCTACCTCTAATGTTCAAAAAATTGAAAGTTATGTTACTAAAGTAGTACATACTTCAATATTAAGTGTATTAAAAAACTCAGGTAGAGTAAGAAGAACAAACGAAGGTTATGTTGCTACAAAAGAGATTAAAGTACCCGAATTTGCTTCTATCCCGAAATCGCAACCAATTCATACAGGTTCTCAATCTTTAGGAAACGAATTTATTTTAGATTTCCCCGACCCTAAGGATAGTGTGGAAGAAATTATTATTACTAAAGATTGTATCCAGCGTATTGCTGATGCGGTTTGTATTATTCATAAAGAAGTTCCTTCCCGTTTATTTTTGGATATTTTTTATTTGAGGTATGTTAAAGGACACAAACAAGCTGAGATTGCTAAATTATTGAATTTGTCCCAAAGCGAAGTTAGTAAACGGTTAATGCAGCTTTCTAAGCTTATAAGTAATTTTTTTGACAACAGTAAGAAATAGGTCCAAATATGATATGTCGCAAATGTGGAGCTGAAATACCTGATAATGCATTAAGATGTGAACACTGCGGGATAAAAGTAAATATGTTTTGTCCTGAGTGTAATACTCTTAATACTTTTGGTGCTCAAACCTGTAAACATTGCGGTTTTGAACTTATTAAAATTTGTCCTCAGTGCTCATCTAAAAATTTATTTTCTGCTTCCGAGTGCAGAAAGTGTCATTATGATTTTAATAAAAATATGCAAATTTCTCATGATGCACCCATTAATGATGATTTATCAATCGTAAGACCTTTTTCCAGTGAAGAACCTGCATTCGCAGCTTTTCAGGCGTTTGAAAAAAATATTGAACTTGATAATGAAAGTTCATCTCAACCAACAGAAGAAGAAAAAAATAAATTTTTTAAAGTTGAAGTTAAACCTGTTGAAGAAGAAATATATGAATACAGATACAGAAATAATACTTCGGAAGATATTGATAAAATTATTTCAGATGCGATTAATGTTGCTCCGATAGAAGAAGTTGTTGATTATTCAGTTAAGGAAAGTTTGGAGCAAAATTATAATGATGAGTTTGAAAACAGCGATGAAGAACAAAAAGAAAGTGAAGATATTCCTTTAACGGCGGAAATTAAAGTTGAGGCGGTTCAAAAAATTGTAAATATAATAAAAACTTCTCTGACAAAACATATTATTGCGGTTAACGGACCTGACGGAAGCGGAAAGTCAGCTGTATTAAAGCAAACTAACGATAATCTTTCAAAACAAGGGTTTATTTGTCTTTACGGAAGTTGTACTCCTCTTTTACAGATAACAAGCTTCGGTTTCTTTCAGGATGCTTTGCTCAGAATTATGGGTTTCCCGCCTTATACTAATAATATTGAAGCTTTTAGTAAAGAATTTAAAAAAAGTGATTTTGCTAAAAATTTTAACTTCCTTAACGGTAATGAATTAAATGCTTTTTTGAATATATTTTACCCGTCTCAAAAAGATGATTTTGAAAATATTCTTGATAATAAAACAAAGATGTTTTCAATTTTAGAAAAAGTAATTAAATCATTTTTGGTTAATAATAATCTTGTTATATCCGTTGATAACTTTGAATTGCTTGACGGAGCTTCGTATGATTTTATTTCATACATGCTTAATAAAGGCTATTTTAATAACAGATTAAAAATGATTATCAGTTACAAAGAAAATAAATCTATTCAAAGTTATTTTGACCTAACAAGTGCAAATGAAAACATTTTTGAAACTATTGTAATCAAAAAATTTAACAATAATGAATTGATAAAGGCTGTTAGCAGTTCTGTCGGAATTAGGATTGACGAGGTATTAAATCAGGAATATTTAGACCGATTAATTCAAAAAGTTAACGGAAATGCCATAAGATTAGAACAAGAGATTGCTTTATTGACAGATACCGGATATATTAGCAAAAAAGGTAAAGATATATTTTTAAATGAAGATAAAAAACCTGAAATTGACCCGATATCTTTTGAAGAGCTTATAAAACTTCGATTAAATGCCTTAAAACCCGCACAAAAAAACGTTCTGTTTATGGCAGCTGTAATGGGTTTCAGGTTTTCTGCGTCAATTCTTTGTATTGCGGTTAATAATCAAATCAATAAGACAGAACAAATACTTACCGAGCTTTTAAAGGGTATGTATATTGTTCAGGTTGATAATTATACATGTGAATTTAAGAGCCTGACTTTATGGAAATTAATTTATCAGGAAGCAAAAGCTGATTTATTGTATAAAGAAAATGCGGAACATTTATTCAGTGCTTTCAGACCGCTTATATTATCAAGTAATGTACAAAAGTTAATTTCTTGTGCGGATGCAATATCTAAAAATGAAGCATTTACAATATGGCAAGAAACTTCTGAAATTGCTGCTAAATTAGGGGATACAAATTTATATGTTATATCGAAAAAGCAGTGTTTAAAACTCCTTGATGAATTTGATATTAACAATTCCGATAATATAAAAGCATTAATGTATGAAGAAATCGGTAAACTTCTTTGTGAAAAATCTCCGCAAGAGGCAATATCATACTTGTCTAATGTTTTAGATGCCGATATAAAAGCGGGAAATATTCTGAAAATAATAGATATTTCGGGATATTTTGTAAAAAGCTGCTATTTGACGGGGAATTATTTTGGAGCGGCTGAAGCTGTTGATGCAGTTGTTAATGCTCTTGAAACAAATAAAACAGATGCCTCAAATCTTGATATTGCCCTCATTAAAACAAGAAAACTTAAAGCGTTATTAAACATCGGCAACAGCGAACAAATTATTAACCTTATTAATGATGATATTATTATTGAACTTGATAAAGCTTTAAATTTAAAACAATCGGATAATAATTATCGAAATTTAATAATGAACGCCTGGATGAATTCAAAACTTACTTTAGCTAAAGCTTATTGTATTCAAGGCAATAACCATGCTGAAAATATTATTGATGAAATGAATGAATTTATAAAAAAATATGATTTTAATCAGCAATATTATGATGCTCATATTAAAATTATTGATGCTTTATCAAAAACTATGTCGGGTGATATTCTCAAATCAGGTGAAATTCTTACCGAAATTTCTAATTTATATGCAAGAAAAGTAATGGATATAGATGCACTTGCGAATTGGAATCTTGTAAATATAATAAACAGAGTTCTTTTAGGTCAAAATAAAGATTTAAAAGTTGACTTATTTGAATTTGCGGCATTTGCTAATAATATTAACGAATACTTTATGAAAAATATAATTAAATTAATTTTAGGTTATATATTGAAAAAAGAAGGAAATACAACAAAAGCTCTTGAGATATTTAATGACCAGATAACATATTTTGCAAAAGAAAAAGTTGCCATAGGTGCACTTTTGGCATGGGCTCTGATTGTTAAAATTTCAATGGAGATGGGTGATGATGATAAGGCTCTTAATACTGCTTCTAAATCTTTAGAAATTGCTCAAAGTTCAAAAATAAACAATAATTTCTTTATTATATATTTCCAAATATTTCTTGCTCAAATATATATCCGCAAAAATGATTTTGCGGCAGCAAAAATGTATTTGGAAAAATCTATTATGATTGCTAAACAATTTAATTTAAGATACCAACTTATAGAACTTTATGTTGAGTATGCTAAATATACAGAAGAATTAATGAAATTTAAACATATTTATTCTTCAGAAAATCTAAATATTACGTTAGATATGTATAATAAAGCAGTAAACTTGGCAAAAGAATTGCATTTGGGGAATATGGTTGAATATACTTCACGTGAACGTTCGGGTTTTAAAACCTTTTGTCAGCTGAATGCAATTGAATTATAGTTATTGATATATATTTTTATACATATGATAACTTCTGAATACTTTTTTAACATAGTGTTTTGTTTCATCAAAAGGAATATCTTCGATAAATTCATCATAATCAGAAGTATTATATGTTTTAATCCATTTATTAACGGAGCCTTCACCTCCGTTATAAGCTGCAATAACGTAAAGGTCATTATTAAAACGGTCTTTTAAATATTTAATATAATTACAACCTAAATATAAATTCATTCTCGGGTCATCTAAATCAGTTAAATCGTTGGAATTTAAAGATAATTTTGACACCATATAATTTGCCGTTCCCGGCATTAACTGCATTAAACCGGTTGCATTCGTTTTACTTTTTGCTTTTTCATTAAAATAGCTTTCTTCTCTTATTAATGCAATGATTAAATATGGGTCAATGTTGAGTTTATTACCTGCTACATTTATTTCATTAACATAATATCTGGGGTATGCCAGTTGATATGCCGTACTAACTATCGGGGGTTTTATGTCCATTGCATTTATTGCATCTCGGGCTAAAACAACGGAGTGGGTTTTCTTTCCCTTTTTTAATTCAAACCAGCTTTCTACTATTTCATTATTAAAATCGGCATCAAGCCATATTTGGGTATCACCCAGTTCAAACACAGTGTTTATCAATTTTAAATCTTTTATATCAATTTGTGAAACTGATATCGGGAACTGTATTGCTTCTTTTAAAATAGGAATTTTATTAATATCCGAAGTTACAAAAAAATCATTTTTTTTGTCTATAATTGATTGAGCTCTTAATCCGTAATAATCATCAGGAAATCTTACCGCCAATTTATTAAAATAATTATGTGCTTCTTGGTTTTTATTTAATTTAAGTTCTGTTTTTGCAAGCCAAAACGCCATCTTAGGAGTGGATTTGACTTTTTTATAAGTTTTTAAATGTTTAATTGCTATTTCTTCGGCACCTTTATAATCTTTTTTCTTATATTTTAGCCAAAATACATTCCAAAGAGCCTCGGGGGCAAATTTGCCGTTCGGATATTTTTGTACAATTTCTTCATATAGCATGTTTGCTTTTTCTTTCGATGAAATAGATGCTATTGTATACAAAATATAATCTTCACCGTTTAAGTTGTTATCTTTTACTATTTTTAAAGTATTCTGCCAGTTTTTTAATTTTGTTCCACGCATATAAGAGGTATAAATATCATATATTTTGTGAAGATTTTCTTCATCTGTTATTTTTGAATATGTTTTTAGTCCGCTTTCAATCAGTTTTTTTGCTATAACCTTGTTTCCGGCATAATGATTTGATAATACAAGATAATCCCAGCAAGACGGAACGGGAATTGTTGAAAAATATTTGAGAGCTTCTTTATATCTGTTATTTTCATAGTATGCTATTGCGATATTTTTTTTATCTTCGTCAGATAAATCAATCCCTAAAGAAGATAATTCTTGAGCTGATGCTAAAATAAAATCATTATTAAGGGCTTCTCCTGATAAAGCTGTTTTTAAATAATTTCTGAAATATTCTCCGGCCTTTTCTTTATCGGTATTTTTTTCTATCAATCCTAAAAAAAATACTTCTTCTGTTCCGTCATTATCTGTTTTATTTTTTAATTCTTCAAATTGAATTCTCGCTAAGTCATATTGTTTTGAATAATAATAACTTTTTGCTAAGTTGAGTTTTGCATTTAATTCAAATATTGAATGCGGAAGTTTCTCTAAAAACAGTTTATATTTAATAGCTGCTGTCTTGTAATCTCCTACTTGTTGAGCACTTTTTGCCTGTTTAAATAATGCCATGGGATAAAGAGGGCTTATCCATTTTATTTTCCCGAAATTATAGTATGCATTAGCATAATCACCCTCATTATATTGTTTTACTCCCTGTTTAAAATAATCAGGTGAATTTTGTGTTATCTTATCGTTATATATTAAAACTGTTAATACACAAGGTATAATAACTAATAAAAAACCTAATAAATATTTTAAATGTTTCATAAGCTATTCTTTAAATCCATCTATAATAATAGAATATCAAATAAAAAATCAGAAAACAATTACTCTGTTTCTCCCCGTAGTTTTAGCTTCATATAAAGCTTTATCTGCTTTTTGTATAAAGGAGTTTGCATTTAGTTCAAAATTATATTCGCATACTCCGATGCTTGCGGTGATTTTAATATAATTAACTCCGTTAACCCCTGCTTCTTTAATATTAATTTTTGATTCTTCAATAACTTTTCTTAGTCTTTGAGCTACAGCCGTAGCTTCCGCTACTTTTGTTTGAGGTAAAATTATAAAAAATTCTTCCCCTCCGTATCGGCAAGCAATATCATATTCTCTAAGTTCATTTCTTATGATATCGGATATCTGTTTTAAAACACAGTCGCCTGCAGCATGACCGTATGTATCATTTACTTTTTTGAAATAATCTATATCCATCATCAAACCGCATAAGGGAGTATCGTTTCTTGTTGCGTTAGCTACTTCTTGTTTTATTCTTATTTCAAATTGGCGTCTGTTATTTAAACCTGTTAAAGCATCTAATGTAGCATATTGCAATACTTCCGCATATACGTTAGCCCTTTGTATTGTTAATCCGGATTGTCTTGTTAATTGCACAAGATAGTCTATATCTTTTTGTAAAAGCTTTTCTATATTACTGTAAGCTGCTATTGCTCCGAGTATTGTATCTTCGCTAATAAGCGGGAAAACTCCTATCTTGGAATTGTCTGAAAGGATATATTCTGTTTTTAAATTAATTTTCTTTAAAAGTTTATATACACTTTCATCCTTACAAGCACTTGGCCATACTAATTTGTATTCATCATCTTTGTATATAAATATATATATTAGATGAGAAGAGATAAATCTGTCTATCATTTCACCAATCATTGGAATTATATATGAGAGTTCGTATTGGCTTTCTATTATTTTAGCTATATCTTTCATAGCTTTGTAAAAATTCAAACTGACTTCCATTTGGTCATTTAATATATAATTTATTACCGCTCCCGAGATTAGTTTTGACGTTATATTTAATAAAGAAAAGAAGTCTTTTGTATAGGTTGTTTTTTCCGAATCTGTTTTTAATAATCCGAAAACTTCATTATTTGCTACAAGCGGAAATATTATTGTATTATTATCCGATTTTAATTCTGTTATTTGATATTGTTCTTCTTCTTTTAAATCGCAATCAAATTCATTTTCATTAAAATAAAATTTACTTCCGTTAAAAACGGACAAACTTGAATATATGTAATTAATTTCTTTTTCGCTGTTTTTATCATCATAAAGTTTTAAATCATCACCAAAAGACTTTAATAGCATTGAATTATTATCCCAAATAATAATTTCGGTTTTATTAATATTTAAGTAGGTTTTTAATAGTTTATTAATCGCATTAATGCTGTTTACCGGTGATATTTTTTTTGAAACAACATTTGACAATTTACATAAATATTCTAAATTTTCCTGATTGTTTAACATTTTTACGGCTCTTCAATTTCTTTAAAGTTACATTTTAAAAGATCATTCATATTATAGTCTTTTTGTTTTTCAAGAGAAACTTTTCCGTTTGAGTATTGAATATCCCCTTCTTTAACTGAGGTTAAACCTTCTCTTTCTTTTAAGTATTCATAACCGCCCTCGTGCAGAATTCTTCTTTTAATTTCGGCGGTTATTCCGAAAACATATTTATCTTTTTTATTATTTCCGTATAAATCTAATAACAGCGAGGTTCTTTCCAATTCATCAAGAGCCTCTTTGTTTAAATTCATACTTCTCAGTAAAAGTGCAAAGTTATAATGAGCTTCAAAATTTTCGGGTTTTATATTTATTGCTTTGCAATAGGCATTGCGGGCTTGCATATAATCACCGAGCATATGATTGGTCAAAGCCAGATTATAAGTGTTATCATAGTCATCTTTTAAATATTTTTCAGCTTTTTTATATGAATCACGAGCTTTCTTTAAATATTTTATAGCGGTTTGCGGTTTGTTGTTCATATAAACAGACTTGCCTCTGTATGCTAAACCCATATTATAATAAGCTAATCCCTTATTTACTTTTGTTGTTTCACTGTTATTGAACACATAAGGTATATTTATCGTGAACGGATTGGCATTTACTATTCTGCCGTATTCTTGAATAGCTTTATCGTAATCCGCCATTCTCTCGGAGAGTATTATACCTAAATCCATTCTGCAAGCTAAATAATTAGGACTGTATTTTAGAGCATGTTCATAGGCATTTACCGCTTCATAATAGTTTTCAAAGCTTACGTAAATATTACCTAAATTACAGCTTGCTCTTGAATGTCCGGGGTATTTTTTTAAGGCATATTTATAATAATCAATTGCTTTTTGGTAGTTTCTTTCTCGATATGCTTTATCGCCTTTATTTACGTAATAAAACCCCTTGCATTTATTGTATTGAACGATATACCAATCTTTATAAAAGTATATAGATGCAATAAATGCACAAAAAAGAAGAAATATAAATACTTTTGTAATTCTTAATTTTAGAATTTTTATTATTAAATTCAAGATATTGCCTCATATTAGGTATCAATATTTGTAGCATAAACGGCGTTATTTTCAATGAATTCTCTTCTCGGTTCAACATTATCGCCCATCAGAACATCAAATAACTGGTCAGCAAGCATTGCATCTTCTATATTAACTTTTAAAAGAGTTCTGTTTGCAGGGTCCATAGTTGTTTCCCACAATTGCTGAGGCATCATTTCGCCTAAACCTTTAAATCTTTGTATTCCAACGCCTTTTTTACCTCTTTCTTCAATTATTCTTTGGAGTTCGGTAAAAGATGAAACCGTTAAATCTTCTGTTCCCGTATTTAAGTTTAATGATTTTTTTTCTTCAAACAAGAAATTTCTTATAAGAGGATATGCTGATTTTATTCTGTTGTATTCGGATGATTTAATCATACTTGCCGTTACCGCAACCGGGTCTATTCCCTCACCTAAATCTACTTTTATGGAATATTTACCTGTTTCAAGATTTTGTTTCAAAGAAACACTGTAATCTTTAGCTTCAACTATACCGTAATTTTCCGCGTGATCTTTAACATAGTGCTGCAGATATGCAATAATTTCTTCCATTCTTTCGGGGTTATCAAAGTCTTCTTCTTTTATATCCACTCTGACTAAACCTCTTATTACAACAGACGGAACTGCGTTTATAATCGGGCTGTTAAATGAATTATAATAGCCTGACATGTTTCCTATTAAAGTTACAAGTTCATCGTTTGCAATAACTTTATCTTTTGAATTATCACAAAGAGTCAATCCTTGGGTGCCGCGTTCTCTTAAAGTTTTATCAAGAGCTCTGTCGTCGTATAAATATTCCGAAGTTTTGCCTATTGTCAATTTATAAAGAGGCGGTTGAGCTATGTAGATATAACCGTTATCTATTAATGGTTTTGCGTATCTGAAAAAGAAAGTTAATAATAATGTTCTTATGTGGGCTCCGTCTACATCAGCATCTGTCATAAAAATAATTTTGTGATAACGAAGCTTTTCTATGTTAACATCTTCTTCATTTTTGCTTATGTTAATTCCTATAGCTTGAATTAAAGATTGAATTTCATTATTTCCGTATATTTTATCGAGTCTTGCACGTTCAACATTTAAGATTTTACCTCTTAAAGGAAGTATAGCTTGGAACATTCTGTTTCTGCCCTGTTTTGCACTACCGCCCGCAGAATCTCCCTCTACTATATACAGTTCGCATTTTTCGGGTTCCCTGTTTGAACAATCGGCAAGTTTTCCCGGGAGTGTTGAATTTTCCAATGCCGTTTTTCTTCTTGTTAAATCTCTTGCTTTTCTTGCTGCTTCTCTTGCTCTTTGGGCTTGAAGTATTTTTTCAATAATAAGTTTTGCGGATTTTGGGTTAAATTCAAGCCATTCTTGGAACTTTTCTTTTACTACATCGTTAACGGCACTAAGAGCTTCCGTGTTACCTAATTTTTCTTTTGTCTGACCCTCAAATTGAGGTTCGCCCAATTTTACGCTGACAATTGCCGTTAAGCCTTCTCTTACGTCATCTCCCGTTACATTCGGGTCAGAATCTTTTAATAAATTATTTTTCCTTGCATAATCGTTTAATACACGTGTGATTGCGTTTCTAAACCCTGTTAAGTGAGTTCCGCCCTGATGGGTATTAATGTTATTTGCAAAGCTTAAAACCGATTCATTGTATGCATCGGTGTATTGAAGTGCTATTTCCACAGAGATACCGTCTATAACTTTTTCCATATAAACAGGCTGTTCAAACATTACGTTTTTATTTTTGTTTAAAAATTCTACATAACTGCCTATTCCGCCCTCATAGTGAAATTCTTCGGTTTTATCTGATTTTGCATCAATAAATGTTATTTTTAAACCTTTATTTAAGAATGCCATTTCTCTTAAACGGTTAGTTATAACATCTCTATCCATAACAGTTGTTTCTTTAAAAATTTCAGGGTCGGGCCAGAAAGTTGATTTTGTACCTGTTTTATCTGTTTGTCTGATTTTTTCAACGGGGCCTGTAGGTTCACCTCTCATATATTCCTGCCTGTGAACGTATCCGTCTCTTGAAACTTCTACTACCATTTTTTCAGAAAGAGCATTAACTACTGAAGCACCAACTCCGTGTAAGCCTCCTGAAACCTTATAGCCTCCGTCACCGAATTTTCCTCCGGCATGAAGCACTGTGTGTACTATTTCAAGAGCAGATTTGCCTGATTCGGGTTTTATATCAACGGGAATTCCTCTTCCGTCATCCTCTACCGTTACACTTTCATCATTGTTTATGGTTACTTTTATATGTTTACAATATCCCGCTAAAGATTCATCAATTGAATTATCTACAATTTCATATACGCAGTGATGCAGACCTCTTTGGCTGGTTGAACCTATATACATACCCGGTCTTAACCTTACTGCTTCTAATCCTTCCAATACTCTTATGTTACTTGCATCATAATTATTAGTTTGTGTTGTCATGTCTTATCCCCAACTCTACTTCTCTATTATATTTTACTACAAAATTACTCTCAATGCCAATTTATTACTAATCTTTATGCTAAAATATCTTTACTATGAATTACATAAATGTTAAAACTGATGAACAAATAGAAAATTTTACAAAGCTAGCTTCTGAGATTTGGCATGAATACTGGCCTTGTCTGCTTTCAAATGAGCAAATTGATTATATGGTTGAAAAATTTCAATCTTATGAAGCCGTTAAAAATCAGCTTCAAAATGAGCATTATATTTATAATATTCTTGAAGAAAACGGTAATTTTACAGGCTATTTTGGTGTATGCATTAAAGAGAATTATCTGTTTTTGTCAAAGCTTTATATAAAAAAAGATTTTAGGCACAAAGGCTATGGGAAAATAGCTTTTGATAAGATAAAACTGATTGCAAAAGAACAGAATAAAACATCAATACAACTTACCGTTAATAAACATAATACAAATACTATTAAGGCCTATGATAAATGGGGCTTTAAAACCATTGATGCCGTTGTAACCGATATTGGTAAAGGTTTTGTAATGGATGATTATATTATGGAGTATGTATTAAAAGAAGATTAAGCTTAATCCCATAATCAGCATTCCTGAAACAATACCGATAATCACGTGGTGGTTTTCCCCGTATTCTCTTGCTAAAGGTAATAAGGTATCAAAAGATAAGTAGACCATAATACCTGCAACCGCAGCAGTCATTATTCCTACCGTAGGTGCGGGAAGAAGCGTTTTTAATAAAACAACGCCAATTAACCCGCCTATTGGTTCTGATATCCCTGATACAAATGAATATAATATAGCTAAACGTTTTTTCCCTGTTGCATGGAATATAGGAAGTGCAATTGCGATACCTTCAGGTATATTATGAATTGCAATTGCTATTGCGACGGGTATACCAAGTCTTAAATCTTGGCTTGATACCAAAAAAGTTGCCATACCCTCAGGGAAGTTATGCAAAGTTACTGCGATTGCCGTAATCAAACCTGCTCTTCTGATTCTGTGTTTTTGTTCACAGTGTTTGTTTGTGCTTAAAAAATCTGATTCAATATGGTCAGGAATAAAATAGTCTATTAAAACGGCAATTATTATACCGGCTAAAAAACCTCCGAATGCCATAGCCTTAGAGGGAAGCATTCCAAAGTATGCGTTTAGCATATTTGGAGCTTCATTCATTAATTCCGATAAACTTACGTAAACCATTACCCCGGCAGAAAAACCAAGCCCTACAGACAGTGCTTTTAAGTTGTTTCTCTTTACAAAAAAAGTTATAAAACCGCCTAACAGGGTCGACATCCCCGCGAATAAGGTTAAAATTAACGGTAATATATAATTGCTCATAGGTATATCCTAGCACAAAAATATTTTTATATACTTTTTTCAAAAACCTTTGTTATAATGCTGTTATGTCTGACTTTTTTTATAGAGCTAAAGATTTAAATAATAAAATTGTTAACGGATATCTTTCTGCCGTAAGTGTTTCTGATGCTGTTTCTCAATTGGAATATAAAGGTTATATTGTCCTTGAAGTAAGAGAAGAAGCAAATAATTTTAATGAAAAATTTATTCCTGTTGATAATAATGTTTATTTAAGTATAAATGAGAAAAAAGAATTTTTTAATTCTTTTTATATGATGTATAAATCGGGATTATCCATAATTGAAATATTTAACTCGATATTATCATCAAGTAGAAATTTAAGAATAAAAACACTTTGTGCTAATATCCTCGGCAGTTTAAATAGGGGTGAACTATTAAAAGATGCGATGCAAATGTATTCAAAGCCACTTGGATTGGCGTATATAAGTTTAATTGCGGCAGGTGAAGAATCGGGTAAACTTGATGAGGTTTTATCCGGAATTATTACCAATTTAAATAAAGAAGATGAAATAAAAAGCAAAGTTATTTCTTCCTTGACATACCCTGCTGTTATTTTTTTACTTGCAATCGGGGTCGGTTTGATATTTAAATTTTTTGTGTTTGAGATGTTTGCAAAAATCGGCGACGATATTAATGTAAAAGTTATTGCACTTAGTGCAATATTTAAGATAGCTGTCGTATATATAATTATATTTGCGGCGGCATTTATCGTATGGAAAAATAAAAAAGTTTTAATGAGAATAAAAGAGTTCTTTTCAAAATTTATTTTTATTTCTAATATTATAAAGAATTATTATTTTGCTAATTTCTTTTTGGTAATGGGGCTGGCTTATGAATCAGGAGTGGCGGCGGATGAAGCTGTTCACCTTGCAAATTCGGTTATAAACATTGGCAGTATAAGCCGTAAAATAAGAAAATCGGAAAAAATGGTGCAGCAAGGTTGTTTGGTTGCAACAGCTCTTTCTGCTGCAAATGTATTTTCGGCGAATGTAATTTCTCAAATATCGGCAGGAGAAAAAGCAGGTGAGCTTGAAAAGGTTTTTAAATCAAGTGCTCTTTATTATGAAAACAGTTTAAACCTCGCTTTACAAGCTGCATTAAAAATGCTTGAACCTTTTATGATATTAATTGTGGGTATATTGGTAGCATATATTGCGATTAAAGGATATAATGGCTATTATTCTGCGATATATTCATTGATGTAATATTGTCAATAGCGTTTTTTACTTCATCAACAGTTATATTATTAAGACAAGCTTTATTGTTAGGACAGTTGCCCTTTAAATGACAAGGCATACAAGGCAGATTTGATTTTAAAAGTATATTATTATCTCCGAGTGCTTTCCATTTTTCAAACGGCATTGGACCGTATAAACCTATGACTTTGGTTCCTATTGATGAAGCCATATGCAAATTGCCTGTATCGTTCCCTATAATAAAATCAACTCTTGAAAGAACATACAAACTGTCTTTTATATTTACTTTAGAACACAAATTTATCGGTTTTATCTTTAATTCGTTAGTATAAGGAATACTGTTATATTTTTCTTTATCACTCGGGGCTCCGATAAAGATTACTTGCATATCTTTTTTATTTGATAGATATTCAATAATCTGTGCAAAATTTTTTATATTCCACTCTTTGTTTTCATTTGAAGCAACTACATTAACTACGGCTCTTGGAATTTCTTCGGTTAAATGATATTCCTTAAAAAGTTCTTCTACTTTTTGTTTAGAAGTTTCATCAATCCAATTTTCAAGATAAGTATCTTTTACTTCAAGCCCATCTGCTTTTAAAACATCTAAAAAACATAATGACTCATGTTTTACTTTGTCGTATTTGACTTTTTTTGTTAATAAAAAGCCTCTATGTTCGCAGTCAAATCCTATTCTTTCTTTAATTCCGCTAAAATAACATAACAGAGCACTTGATAAAGAACGTTTTAAAACATATGCTTTATCATATTTTTGTTTTTTGAGTTCAAAGACATAAGTCCAAAAAGATTTTTTTCTTCCCTCTCCTTTTTCATATTTATGTTTTCTTGTGGTATCAAAATAAATAAAGTTGTTTACATACGGGCAATTTTCAATTACTTCACCTGAATTTGGAGCTACAAGCATATCAACTTGAGCATCAGGGTAGTTATAACGAAGATTTCTTAGAAAAGGAATTGTTAAAATCATATCGCCTATAAAACGATATCTTACAACAAGAATTTTCATCATATTCCGCACACATCTTTCATATCCATAAAGGCTTTTAGTTTAAGTGCGTAAAATTTGACGGGAAGTTCAATATCATCAATAATGTCAATTAATTTTACCGCATCTTTTTCTGTTGTTACAATGCAGTCAATGTTTTCTTCCTGTGCATAGTGAATAATTTTTGAAATATCATCTGGTTCATATGTGTGATGATCTTCAAACTCCAAAACCGCAACAAGTTTATAGTCATTTTTTAAAAATTCATAGAAACCTTCACTTTGACCTATTGCGGAAAATGCCATTATTCTGGTTTCTTTTGGTAATTCTTCTCCGGAAATAATATTGTATGCATAATCAGGTATAATTTTACAAAGATAAGTCGGTTTCTTAAATCGTTTTTTAATGTAATCACAATATTTTAAGGCACCTTTTGAATCATAATTTTTATTTACAACAACTATTTTATCGGCACGTTTTAAATTTGAAAGATCTTCTCTTAAAGGACCTGCGGGTAAAACATAACCGTTGCCGAATTTGTTTTTTGCATCAACAAGTACAATGTCCAAATCTCTGTTCATCTTGCGGTGTTGAAAACCGTCATCCATAATTATTACATCGGGATTATACTTTTCTTTTACGAATTTTTCGGCTTTAACTCTGCTTGCACAAGTAACTACATAAGCACCTTTGACGTTATCAGCAAGCCAAACAGGCTCATCTCCCGCCATAGATGCTTTAAATTGTGCACCTGAACCGTCCGAAATTAAATTCGGCTTATTATTTTTTAATTTTGCTCCGTATCCGCGGGATAATATTGCTGTTTTTTTATTTAAACTCAAAAAATATTTAGCAACCTCTGAAGTTACCGGAGTTTTTCCTACCCCTCCCGTTGTAATGTTTCCGATTGATATTACATAGCTTTTAGAGGTGTAATTAGGTAATATTTTTTTATCGTATAGTTTATTTCGTATGGCAGTAATTATTGTGTAAAAGAAACTTACAATTCTTAAAAGATTTATTATAATCTTTTCTTGTATTGTAAGGTCTTTTTTATAGTGAAGTTTTGATATAAATAGTTTCATATTAAACCTAGAACAATAGTCTGAAAATTAAAAATCTTTTATTTAATTTTTCTGAGAATTTTCTCAAATTTTCAGATGTTACATTTATATCATCCATCGTTTGTTTAAGTTTTTCCTCATCCTCTGTTGCATAATTAACTGTATCTAATGTAATAGTTAACTTGTCGAGGGCTGTATTTAACTTAACAACAGATTCTTTTAAATACTGTTTTAATCTTGCATCTTTAGACATATCATTAATATAGCTTGAAAGTTCTGCAATATTTTTTGCCGTAATATCAATATTTTTAAGAGTTGATTTTGTAGTGGGATCTTCCATAAGTCCTGAAATATTATCTGATAATCTTTCAAATGATTTTGTTGCGTTTGCAACAGTTTGGGCAAAATCGGGATCACCTGTGATTTTGTTTATATTATCGGTAAAGGTAATTAATTTATCTGATAATTGATTTGCACTTTCTGAAAGCATTTCAAGTTCGACTTTTGAAACTTCTATTAACTCTTGAGCTTTTTCCATTGTAATGTTTGCATTTTCCGTTAATGCTGAAACATTATATGCGGAAACTTGTAAATCTTTTATTACATCATCAGATAAAAGCATCGCTATTCTTTCGTTGGTTTCAATTAAAGATTCGGCACTTCTTACTTGTAAATCAAGAAAATCAGCTATTCTCATAGGTTCTATTATTGTATAAGGAGAATCTGTGTTCGGATAAGGAATATCGACTTTATCTTTAGGTACAAGTCTTAACTTTTTAACCGTATCGTCTTTAACAATTTGTCCTTCAATATTTTCAGGTGTAATAAGCCCCGGAAGAGTTACTATATATTTAATTTTATATGCATTTTTTGTTTTAATGTTTTCTTTAATAATTATCGGGAGCATATTTGTTTCAACTATTTCGATTTTTTTAACTTCACCGATATCATAATATTTATCATCAAGCTTCATTTCAACTTTATCATCGGCATGAAGTATCAAAGACTTACCGCTTTCGGGCACATATAAAACTCTTTCTCTTGGCGGAGTAATTTCAAGGAACTGTTCTCCTATTATACCTGATTGCTGTATTGATATTTCCGATGCTTTAGGAATAACAATATCGGGTTCTGTTATAACAAATTTAATATCTACATGGCTTTGATTACCGTCTATTTTAGGTTTAATTTCTTCAACCTGACCTATTCTGACCCCCATCATCTGAACGCCGCTGCCTGAACGCATTCCGTTAACGTCTTTAAAACTTACTGTTATTCTTTCAGCATTGGATATTGCTTTACCCTTTACCCACATTACGGTAAACAATAATATAATTATTGCTGATATTGCTAATATTCCAACTTTAAATGATGATGAGAATTTCATATTTTTCCTTTTGTTTTATTAATATTTTACACTAAAAACTTAAAAATCAGAAGCGGCAATTTTCATGGGTCCTTCTATGGAAGCTGATACAAATTGTTTTGTATAAGGGTTATCTTGTTTTAGTAAGTCATCAGGTGTACCTCTAAATACTATATGACCTCCGTATAACATAATTAATTTATCCGAACATCTTTTAATGGTTGACATTTGGTGAGTTACAACTATAGCAGTGGCTTTTGTCTCATCCCGTAATCTTAAAATATAATCTTCAATAACGGTTGAAGCAATAGGATCGAGCCCTGCCGTGGGTTCATCATAGAGAATAAACTTGGGTTTTGTTATTATGGCACGTGCTAAGCTGACTCTTTTTTGCATTCCGCCTGATAATTCGTGAGGAAATTTATCTTCAATCCCCGGAAGTCCTACCGTATTTAAACTTTTTGCAACAAGGTCTTTTAATTCTTGTTTTGAATAAAGATTTCTGAACTCTTTTCTTTCTTGCAAAGCGAATGAAATATTATCAAAAACATTCAAAGAGTCAAACAAAGCCGAATATTGAAATACCATAGCAACATCGCCTTCATCAATATTAATATTGCCTGAATCGGCTTGTAAAAGTCCGCATAAAATTTTTAAAATAGTACTTTTACCGGAACCTGAAAAACCGACAATAGAAAGTATTTCACCTTTTTCTACTTTAAATGAAATATTATCTAAAACTTTTTTTCCGTCAAATTCTTTTGTTAAATTTTCAACATTTATAGACATACTATCCTTCTTCTTTTAAAAATAAAATGCGGCGGCGAAAATGGCATCAGCAATAACTATTGCGACGAATGACCACACAACCGCTTTTGTTGTAGCGATACCTACTCCTTTAGCTCCGCCTTTTGCTTCATATCCGCAGCTTGAACTTATTAAGCTGATACATCCGCCAAAACAAGCTGCTTTTAACAGCATTATATTAATATCTCTTATATATAGTCCTTGCCATACGGATGAAATGTAACACAGCCATGTAACATCTTTTGCTGCAATCATAGAGGTTAAACCTCCTGCTAATATACCGAACGCAGATGCTATTATTACAACAAACGGCATCATTATTACTCCGGCAAGCACCCGAGGTAAAAATAAATACTTAAAAGGTGATACTTTAAGCACTTTCATTGCATCAATCTGGTCCGTTACTTTCATAGTGGCAAGTTCACTTGCTTGAGATGAGCCAATCATTGAAATTATGGCAAAACCTGACATTATGACTCCGATTTCTCTCACCATTGTCAGGGCAACTAAAAGTCCTATATAATCTTTCCCGCCCTGTTTTACCATCTCCGGAGCCACTTGCATCGCTAATATTATTGAAGTCATTGCTACTATCGATAGTGTTATCGGTAATGAATCAACGGCAAACCTTGATGATTGTTCAATTAATTGTTTAAAATTTATTTGAAATGAAAACAAATATTTTAAAACTTGTACTAATTGATAAGCAATGTTGCCAAATGTTTCTAAGAATTCTTGTACATGTTTAAAAAACATAAGAAACAATTGGTAAGTTATGGTTTGTTTTAAATACAATCTTATATTTGCCATAATTGTATTTTACAATAAATTGAAAAAATTAACTACAAAAGAAGTTATTGTTGTTTTGTTTCTTGTTCTTCTTTAATTTCTTTTTCGTATGCGGCTTTAAGAGCCCTTGCTCCGATATAAATACCTGTTCCTATTGCGATAACTGCACCCGGTGTACCGATGAAAGCCAAAACTAAACCTGCCGCCAATGCTGAAGCAATAACTCCAACCTGAAAAGATGTATCAGCTTTATCTTTTAAAATTGCATCTTGTCTTGCTTGTTCGCTCATATCCGGTTTAATTGATTTTACAAGCTGGTCTTGGGTAAAATTATTTTTTGCTGCAAAAGTGGGAGCTTGTGTTGTTACTCTGCTTTCAAATAATTTAGGTGCAATAGCTTCAAGTTTTGAAATTTTACTTTTTACTTCAAAAATATCTTTTGTTAATTGTTTATCCATAACAACACGGTCGCTGCTTCGTCTGTCAAATCCCGAACGGCGTTCTATTGCTACAGGTATATTTTGTTTTCTTCTGTCTTCACTACTTCTGTATTGAGGATAAAGACTTGCTATTTTATTTATATCCATGACTTTTGCCTACAATATTTTAAGTTAAAACATGTTTATTTTTGCTATTCAATTTTTTATTGTAAAATTTTCTATAAAATTTTTCAATATTTTGGCAATAAATTATTTTTATAAAATTTAAATAAAATATGAAAATTTATAATAATAGACCGATAAATATACAAAATATAAATAAAAATATTAAAAACAGTCAAGTTTTTAGCGGGAACAATTATGTCCAAAATCAAGTAACTCAGTTCCCCTCTGTATATTCACAAAGTGTTTCACAAATAAATTCCAATTTGCCTATAGGGTATACCAAAATAGCACAAATTGCGGTTCCCGGGTTAGAGCAAAAAGCTGATATATACAGACTCGCAAACGGTCAAAAAGTTGTTATTTGTCCAAAAAAAGGTCCTACTTTTGTTAAAACAACATATAATGTAGGTTCGTTAAATGAAAATGAAAATATAAGAGGCATAAGCCATTATATAGAACATAATTTGTTTAACGGAAGTAAAGGGCTTGCACCGAAAGAATATGATGCAAAAGTTTCACAAATGGGCGGAAGTACTAATGCTTCTACGTTCCTTGCTTCCACTGATTATTATTTACAGTTGCAGCTTTTAAATGATAATTCTTTGGAAGAAGCAATTAGATTGAATGCTGCACAGACTCAGTATCCGACTTTTCCATACGAACAGCTTGAAAAGGAAAAAGAGCCTGTTAAATCAGAAATTGATGTATATAAAGACCGACCCGATTGTGCCGCTCAAAATATTGTTCTTAAAAATTTATTCGGTATAAAAAGTCCTTCTTATGATTTAACATTAGGTACTAAAGATAATATTAATTCACTTACGAAAGAAACAGTTCAGGATTATTTTGATACTTGGTATACCCCTGATAACGCAATCACGGTTATAACAGGTGATGTTAATCCTGATGAAACAATTAATTTGGTTTCAAAATATTTTAATAAACAAAATAATTATTCTAAAGTTAATCAAAGATATTATTATCCTATAGAGTATCTGCAGCAAACAAAAAGAGTTGATGTAGTTATGCCTAATTCCTCAAATTCCAATATAACTATGGGGTTTGCAGTGCCTGAGAATACAACTGAGTATGATAATGTTAAATTAGAAACATTATTAGCACTTTTAACGGCTGACGGTTCAAGGCTTTCTAAGGCTTTGGATAAATACGGAGTTAAAATCTACAGTGAAATGTTTGATATACAAAATAAACCCAATGCCGCTAAGGCTGTTATATTAAATATTAGTTCTCCAGAAGATAAACTTGAAGAAGTTCTCGGTATAATTTATCGGGAAATATCATATATAGCTAATTATCCGCCATCTTTTGAAGAATTGAATAATGTTAAAAATAAGAAAAATTATGAATTAAACTCGGTTTCAGACAGTTCCGGAGTTTTGAATTCTGTATTAACAGATGCCTTTAAATACAATAATTCGGATTACTTTAATCAAAAAACAGGCATGATAAATGCAGTTAATCCGTTTGAGATTTCTGATACGGCAAGAAGATTTTTAGATTTGAATAAAACTTCAATTTGTGTTTCACACTCAAAAAATTTAACTGCAATAAATTCAGGTGCACAAAATGTGTCTTTCGGTAGAAAAGTTGATGTGGCTTTTTCTTTGTTACAAGATGCTCAAAAAGTTAAAGAGTTTATTCTGCCAAATAACATGTTAACAAAGTTTGTTCCGTGTTCATCAAATGTGAAATCATCGTTTATAATGCATTTTCAAACAGATGAATTAAATGATGTATCTTATCCCGCATTTAAAATATTATCAGAACTTTTAAACCGTGGAAGTGCATATAAATCTAACGATATTATGACATCAATTAAAAATTCAAAAAATATGGATATAAAATTTGACGCTAATGAAAACGGCTTAGCTGTTGAAACAAGTTTTTATCCTGCAAATACAAATGATGCCCTTGCCCTTGTTAAAGAAGTAATTAATTGCCCTAATTTTACTCAACAAGAGTTTGAACGGGCTAAAAATAATATAAGGAATATGATTCAATCTGAACCTAAGAGCCAATATGATAAATTAATGTATGATATATTCCCCGATTTAAAAGTATTTGCGACAAAAGAAGACAGGTTAAATGCACTTGAAAGTCTTACTCTTGCAGATATTCAAAATTTATATGCAAGAACTATGCAGACTTGTCAGGTTCAAACAACAATTTCGGCTCCCGTTGAAGAAAATCCTATGTTTTATGATATTTATAATTCTGATTTGTCAATCGGACTTCCTTTATATAGGCCTGTTACAAAAATAAAATCTCCATCATTTAATGTTTATAGACCGATAGAAAATTCCAGAATTTTAAAAGAGGTTGAAAATAACGCACAAGCAAATATTACTCAAGCTTATACGTATAAAGATTCTCAAAATATTGATGATATTGCAAAAATTAAGCTGTTAGATACTATTTTGGGCTCGGGCGGAATGTCCTCAAGATTATTTTTAGACTTGAGAGAAAAGGAGAAATTGGCATATTCCGTTGCCTCTTCTCAATTTACAATAAAAGATACCGGTGTAATTGCTTTAAATATTGCAACAACAACTCAAAGCCCCGACCCGAAAGAGGGTTCGCCTGAAAATGTTACAAAGGCAATTCAGGGGTTTGAAAGAAATGTTAATGCTTTAAAAACTTCTTATGTTTCGCAAGAAGAGTTGGATAACGCCAAAACAATACTAAAAACCGTAATTTTAAATGAACTTGAAACAGCTTCGGCTAAAAACAGTGCTTTTCATTCGGTTGAAATTTCACCGTATGATAACTTCTATTTTGAAGAACTGGTGAAAGCCATAGATAAAGTTAGTGTCGAAGATATAAAATCGGCAGCAAATTATGTATTTAAAAACCCGCCGATAACATCTGTTTTGGCAAGTCAATCAACATTTGATGCTTTAAACATGTAAAAAAAAGGAGGTTTTTAAAACCTCCTTTTTTTATTTTATTTATTTCTTTAAAAATTCCGGAATATCCAAAATATTATTAGCGAACTCTGCAGCTGCCTTTGAAACTTTTGGAGAAGGATTTGTATTTAACCCTGAACTGTTACCGCTGAATAAATCTAAAGCACCTAAAGTTTTTTCTTCTTCTTTTTGTGCAAAGTTATCAACTTGATTTTTCTTTAATTCAAAGCCTGTAGCAATAACAGTGATTTGAATTTCGCCTTGGATACGGTCATCAATAACTGCACCAAAGTGAACTGTTGCATCTTCTGATATTGCATCATGAATAACTTTAGTTGCATCCGTTACTTCAAACAATGTCATATCAGGTCCGCCTGTGACGTTAATAATAAGACCTGAAGCACCGTTAATGGAAGTTTCTAACAGAGGTGAATTAATAGCAGATTTAGCAGCTTCTAAAGCTCTGCCTTCACCTTGACCTCTACCTATACCCATAAGAGCGGAACCTGATGATTCCATTACGCTTCTTACATCCGCAAAGTCTACATTTATTAATCCGGGAACGGTAATGATATCTGATATGCCTTGAACACCTCTTAAAAGAACTTCATCAACAACTTGGAAAGCTTCTCTCATTGTTGCTCTTCTGTCAACAACTTCAAGTAACTTATCGTTAGGAATAACGATTAAAGCGTCAACGGTTTCTTTTAATTTTTCAATTCCCTGAATAGCCTGATTCATTCTTTTCTTGCCTTCAAAACTAAACGGTTTTGTAACAACACCGATAGTTAAAGCCCCAAGTTCTTTTGCAATTCTTGCTACAACAGGAGCTGCCCCCGTACCTGTTCCTCCGCCCATTCCGGCTGTAACAAATACCATATCAGCTTTACCAATTGCATTAACGATTTCATCTCTTGTTTCTTCGGCAGATTTTTCGCCCTTTTCAGGGTTTCCGCCGGCACCTAAACCGTTTGTTAATTTGCTGCCTATTCTTATTTTATTTTCGGCCAATGACATTTCAAGTACTTGAACATCAGTATTCATTGCCCAAAATTCAACGCCTGCAAGCCCTGCTTTTATCATTCTGTTTACGGCATTTCCACCGCCGCCGCCGACTCCTATTACTTTTATATCTGCAGGAGTTGCACCTGAATAATTAGTAGTGTTATTATTACTGTTTTCTTTCTTGCCAAAAATGTCCGGAACAAAATTTTCCACTTATTCGCCCTCTTTGTTTTTCTATCACTTATAATCTCGGCCATTCCCATTTATTTGCATGAGTCAGCTTCTTATTATCTTCTTACATAGTATTGTAAATAATTTAATTAGTAAAGAAAAAAACCTAAAAATATTATAGAATTTTAATATAAGTTTATTTTTGTTAACTTTTTTTTATAAATCTTTATTTGCTTTGCTTATTATATTTGCCGCTTGTGTTAAATTTTTTGCGATATCTTGGTATATTATGCTTGTTTCTCCGTATGGAATTGCTGTATTTAATAATTCATCTACGTTTTGGTTTATATTATTAAGGCTGTTTACTGTATTTTTTATGGTTTTAGTTTTTCTTTTTAAGAAAAAATAGTTAATTACGGGAGCTTTTTGCACGAATTTTCTAAGCTTGCTTTTTATTATTTCCGTTTTTGAGCTTATGAAAAAATTCCCGTCGCTTTTAACAATTTGATTTTCTTCCGCTTCATCAGGGAGGTAATCGCTGTCGAATGTATTTAGCCTTTTACTTTTTCTTTTCTTTTTAGCTTTGGAGGTTTTTGTTGTTTTTTCGGGAGTGTATTCGGATGCAAAAACATTTGTGGCAAAAGGATAATTTTCATTATCTATTGCCATATTTATAGTATTGCCCGTGTTTTTAGGGTAAAAATTTACGGGATTATTATAGCTGTTTGTAGATATTTCCATACAATCTTCCCTATTATATTATATTAGGGTTAGATTTTTTTGACGCCGTTTAAATATATGATTCTAATTCGGGATATTTTTCGATTAAAAGTTTCTTTTCTTCGTCGGTTATATTTGTTTGTTGAATTGATTTAACCATATTTTCTCTGTATTGGTCTTTAAATTCATCTTTTATCATACCGTAATAGTATAAAAGATTATGAATTTTATAAGTAAGAAAATCAAACCGCAGTATATTATATGTATTAGTTTCTTTCATCAGATTTTCAACAATATTAAATATTTCTATGTGGTCAATTAATCTTGCGTTATTATCGGTTAGAACGCTGCCTTCTCTGTTAAATCTGTATACATAAAGTTTTTCTCTGATAAAGAACATACGTTCGGCTGTCAAAAGTGTACCGAAAATAACTTTATGGTCTTCAAAGTCCAAACCTTCCGCAAAGTCTATATTATACTTATCAAATAGTTCTTTTGTATACAATTTATTCCATACGCACATAGGGTATGAAAATGGTGATAAATCACGCCAGTTAAAAATTTTGTCATCGGGAATATTTTCAAAGTTTGCATCTACAAAATAAGGAAAAGGTGCATTAACGGCATTTTTTTCATCGTATCCGTCAGGCATGCACATTGCTATATCAAGGTTTTTCTCTTTAACTAAATTATACAGCCGTTCAAACATATTAGGTTTTACCCAATCATCGGGATCAACAAAACCTATACACTCCCCTGTTGCAATTCTTAATCCGTCATTGCGGGCTGCTCCTGTTCCTTTATTTTCCTTATGTATGACTTTTATCCTGTTATCTTTTTTCTTATATTCTTCTAAAATATCGTAGCTGTCATCTGTGGAACCGTCATTTATGCAGATTATTTCTATATCTTTTAAGGTTTGGTTTATTAAACTGTCTAAGGATTGTCTCAAATATTTCCCTACATTATAAACAGGGAGAATAACGGATACTTTCGGTTTTTGTATATCGTTTGTTTCTTCGTGTGTTATCGGTTCTTCAATCGGGGTTTCCTTTTCGGGTCTTTTTTTAAGATGTAATTTTTTCTCTATTTTTTTATGCAGATTTATAAGTTTTTTATAAGGTTTTAATTCATTTTCAAAAAATCTTTTTTGTTCCGCTATATATATACTCATAGCTTCTTCTTGCACTTTAAATTTATCTTCTTGGGCTTTGAGCATTTCTTCATAGCCTTTTTTTATTTCGGCAATTTTTATTTCAAGATTATTTATATGCCACTGTTCCGTTTCTTTTTGACGTTTTATGATTTCTTCTTCATACCAATTTTTTTGAGAGGCTAGTTGTTCTTCATAATATTTTTTTAAATTCTCAATATCTTGGGAGTTTTTTACATTGTAATATGCTTCAAGCGAAGCTTTTGCTTCTTGAACTTTATTGTCATTTTCTATCCTTATTTTTTCTTTTTCAAATTCATATTTGGAATTTAAAAGCGAAAGTTCACTTTCAAAAGCACGTCTTTGTGTTTCTAAATCTTGTTTATATTGTTTTTCCAGTTTTATTATATCTTCGTTATTATCTGCCATATTTAGTTTTTCTTTATAATTTTCTTAAATTTATTTTTAATCTGTTCTGATTTTTTATAGAATTTTAATAATATTTTAACTAATAAAAAATGATTTTCATAATAATTTTTTTGATCAATTAAAGCTTGCATATAATGTTGTTTTTGATTTTCCAGTTTCCATTCATAATCAGCCGTAAGTTTTTCTCTAACTTGTTTAACGGATTCTGCTTGCCAAGATTTTAATTCATATTCTTGTTTTGTTAGTTTTTGTTGAAATTCATCATAAAGAGCTTTTAATTCTTCTGTTTTTTTTGATTCTAAAAATATAAATTGTTCATCTGCTCTTCTTTTAGCTTCTTTTTCCGTATGTTCTTCGCAGTAATTTTGCCACCAATCAACAATTTTATCTTTTTCGTCTTTTTGTTCTTTTTTATATTGTTCAAGATATTCTTTTATTGCAAGTATATCAAGATTGCATTTGTGTTCTGCTTCTTTTATTCTTTTATTTGAAGTTTTATATTTTTCAATTAAGAAATTCCAAAAGCCGAAATACGAACGTTCTTTTATATTGCAAAATTCATCCCAGCAGTAACTTTTTGCAAGAATTTCTTCATCTTCCTTTGTAAGTTCAATTTTTTGGAAAAATTCTTTCATTTTGCCATAGTAGTCTTCATAGTATTTATCTTCCAAAAGAGTATATCTGTGAAAAATATCATCTATAATCCAGCTTACGATTTCGGGTTTTTTTATGGGGAAAAACTCTGCATTTTGAAGTATTTTATAAGTGAGTTCTACCATGGGAATACGGTCATATACTTTTTTATCAGAGTTTTGCATTGTGGAGTAGCTTCTGTTTTGACGGTAATAATAAGGTGCTTCCCACAGTATGTTTATTCTTTGAGCTTTTATATAAGTTTCAAAGAAAAAAGGTAAATCTTCATATATATATCCTGATTGAAGTTTAGCCCCTGTTTGCTGCAAAAATTCACGTTTGTATATTTTATTCCAAAGAACTACATTTATGTTTAAAATTTCATCAATAGTATCGTTAGGGTGAAAAACGGTATCTTTAAATTTTTCAAGCGGTTTTAAACTGTAATAATCATTTGTATAAAACCTTAATTCTTTATCATCGTACAATTGTGCTTGACACATAGTAATATCTGTATCATCCGACTTTGCTTTATTATACATTTTTTCAAAAAAATCGAGTTCAACCCAGTCATCAGAATCAACAAAGCCTATGTATTCACCCGAGGCAATTTCTATACCTAAATTTCTTGCATATGATTGTCCTGACGGTTTCCCTGTATTTAATATAATTATTCGTTTATCTTTTTGTGCGTAATTTTCTACTATTTCTTTTGATGAATCCGTTGACGCATCGTTAATACAAATTATTTCCGTATCACTGAGTGTTTGATACATTAAACTTGAAAGACACTTTGATATATAATTTTCTACGTTTTGAAACGGTACAATTATTGATACTTTAGTCATCTTCGTTGAATTTCTCCAGTTGTGAAAATTTAAATTTAAAATCAAATTTTATTTTTTTCAATATACGTACATAAATTCTATCATCAGAATAATAAATATCAAAAAATTTAGGGCGTTTTTTTATTCTTAATATATTTGTCTTGTATTTTAAATAATAAACACCTTCTTCATGGTATAAAATTTCCATAAGCTTGTACATTGATTTAAGTTTAAATTTTTGGAATTCATAAAAGAAAGTATTTCCTGTTTTTAGGTTTTTGAATAAAAAGTAATTATATCTAAACTTGCCTCTGACCATAGAGGGAGGAAATAAATTTTCATCAATTAATGAGCTTTCGCGTTTTAATTTTTTTGCAAAAGCGGCTTTATATTTTGGGTTTAAGTGTTCAAATCTGTAGATAAAATCTTCAACTTTTTTTCTGAAAAAAATGTATTTAATATCGTCGAAATCTTCTAAATCTTTTATTTTGCCGAGCATAATTTCCGCTACATCAATAACGTTAAGGAATTTTTTGCCCGCTTTTTGAATTATGGAATTTTTTCTGTTAATTCTGTAATAATACAAAAAATCTCTTACAATGGAAACTCTTTGAGTTTTAAAGAAAATAGTAAAGAAAAATGGTCCGTCTTCAAAAATAAGTCCGTCGGGGAATTGAGCCTTGCATTCTTCAATAAGGCTTCTTCGATAGAGTTTATTCCAAGCCATAACGCATACATCCATTATAAAAGACTTTGTATCCTTATATGAAAATGCACGGTTGTCAAATGTATTATTGAAAAAACCTAATGTATAATACGGGTTTGAATCATCAATATCCTGTTTCGTTTCATCATACTGATGAACGGCACATATAGATATATCACTGTTATATTCGGTTATATTGTTATACAGCTTTTCAAGCATTGTATAATCAATCCAGTCATCAGAATCAATAAAGCTGAAAAACTCTCCTTTTGCGACTTTCATACCGGCATTGCGGGCAGAAGATAAGCCTCCGTTCTTTTTATCTACTATTATTATTCTTGAGTCTTTTTGTTTATATTCTTCAAGTATTTTTCTTGATGAGTCTGTTGCTCCGTCATTTACGCATATAATTTCTATATCTGAAAATGTTTGGTTTAGTATACTGTCCAAACATTTAGGTAAATATTCCTCTACATTATATACGGGTACTATTACTGAGATTTTAGGGTCTTTCATTTTCTACTTTTTTTCCAGCTTCGAATATTCAAATTTAAAATTAAACTTAATTTTCATAAATAATACTACATAAATTCTATCATTTTCATACCAAACATCATACAAGTTTGCACGTTTTTTTATTCTGAATTTTAAGCTCCAAAATTTAAAATAATATATATTTTCTTCCGTATACAAAACTTGCATTACTTTATACATAAATCTTATAACGAATTTACGCCAATAAAAACTGAGAATGCTTGTTTTATGTTTTATTGCACATATACTTTTATAGGTTATGGGGTATTTTTCATTGATTAGAGCAAAATCAAAAATATTTTCATCTAAAAGAAGTGAGTCTTTTTTAAATTTTTTGGAAAATTTGTTTTTTAATTTTAATCCGATAAGTTCATATCTGTAAATAATATCATCGGCTTTTCGTCTGAAAAATTCATTTTTAACATCTTCAAATATTGGTGTTTGTTTAAGACTTTTTAGCATAAGGTTTACAACATCAATAATATCCAGAAATTGTATACCGCCTTTTTGAATAATAGAGCCTGTTCTGTTTATTCTGTAATAGTAGAGAAAATCTCTTATGATGGAAACTCTTTGAGTTTTAAAGAAAATAGAAAAGAAAAAAGGCCCGTCTTCCCAGATTAATCCATCAGGAAATCTTGCATTGCATTCATCAATCAGACTTTTTCTGTATAGCTTATTCCAAGCCATAACGCATACATCCATTATAAATGGTTTAGTATCAAGATAAGAAAAGGCTCTATTGTCAAAGGTTTCATCAAAATATCCCAAATTAAAATATTTATCATTATCTTTTGTTTCTTTTGTCGTTTCATCATATTGATGAACCGCACAGATTGAAATATCTGAATTTAAGTCTGTTATGTTTTTATACAGTTTTTCAAGCATTGTAATATCAACCCAATCATCTGAGTCAATAAAACTGATAAATTTGCCCGAAGCTTCTTTTAATCCTACATTTCGGGCAGATGATAATCCCCCGTTTTCTTTATCTATAATTTTTATTCTTTGGTCTTTTTGTTTATATTCTTCAAGAATTGCTCTTGATGAGTCTGTTGACCCGTCGTTTACGCATATTATTTCTATATCTTTAAATGTTTGATTTATTATTGAGTCTATGCATTGTTTTAAATAATTTTCAACATTATAAACAGGAACTATAACGGAGATTTCGCTCATTTTATTTCTCCGATTTTTTTTGATGTTTTTCTATGAATTTTTTTAGGGGCGATTTCATCTCTTCTCTAAGTTTATCTTGCATTTCAATCATTTTTTTGTTAAAAATTTCTATTTCTTCTTGATGCTTTTGTTCTTGAAGTTTAAATCTTTCTTCATATTCTTCTTTAAGTTTATTTATTTCTGAAATTGTGTTTTGTTTTTCGGTATCTATTTTTAATTTAAGTGAATTTATATCTTTTTTATAAATATTGTCGTTTTGTAAAATTATATTTTTTATATCTTCTGTTTTATTATTGAGAAATTGTTTGTATTCTTCTTTTGATTTTATTATTTCTTCTTTATTTTTTTCATTATCAATATTGATTTTGTTGGATAGGTTTGTTATTTGTTCCGTTACTTTAAATTGTTCTTTATTAAGTTCAATAAAATTATCTTTTTGAACGTAAGATAAATCTTTTATATCATTGTACAAGTGTTCTGATATTTCTTTTATATTATTATTTAAAGAACAATTTGTCTTATTAACTAAATCTTCGGTATAATCGTAGTTCTTTTGTAAATCTTCATAAATTGCATTAAAACGCTTATCTGTTTCTTCATTATGGATTATTTTGGATAATAAACGGTTTTCTACTTCGTGTATATTCAAATATTCATTAAATACTTTTTTACTAAATTCTTCAAAAGAATTGTTCATTACAAGAATATAACCCTGAAAATGATATACTGTCTTCCAATAATCATTATTAATATCCGAAATTTCAAGATTTTTAAATACTTTTTTCATCAGAAAGAAAAATTCCCGATGCAGATTTTCTTTCATAAGTGAATATCTGTGAAATAAATCGTTTATAATCCAACCTTGAATTTGCATATTTAAATCATTTAAAAAAGGAAAAGATTTAATTTTTTCGTAAGTTAAAGAAACCATAGGTGGTCTATCTAATATTTTATTGTTAAACTGTTGCATTGTGGAGTTTTTACGATTTATTCTGTAGCAGTATAAATTTTTCCATACAATATTGATTCTTTTGGCTTTTAAGTATGTTCCGAAGAAAAACGGTAAATCTTCATAAATAAATCCTTCCGGAAACATTTCTCCGGTTGATAATAAAAATTCTTTTTTATAAATTTTATTCCAAAGTGCAACATTTATATCAAGAATATTTGTTTTGGTGTCTTCTGCAGAAAATACTCCGTCTTTAAAACTGCCTAAAGGTGCTAAAGAGTAATAATCAGAAGTTATATATTTATTGTTTAAATCGTCATACTCTCTTGCCTGGCACATAGTAATATCTGTGTTGTTTTCTTTTGCACTGTTATATAAAAGTTCAAACATATCAGGTTCAATAAAATCATCAGAGTCAACAAAACCTATATACTCGCCTTGTGCGGTTTCTATGCCTCTATTACGTGCAAAGCCTTGTCCTTTTTGTGTATCAATATCAATAATTTTTATTCTGCCATCATTATTTGCATAATTTTGAACGATTTCTCTTGATTTATCTTTTGATGCATCGTTTATTAGTATTATTTCAATATCATTTAATGTTTGATTTATTACACTTTTCAAACATTCTTCCATATAATTTTCTACATTATTAAAAGGTATGATTATTGATATTTTTGGCATTCTATTTATCCTGAATTCTTATAAGTTTTTCATTTAACTCTTTATACATTTTTGTTAACTCTTCATAAAATAATGATGAAGTTTTGTTTATTTGTGAATACATTTTTTCCATATTGTCAGAAATAGTTTTTTCTATACTGATATTATCAACAGCATTTTTAAAACAATTTAAATCTGATGGGTTTAAGGCTTTCAATTTTAAATCAGTTTCGTCAAACTTCATATCCATAAGTCTTTTTAGATTTACGTATCTTGTTATTATCTCTTTTTCAAGCTCGTTTATTTTGTTTGCTGCTGTTTGTATCGATGTCGTTTGATTATTATTTATTTCGTTAATTTTATCCGATATAAGATGTTCCGTGTATTCATAATTTTTTGTTATTTCTTCATATATTTTGTTTATTTCCGTTCCTTTTTTATTTATTTCGGAACCTATAAATTCATATATTTTTGAAATGTCTTCATATATTTTTTTTGTTTTATTTTCAATATCCTGATAAAGATTTTTTATATTTTCATCTATAATTTGTTTATATTCATAATCTTTTTGATAGAATAATTTTTCTAACTGATTGAATCTTTGTAATATTTCATAATTTGAATTATTTATAGTTTCTATGTTTGATTTTGAAAAATTATTATATTGATTTTGAAAAGCTTCTTTGCAAGTATTTATTTCTTTTAAAGACTCTTCGAGTGCAAATTTTACTTTATCTTCAATTAATTGAGAAATTTCTATATCATTTTCAAGAAAAGAGCGTCTGTATAAGTGATTGGATTTTATTTGAGTTTGAGCTTTCGAGTTTGTATATAAATATAAATTTTTAATATAATCAGGATTTAAAACTTCAGGATTGTCGATTACACAAACAAATTCCCCTGAGGCAGTTCCAAGACCTATCTTTTTTGCCGTTTCAATGTCGTTATTTATCGGCAAGCTTATTAATTTTATACGTTCATCTTTTAAAGCATTTTCTTTAACGACTTCTTCCGAGTTATCGGAAGCACCGTTATTAATACATATTATTTCGATATCAGAAAATGTTTGATTTATTGCACTTGTTACGCATTCCGGCAAATTCTCTTTGTTGTTATATATTATTATTAAAGATATTTTTGGATTATTCATAATTTATCTCTTTAGTTTCTTCATTAATTTTATAAATATGTTCTGTTTACTTTCTTTAATTGTGTTCTCTATTAATTTTATTTGGTTTTCCATATTTATAAGTTTTTTTTCGTATTTTATTCTTTGGTAATTAATTTTTTCATCATATTCTGTTTTGAGCTTATTTATTTCTTCATTGTGATTAAATTCAATTAACTGTATTTTTTCATTAAATTCTGTTTGCAATGTATTTATTACATTTTGTTCAATTTTGTCTTCAAGTTTGGTTTTTATTTTGTTAATTTCATAATTGGCATTTTCATCTGCTTTATAAAGGTCATTTAATTTATAGTTTATGTTTGCTTCTAAAATATTCCCCGTGCTTTTTATTTCGTTGAATAAGTCTGAATTTTGATTATTTATGTATGCGTATGCTTCAGAAAATTTTAGTACGGTTTCTTTTCTTAAATTATCAGTACTTTCTTTTAATTTCCATTCCGTAATGTCATTTGTAGTTTTAATCTCTTTCAAAAAATTGTTTTCAAGAGTATCTGCAGTTTCTTTAAGTTTTTGCGAAAAGTTGCTTTCTATATTATCTGAAGTTTCTTTTATGCTCTGATTTAAATTATTATATACTTCATCAATTTTTTGCTCTTGTTCGGCTTTTAAGTTTTGAGCAAGTTCATTGGTATAATTATAGTTTTTTGTAATTTCTTCATATATTTTAGAGATTTTTTCATCGGTATTTTGAATTGTGATATTATTTTGTTTTGTGATTTCTTCTTTGGTGAAATCGTAGTTTTTACCTATTTCATCATAGATGGCATTGATTTTTCTGTCAGATTCCTGATTATTTTCAGTAATAATATTATTAAGCTTGTTGTCTGTTTCGAGGTTAAGAGAATAGACTTCTGTTTTTAAGTTTTGAGCAAGTTCATTGGTATAATTATAGTTTTTTGTAATTTCTTCATATATTTTAGAGATTTTTTCATCGGTATTTTGAATTGTGATATTATTTTGTTTTGTGATTTCTTCTTTGGTGAAATCGTAGTTTTTACCTATTTCATCATAGATGGCATTGATTTTTCTGTCAGATTCCTGATTATTTTCAGTAATAATATTATTAAGCTTGTTGTCTGTTTCGAGGTTAAGAGAATAGACTTCTGTTTTTAAGTTTTGAGCAAGTTCATTGGTATAATTATAGTTTTTTGTAATTTCTTCATATATTTTAGAAATTTTTTCATCGGTATTTTGAGTTGTGATATTATTTTGTTTTGTGATTTCTTCTTTAGTGAAATCGTAGTTTTTGCCTATTTCATCATAGATGGCATTGATTTTTCTGTCAGTATCGGCATTAATGTTTTTTATATTATCTTTTGTATACTGATAATAATCATTAATAACCTTATAAGCTTTTTGTATGTCTTCATCGGTAGAATTAACTAGTATATTAGTAACACTTCCGCCAATGCCGTTTTTAAGATATTTCCCGCTTGATATTTGTTTATATTGAGCAATCTTGTTCTTCCACGCACTAAAGGATAAATAGTAATAATATAAATCATAAACACTGTGTTCAAACGGGATAAGCCATGGTTTAAATCTGCCTGCAAGATGTATTATATTAATTTGGGATAGCTTGGTATTATCTACTTTTTCATATTGAAAATATTGAAAATTCCAAGTATTATCAAGTTCTTTAATCTTTCCTGATAATACAACGTTGAATATATCTTGATCTTGCCAAAGAATTTTATCTTTATTATTTAGAGCATAATCAAAAAGAAGATTTTCAATGTTATTTTTACGCCAAAAATCAAGATTAATAAGCATTAAACCGGCATTAAAATATTTTTTTATATTTAATCTTAAAGCTTCTTTTTTTGACTCGGCATCAGGAACCATTGCCGCTGCATATTTTGAAATATCAATGTTATAAAGCTCTTTTAAAGAAGTTCTTACTATAATATCACAATCAAGATAGAGTACTTTATCAAGTTTATTGAGGTATGTAGCAAGTTTAAATCTGTAATAAGTCGGTATTGTAACGTGATATTCTTTATTGTTTTCTTGCAATAAAGGACAATTTTTAAAATCATTATTATTAACTTTAATGTATTCAATATTAAAATTTTTAACATTTCTTAATAATTCTAATTTGTTTTTATCTTCTTTAGTAAGACCGCCATCAAGAATATAAAAGTTAACGTTATCATCAATATCGGCATTTTTAAGTATAGAAGCTATTGAAACCGCGGTTTGTTCTGTATATTTATTGTCTAAACTATAACAAATATTGTATTCAAACATTCAAATTATCCCAATTATCCCATTTGATTGTACAATAATTAAAGAAAAAAAAATATATTTCTTATAAAATAATTAAAGTATTTTAAAAAAATGCCGAACATGAAGTTGTAAAAAAGAGATAGTAATAATGGAAATACTCGAGGATATTGATTTAAAAAAAGTAGGACTTGAATTAATGTTCTTGACGCCCGAAAAATGTACAAGAGAGGGTGGAATTTCCGCTGTTGAACTTTCAAAATCACTTGATATGCCTCTTGATACCGTTAAAAAGAAACTAAAAATATTGCTTGAAAAAGAAATAATAAGAGTTTACGGTATTAATCCAAAACTTTGGAAATTTGATGAATATAAATTCCAAAAAATGGATGAAGAAGATGATGTATACAGGCTTCTTTGTAATTTTGACGATGTGGATTTTGACAGATATTTTTCCTATAATTAGGATTTTATAAGAAATATTTTGAATATGTAATTCTATATTTTTTTGATAAAAATAAATAAAAAATAAAATCTTCAACCGGATACTACGTTTCTAATTTTCAGGCTGCGACTCAAGCTGCGGAACTCCTCCCTGCGGTCGTCAAACAGTCCTCGCTTTGATGTTGTCTTGCTTGAAAATTTACGAAACTTCGTATATGGTTTCAGATTTCATTTTTTTTATTTATTTAAAAAAGAGCTAATAATATAAAAATTAAAGTCCCTTGCGTAGTATAGTACAACTTCTTTGCGAAGAAACAGCAAAGACCCGTCTGTTTGAGCTGACATTGTCAGCGAGTTACGGGGCTTATGCTGAGCTTAGAAGTTATCTATACGAAGCATCAGGACGCAATTTTTATATTATTGGCTCTATATTTTATTAAAAAATTTATTCAAAATATTTCTTATGGAAAATTGATTATAAAATTTTGTTTTTGATAAAATAAAGTTACTATGTTATTAGAATTTTTATACGCAAAAATCCATAGAGCTACTGTTACCGATGCAAATCTTAATTATGTCGGTTCGATTACCATAGATGAAAATATTATGGAAAAAGCTAATATGTCTGTCGGACAAAAAGTTGATATATTAAATATAAATAACGGCGAAAGATTTCAAACATATATTATTGCAGGTAAGCGAGGGAATAAAGATTTTTGTTTAAATGGTGCTGCTGCAAGAAAAGCTCAAATCGGTGATAAAATTATTATTTGTTCTTACGCACAAATGACTTTGGATGAAGCTAAAACCTTTAAACCTGCTATTGTTCAATTAAATGATAATAATGAAATAGTTTAATTTTTATCTAAAAATCTTTGTACTTTTGTATTCATAGATTCTTCTTTGATTTTCCAATTTCCGTTATTATCTTTTCCTATAATAAAATGTGCGGGAATTTTATAATCACTCGTTGAGGGCATTCGCAATGCGGCAACTTTATAATCTTTTCCAAAACGTGTTATCTTCACATTAAAGTAGTGATTTTTGTATTTCCTTAGCTTCATTAACTTTGTTGATTTTTTTGCTTCGCTTTTATAACGTTCAATCGGAATATTAACAGACTCTTTTGTACCGTCAGGTTTTTCTACAACCCTGATTATCTTTGCGTTATCGCTGTAGTATTTAAAATAATCACTGCTGTAACTGTTTGCAGCGTCTATATATTCATTAAAAAAGCATTGCACGTCTTGTATCTCGTCTGCAAAACATTGCAAATTAATACATATTCCTAAAATCAGCAGAACAAAAAATTTTCTCATAATTTCTCCCAAAAAAATATCAGTAATCTAACAAACTGGTTAAATTACTGACATTTTTTATGAAACTATGAAGTTATTCAATCGTATAGTCGGTTAGTTCGGGAGTACCAAACATTCCTTCGATTTCTTCAAGTATAGCAGATGGTTTTCTTGCTTTGTTCTTTTCAGCTGCACGTTTTTGAGCTTCTCTGTCTTTTTCCTCGGAAGCATTTGTTAAGTGATAGAAACCTGTACCTGCGGGGATTAAACGACCTATAATAACGTTTTCTTTTAAACCTCTTAATAAGTCACGTTTACCTTCTACCGCAGCTTCCGTTAAAATTCTTGTGGTTTCTTGGAACGATGCTGCAGATATAAAACTTTCTGTATTTAAGCTTGCTTTTGTTATACCTAAAAGTACGGCTTCATAAGTTGCTTCAACTCCGCCATTTGCTTTTACTTTTTCATTTTCCTGTTGAACTTCTTTATATTCTAAGAATTCACCCGGAAGAAGTTTAGTATCGCCGGATTCAAGAATTTTTACTTTCTTTGTCATCTGTCTTACGATAACTTCAACGTGTTTATCTGCAATTTCAACACCTTGTGAACGATATACTCTTTGTACTTCGTCAACTAAGTATTGCTGAGCAGCTTCAACACCGTTTAATCTGATAACATCATGCGGGTTTAACGGACCGCCTGTAAGAGGTTGACCGACTTTTATATCTTGTCCGTTTGCAACTATAATATTTGAATCAATAGAGTATTTAACTTCCTGACGTCCGTTTTCGCCGTTTAAGAATAATCGCGGAACATCATCTTCTATCTCAATTTCTGCTTTACCTGCGTATTCTGCAACGACAGCGGAATCTTTAGGTTTTCTTGCTTCAAGAAGTTCTTCAACACGAGGTAAACCTTGAACGATATCACCTGTTTTTTGTCTTTCAAATACCAATGTTGCAATCATATCACCTCTGTTTACAAGTGAACCGTTTGCAACCTGAAGCATTGTTCCGGGGCTGATTAAATAAGGACGACCTGACCGTAAGGTAATTGAATTTTTATCGGTTGCTACTACTAATCCTGAAAGTTCTGATACTTCACCGCTTTCTGAAATAACAGCATCCATTTTTACCAAATCACCTTTTTTAACTGTCGGTTTTGATTTTAAGTTTACTTTTATTTCACTGCTGTCAGAAACTAAAAGTAATCTTCTTACATCCTGATTATTTTCTTTAATACTTGCAACAGCATCACTTATAGCAAGAACTTGAGTTTTTGCAACAGGTGTTTTCGGTTCAATTACTTGACCGTCTGTTACTAATAATTCAGTCTGCATAGAAGCTGAAGTTTTTGATTGACCTTCTATTTCTCTTCTAACAATTAAGTTTTCAAGTACAACAATCTTTAAGTTATTGTCATTGTCAAGTTCTACTAAACCTTTTAAGTGGCTTAGATAACCGTCCATTTGAAGCACTAGACTTGTTCTTGTAAGTACTCCGCCATCTAAGTTTCTGACTCTTGAACCGTCTTTGTATTGTAATTGGGTAACAGGTACAAGATCAATAGCTTCGTCTGTTGAGTTAAATTTAATAGATACATCTTTTGTATCAATATTAAATCTTTGAACAGGTCTTACTAAGATTTGTATAGGCTGATTTGATATAGATTTTTCATCTAAAGCTACAACACCTAAATCTTCTTCTAAATCATCAATTTCCAAGTTGTCTTTTTCGTTATCTAATATAGTAACTATGGAATCAACTTTAGCTTTAATTTTCGGTGCGATTTCGGTACCTTTTTTAACAACTTCGCCTTCATCAACTTTTAGTTCACCGATTCCGCTTAAATTGTAGATTTCGCCTGGGCGGATTACAACTTCATGAATCATATCGTTAAATTCTTTTATTTCAACAATACCGTCGATGTGTGCATACAAGTCTTTTACAACTTCAGTTCCCGCTGTTACAAATGTACCTGATTCAACCATTTTTAATGCGGAATCTTTATTTACCTGATGAATTTCATCGGGAATGAATATTACTTCACCGGGTTTTGTAATAATTTGATTTTCATCAACTTCAATACCGTTATATCTGATTTCACCTGAAGAAGGAACTGTATATTCTTCGTCCATAAGTTCAGCAATAATCATGCCGCTTTCAACAACAGTATCAATAGGAGCTTTAACAATATATTTTTCTCCCGTTTTGTTAACGGTCCAAATTTGTTCTTTTTTAGTTTGTTCAAATTTTGCATTTGAAGCTGTTATTGATGCGATTACAATAGTAAGCTCTTTACCTTGAACAATTTTCTTAATTTTTTTGCCGTCAAATTTAACGTCTTCAACAACTAAGTTATCACCAAGTCTTACTTCACCGCCGTGTTCGGAAATAATATGAATTTCGGCAAGTTTATCACCTTTTTTAACGGCTTTTCCGTCTTGAACTAATATTGTAGAACCGCCCGGTAAGTTATAAACATCACCGCCAAGTACCCAAACAATACCGTTTTTACTTGCAGTTCTTGAGATGTTGCCTTGTCTGTCTTTCTTTTCATCTGCAACGAAATCTTCAAAAACTATTTCACCTGATAAATCAGATGTAATATCTTTTGTAGCTTTTTCTGTTAAACGGCTTCCGTCACCGCCTGAAACCGGTTCATAAACGGCAATTTTATCGCCTTTTTTAACTTCTTGACCTTCTTGTACGTAAAGAATTGCACCTGACGGAATATGATATTTCTTTGTTTTAGAACCCGATTTGATTTCCATATCTGATTCTTGAACTGTAATAGCAACATTATCACCGTGACGTGTTCTTAAGTCTCTTGTAAAGATTTTGGTTACGATTTTACCGTCAACATCAGAGATAATTTCTTTCATAGCTCCGGCACCTTTAAATACACCGCCTGTGTGGAAAGTTCTCATTGTAAGCTGTGTTCCCGGTTCACCGATTGATTGAGCTGCTATAATACCGATTGCTTCACCGACATCAACTAATTTTTGTGTTGTCATTGCCCAGCCGTAGCATTTTTGGCATATACCGTATTCAAGTTCACATGTTAGAGGTGAGCGTACTTTTAATTGATGTAAGTCTAACGGTTTAATTTTTCTTATGTCATCTCTGTTAATTGTTGTGTTTGCGGGAATTACAACATTTCCGTCTTTATCTTTAATATCTTCTGCTATTGTTCTTCCGAGTAATCTTTCTGTTAACGGTGCAACGATTTTTTCTCCGTCTGAAATATCGGTCATCATAATACCGCGTTTTGTTCCGCAATCGTGGTCGCGGATAATAACGTCCTGAGCAACGTCAACAAGTCTTCTTGTTAAGTATCCCGAGTCTGCTGTTTTTAACGCTGTATCAACCAGCCCTTTTCTTGCACCGTATGAAGAAATGATGTATTCGGTAACTGAAAGACCTTCTTTAAAGTTTGATTTAATCGGTAAGTCGATAATTTGACCTTGTGCATCAGCCATCAAACCTCTCATTCCGACTAACTGTGATACCTGAGAAACGTTACCTCTTGCACCTGAGAATGCCATCATATATACCGGGTTTAATCTGTCAAAGTTTTCAACTACTCTTGCAGTTAATTTTGATGTTGTTTCAGACCAAGTGTCTATAACTTTTGTGTATCTTTCAACTTCGGTTATATCACCTTTTAAATATCTGTGAGTTGATTTTTCAATCTCTTTTTCAGCTTCATTTAAAAGTTCTTTTTTATCTGCAGGTACTGATAAATCTGCAATAGATATTGTGGTACCTGATCTTGTTGCATAATGATATCCTAAATTTTTAAGATTATCAGCTAATGTTGCTGTCTTAGCACCGCCAAATTCAAGATATACTTGTGCTAACAATTTATTAATCGATTTTTTATTCACCTGTTCATTGATGAAGTCAAATGATTTTTTTGTATTTTTATGTAGTAATGTATCCATGTTATTTTTCACCTTTACTTAAATTATGATGCAAAGATTGCATTTCTTACCGTTTCATTGAAGATAATTCTTCCGACTGTAGTTTCAAGTCTTTCTCCGTGTTCATCACGAACTACAATTCTGTCGTGCAACTTAATAACACCTGTTTCGTGAGCTGCAATAGCATCTTCAAAACTGTAGAAATATTTAAGCTGTTTATCTTCGTCACTATTATCCATCAAAGTCAAATAATACATACCTAAAACCATATCTTGAGAAGCTGCAATAATAGGTTTACCTGTAGCGGGTGCTAAAATGTTATTTGTTGCCAACATTAACATTCTTGCTTCAGATTGAGCTTCTATTGATAACGGTACGTGTACAGCCATCTGGTCACCGTCGAAGTCGGCGTTGAATGCCGTACATACTAACGGGTGTAATTGGATAGCACGTCCTTCAACCAAAACGGGTTCAAATGCTTGAATACCCAATCTGTGTAAGGTTGGAGCACGGTTCAATAATACGGGGTGTCCGTCAATTACTTCTTCTAAGATATCCCATACAACGGCTTCAGAACGTTCTATTTTCTTTTTAGCTGATTTTATATTTTGTACAAAACCTCTTTCGATTAATTTGTTAACAACAAAAGGTTTGAACAATTCTATTGCCATTTCTTTAGGCAAACCGCATTGATTTAATTTTAATTTAGGACCTACAACGATAACCGAACGGCCTGAATAGTCAACACGTTTACCTAATAAGTTTTGTCTGAAACGACCTTGTTTACCTTCAATAATGTTGCTTAATGATTTTAAAGGTCTGTTGCTTGGGCCTACAACCGTTCTTCCTCTTCTACCGTTATCTATCAATGAGTCAACGGCTTCTTGGAGCATACGTTTTTCGTTTCTTACGATGATTTCCGGTGCACCCATTTCCAGTAATCTTAATAAACGGTTGTTTCTGTTGATTACACGTCTGTATAAATCATTTAAATCAGAAGTTGCAAATCTTCCGCCGTCTAATTGAACCATAGGTCTTAAATCAGGCGGAGTTACAGGTAATACATCCATTATCAACCAAGTAGGTTCTGTATTGCTTTCAAGAAGTGATTCAACTAATCTTAATCTTTTAATTAATTTAGCTTTTCTTTGTACACTTCCTGATAATCCTGCAAGCTCACCTCTTATTGATTCAGCCATTTCCTGAAGTGATATTTCGCCCAAAAGTTCCTTTATTGCTTCAGCTCCGATACCTACTTTTAATTGTGAATCTTCATGCTCAAGCATGTAATCTTCATATTCTTCTTCATTTAAAAGTTGATATTTTTTAAATTCACTGTCGGCAGGGTCTATAACAACATAATTGTTAAAATAAATAACCTGTTCAAGGTCTTTTAAAGTCATATCTAAAAGTAAGCCAAGGTAGCTTGGTATCCCTTTTAAGAACCAAATATGGCTTACGGGTGCTGCAAGTTTTATGTGTCCCATTCTGTGACGTCTTACTTTTGAATCCGTAACCTCAACACCGCATCTTTCGCATATGATACCTTTATGTCTTACTCTTTTATATTTACCGCAATAGCATTCCCAGTCCTTTGTAGGTCCGAAAATTCTTTCGCAGAATAACCCGTCTCTTTCGGGTTTTAATGTACGATAGTTAATGGTTTCAGGTTTTGTTACTTCACCGTATGACCATTTAAGTACGCGTTCGGGGGAAGCTATACTTATTCGTATATAATCAAAATAATCTATACTCGTAGACAATTTTTTATCTCCTTTAATCTTCTATTCTTTAAATGAACTTGGAGTTTCCAAGAAGTTAATATTCAACAATTCAGAATCGATATCGGAAAGAATTCTCTTAGGAGCTGCCTTTCTTAAATCATCTGTATCTGACATTAAATCAACTTCTTCACCGCTCTTCTTCGATACGGATATATCCAAACCGATACTTTGTAATTCTCTTACAAGTACTTTGAATGATTCGGGGATACCCGGTCTTGGAATATTATCACCTTTAACGATTGCTTCATAAGCTCTTGAACGGCCGTTAACATCATCTGATTTAATTGTTAACATTTCTTGAAGTGTATAAGCCGCACCGTATGCTTCTAAAGCCCAAACTTCCATTTCTCCGAATCTTTGTCCGCCGAATTGAGCTTTACCGCCTAAAGGCTGTTGTGTTACTAATGAATATGGACCTGTTGACCTTGCGTGAAT